>JAJVIF010000001.1:978338-1304451 GCA_022072165.1 bacterium | reverse complement strand
CCGCAGCGCTGCGACTCCCCCGGCTGAAAATCTCATCTCCCCAGCGACCAGCAAAGAGCCGATCCCGCTCGATCCCCAGATCCAGCAGGCTCCGCTCCAGTAGCAGCGCGGTCGCCCAGGGAAGGAGCCGGTGCAGATTGGCCTCGGAGAGATTCTTCACCATTGTCGTGAAGGCATTGCGCTCGATGAGGAAGGTCCGGAGCGATTTCGGCATCTGCTTCGCCGTATGCGACTGCTGATGCGCTACCCGGGATGCCGGGGCCAACACCACCCGGTGTCCGGCGAGATTCAGTCGCCACCCCAGGTCGACATCCTCGAAAAAGGCGAAGTACTCCCCATCAAAGCCCCCCACCTGCTGGTACACGGGGCGGCGTACCGCCATCGCTCCGCCGCAGACAAAGAGCATCGGGACCGGTGCTGCCTCTGGCTCTGCCACCGGCGCGGGAGTGCCATGTCCCTGCTGAAAGCCCCACCCAAAGAGATTGGCGGTCCCGCCTGCGAAATCAATCGCTTCCTCCGACGCATTCAGCATCAGGCTCCCGACTGCTGCCACTGCCGGATCCCGCAGCGGCTGCAGGAGCGATTCCAGCCAGACAAAGTCCGGACGCGTGTCGTTGTTGAGGAAGACCAGCGTGTCGCCCCGAGCCGCCTCCACGCCGGCGGCGATGCCCCCGGTGAAGCCGGTGTTTCGCGGCAGGCTGATGACCGAGACTTCCGGGTACTCCGCCGTCACGAACTGACGTGAATCATCGGTGGACCCGTTGTCCACCACAATGATTTCCCGTTCGATCAGCCGGGTGCTGGTCTGTTCATACAGCGCAGCCAGGCAGGTGCCGAGCACATGCCGACCGTTGAAGTTGGGGATGATGATGGAGCAGTCCATGAACAGCGGAAGATGCTACTCCGCCGGAGCGGGGAGGGCTACTGGGGCTGGCAGCAGATGCCGTCCCAGCAACGGAGCCAGGGACTCCAGATCGCGCATTAAAGCCCGAAACTCTGCTGGCAGAATCGCCTGCTCGCCATCGGACTGCGCTTCTGACGGATTCCCATGCACTTCAATCAGCAGGCCATCAGCCCCCGCGGCGATCGCCGCCCGGGCCATGGCCGGCACGAGCAGGCGTCGCCCGGTGGCATGGGAGGGGTCCACGATCACCGGGAGGTGCGTCTCCGCCTTCGCCGCCGGGATGATCGACAGGTCGAGGGTGTTGCGACTGTGATCCGTAAAGGTCCGGATGCCCCGCTCACACAAAATCACATGCGGATTCCCCGCGTCGAGGATGTACTCCGCCGCCAAAAGCCAGTCGGTGAGAGTCGCCGACATCCCACGCTTCAGCACGACCGGCTTCCCGATCTCCCCGCACGCCTTGAGCAGCGGAAAGTTCTGCATATTGCGCGCCCCGATCTGGACCGCATCCGCCACCGGCGCGACCAGATCGAGCTGCTCCTGATCCATCGCTTCCGTGATGATCCGCAGCCCCGTACGGGCCCGGGCTTCAGCGAGAATCTCCAGCCCCTCGGGGCCAAGTCCCTGGAAGGAGTAGGGGGATGTCCGTGGCTTGTACGCCCCCCCCCGGAGCGCTTGTGCTCCATCGCGCGAAACACCATCAGCAACGGTGAGTGTCTGCGCCCGGCTTTCCACCGCGCAGGGACCCGCCACCACCAGCAAGCCCGGGCCACCGACCGGGAGTCCACCAACCGGGACTATCGAGTTTTCCGTGGTAAAGGTCCGGCTGGCGAGGACATACGGTCGGGTGACTGGGAGGACCTGCTCGACTCCCGCCAGGGCACCCAGCCCCGACTGGGAGGTCCCCGGCGGCAGGCCGGTCACCAGCAGGCAGGTCTGCCCTCCATGCTGGAGGGGCTGCACACTGGCACCCCGACCCTCCAGGGTCGCGATGGCCTGCGCGATGTCGGCTTCTGTGGCGTGAGCCGCCAGCAGTACCAGCACGACCTGTTTGCCCGGCCTTTCCTGTGATCCTGACAACAGCGTCAGCGTCTCAGCACTGACATCTGGCAGTAACCCCCGTAGTGTGCGCGTTTCAGGGCCTTCCCGCAACCGCCATAACCGTTCGGTTCCCTTTAAGAAAGCAGGCTTTGGGTCAGTAAAAGCGGCAACGCCAATGCGCTGAGCAGGAGCCAGAGACCCACCAGCCCGAGCCACCGTCCCCAGGAGGCTCCTCCCAGTCCCTGACGTGCCCAGTACTGGTCGGTCACTGCAGCCCCCGCCAGGAAACCGAGTCCGAAGAGGGGGAACCCCAGCACCGCGACACCCCAGCCTGCCAGCCAGCCCAAGGCCAGCTTCAGCCATCGTGTGCCAGTGGATACCGTCGCAGACTGCGCGGTCAGCAGCCACCCCCCGCCCAGGGCGATCATCAGCCCTATGCACAACACGAATCCCGGACTCCACCATCGTGGCAGCCTGTCGCCGACCACCTGGATGGGCATTCCGGGTCCCTCATGGCCCCGGTAGAGCAATAGGGCATCCTGAGGCAGACTGACCGAAGTCAGGCTCGCGGTGGACCCACTCTCCCAGGCGGCCAGCAGGTGCTCCAGCTGACGGATCCCTGACTGATGCCACCTGTGTTCCTGATGCTCCCCGGAGGCGCCATAGATGCGCTGGAACCGGACCGGCAGGGGCATCGGAGTCGCCAGTTCCGTTCCATCGTGGCTGGTCATCAGCAGCGAAGGCACGGCATCGGCGGGATGCTGCACCCGGAGCCCCAGCCCCGACAGCGGTGTTGCCAGGGGCGAAGGACGCAGTGTCACCTGCCAGTGACCCGGCCGCGTAGGGTCCTCGGCGAGGGTCAGTGCCTCGTCGGCCTGTTCTGTTTCCGGCACGGGGTTGTAGTACAACTCGAACGGCAACTCGTAGGGCTGCATCCCCAGTTCAGCGCTCTGCGGATGCGCCAGCACGCTGCCGTAGCCCGCCGCGACCGGCCAGAGTGCGGGGGCGATGGCGCCGATGACGATCCAGCGCTGATGGTCCAGCTGTCGTAAGGTCGCCTGTTCTGTGCGGAGCGCGAGCTGCAGCTGCTCCGCGTGGGTGATTTCCTCGCTGGTCCACCAGCCCCGGAAAGTCCAGACGATCGGGGTGAGGGTCTGATCCGGTGGCAGCATCACGCTGAACGTATGGGGCTGCTGATCCAGACTCACGAGCGTCAGAAACGACTCTGCCATGCCCGAAGCCCCCTGTTCGCGGACGATGGTCGCTGCCATCGTGACCTCCACCGGCGGGGGCGCGGTCGCTCCGGTCCCCGGCAGCCCCAGCCAGCAGCAGAGCAGCAATAATGGGAGGCGACGGGGGCTCATGTGCAGACACAGTCTACTGCTGCCAAAGATGGACGCTGGTGGGGGCAGGTCGGCCTTCTCAACGCCGCCATCGTGGCGGCAGGGGTCCGGCTGCAGTTCCCGATGCTCTCCGCCCAGAGCGTGACGCCCGGTGACTGGGTCGCGTTGGGGATCGTGATACTGACGCTGGGGCTGGCGACTCGTCGATTGCGACGTCTGCTCACGGACCCGGAGGCCACGACGCAACTCCGGGTAGAAGTACAGCTATTGCTCCTCAGTGCCACCGCCTGGGTTTCTGGACTCAGCCTCTTTTGGCGACAACCGGGACTCTTCTGGCTCGCGACCTTCGGGGTCATCGGTCTGATGACCATTTTGCTGGTCCAGCCCCGTCGGGAAGTGCTGCCGGAGGCTCGCTCGGTGTTTCAGCGCGATACCACCGACGTCGCAGACGACTGACGCTACCGCAGAGTGCTGCCGAAGCGCCCTGCTCCTTGTGCGAAGAGCCACGTCGCCAGATCGTCCCGAAGTACAGAGGGTTCCAGCCCGCACTCGGCCAGGCCATCGACACGCTCCCACCAAAACTCGAATCGGGGCTCCCGGCTTTCCGGGGAAGCAGGGAAGGGGAGCGCCGGAGCACTCCCCTCAAAGAGCAGATTCACCTCGTGTGTGGTGGTGTCGCCGCGGCTGTACTGGTGCTCAACGACCCCCAAAAAGCGCCGGACGTCGAGTTGCGTTCCCAGTTCTTCGTCGATCTCCCGGACCAGGGCGGTCACCGCTGCTTCGCCCGGCTCGATGTGTCCTCCCGGCAGAAAGACATAGCTCCCCCCGACCCGTCGTGTCAGCAGTACATGTCCTTCGCGCTGTATCACGGCCCGGGCAATCACTTCGATAGCTGCTGTCATGCGATGGGGAGCTCCTGATAGGGCTTTTGGGCTGGGTCCGCCTGCTGGTAGTCCGGACCGAAGAGGGAGGTGATGAAGGCCCCTTCCAGCGGACCAAGGTCGCTGACATGGGCATTTTCGATCACCTGGCTGGCCTTCTTTGCCCCCGGGATCACCACGCTCACCGCAGGATGGCGAATCACGAACTGCAGGGCAACCTGCGCCAGCGTCCGGACTCCCTGTGGCCCATCGATGGCTTCCAGAACCTCCCGGACATAGGCGGCCGCTCCCGCCAGCTGCGATTTGTACCCCGCCGGCATCGAGTACCGGATGTCGCCAGGCTCAAACTCGTCCTGCGGCGACCGGCGTCCCGCCAGGAACCCGTTGGCCAGCGGCTCCCGGGCAATGATGGCCACATGGCGCAATTGCGCGGTTTCGAGGACCTGCGACTCCATCTCCCGTCGCAGCAGGTTGTAGACCAGCTGAATCGATGCGACCCGGTCATCCCCAAGACAGGCCATCGCCTCGTCCGGCGTGAACACCGACACGCCAATGTGTCCGATCTTGCCGGCAGCCTGCAGCTCCTCGAGGGTGTCGATGACCGCGCCCGCCGCGATGATCTCAGCGCTGGGGTTATGCAACTGATAGAGATCGATCCGGTCGATCTGCAACCGGCGCAACGACTGGTCGACTGCGAAGCGGAGATAGTCCGGACTGAAGTCCATCCGCGTCTGGCCCTGATAAAAATTGCCGCCCACTTTGGTCGCGATGATGGGGGGGAGTCCAAAGTCGGCTCCCTTGAGGGCTGCTCCCAGGACCTCCTCGGAATGGCCGTAGCCATACACATCGGCGGTATCAAAGAAGTTGATGCCGCACTCCAGGGCCGCATGAACAGCGGCCTTGCTCGTGACATCATCGGTGTGGCCATAGGAGTTGCCGTACTGATTGCCGCCGATGGCCCAGGCACCGAATCCGATTTCACTGGTGGAGAGTCCAGTGCGTCCCAACTGCACGTATCGCATCATTCACCTCCTGCCCGTGTCTGAAGCCAGGTGTCCAGACGGGCTCTGCACTCGGTGTACATCTCACTCCAGCGATCCACCACTCGTGCCAGTGCGCCTGGATCGGCTGGAACTGTTGCTGCGGACTGCAGGTCTTCCCCCATCGTGCGCCAGTCGCTGGCGAGGTTCGTCAGTTCTGGTGCCTGCAGCACCGCATCTGCCGCTATAAGACATGCGCTTCCCTGCTTCAGGTTCGCGGCCCACCCCTGAATCAGCGCCGACAGGCACGAGGAGTCTGCGCACTGATCACAGAACGGGTCCTGCCTGGCCAGCCGCTTCTGCAGGATCTGCAGCGCCGCCGCACCAGAATGCCACTGCGATTCCGGGGCGGCATCGCCAGCCTCCTGCCCCACTACGTCGTCCCAGTGCCGCGACGCATCGCTCAGTGCCTGCTCCAGTGTCGCGGCGAGGGGCGGCACCGGCTGCCCCACCGGGTCCGCCAGCACCAGGCGATAGGGCCAGCTGGGCATCACGACGAGTTCCTCGCCGGTGAAGGGGGTGAGTCCCGCAGGACAATGCCCCTCGGCGGTGGCGGTCACCAGACCCCAGTGATACTGCGCTTCGCCGGGCCAGCCCCCGTAGGCCAGCAGGGCGCGCCCAAAGGTCAGTTCCTGGGTCAGGGGACCCTTCAGGAGCGCTTCGTAGGCAGCTTGTGTCCCATCGGCGGTGATGTGCGTGATGTTCCATCCCAAAGCGGTCCCCAGGGCATAACGGCGTCGTGCCTTCCCTGCCCCAAGCCACCAGTAGGGACAACAGCTAATGCAAGCCGCGAACACAAAGGCTCCGCCTCCCAGGAGGCGCAGCAAAGAATCAGACGGGACCCCGGTCCCGTTGGTCAGCGCAAGTGCTTCGATGCCCCAGAGAAACGGATCATCCCGCCAGGCCCCCGGATCGGCCGGGGTCGTGACCGGAATGGCGAAGCGGGCGAGGTCGGCGGACATTGGAGGGAGTATACGGCGTGTGAAGCGCGAAGGTTAATATTGTACCGGTGACCTGATACATATGGGCAATCAAGAGGGGGAGTGGGGACCGCTACTCCAGATGCAGCTGCTGAATCACCGCCGTCAAAATCTCCGTTTTGCTGAAGCCCAGCTCCGAGAGAGAGGTCACGAGGTCGCGGATTGCGGCGTCTCGACGCGCTTCCCGGTCCTTGGGGGGCGTCTCCGGCGGCAGGGTCCCGGTAATGAATGTCCCACGCCCATGCTGAGACTCTGCCAGTTGCAGGCGAATCAGCTCCTGATACGCCCGATCGACCGTGTTAGGGTTGATCCCAAGATGATCGGCCAGCCGCCGGACTGGTGGGAGCTGGTCGCCGGGCACCAACCCGCCTGTGGCAATGTGGTACTTAATCCCGTCAACCAACTGCACGAAAATCGGGGTATGCCCTCGCAGATCCAGGCGGAGTGCCAGACGGTCGATGGATGGCATACAGGCTCCTGCAGGAGATGGTCACAGCAGCTTCTGCTGCGCCGGGATGTAACAAAAGCTCCTGTCATTGACAGGAGAGAGTAGGACACTGGATTGTACCGCTACAGCAGCACATGCTGCTCCCGGAGTCGCTGCTCGATCAGCGCCTTCCCCCGGTGGACCAGGCTCTTGACCGTCCCCACCGGCTTGTCGAGCTCCCGGGCGATTTCCTGATACGACGCCTCCTCCAGGCAGCGGCGTCGCACCGGGATGGCGTAGAGGGGCTCCAGGTCTCCCAGCGCCTGCTGCAGCAGCGACAGGGTCTCGGTCTGCTCCAGCGACTCCATCGGCGAGAGGGACTGGGACTCCAGGCGATCCCACCAGAACTCCGGGAGTTCCCCGGAATCGTCGTGGCCCACCGGACCCCGCTCCCGGCCCACCTTGTAGGCGAAATCGAGAGCCGCGTTGCGGACAATGGTGCAGTACCACGACCGGAACCGGACCCCATCCCGCAGCCGGGGGAGGTGGACCCAGGCGCGGCAGGCCGCCTCGGCCAGGACATCCTCCAGCCCCGCCGTATCCCGGTGAAGGATCCGGCCCGCGATCGCCCTGGCGGTCTGGTGGTGGCGGCTTAACAGGGCATCGAACGCCTCGGCCCGTCCCTGACGAGCCGCGCTGACCAACTGGTCATCCGTGGGTCCCCCGGCGAGCAGCGACCGGCGGGGAGCAAGCGAGAGTGCGAGGGTAGTCATGCGGTGTCTCCTGTCTGCGGAACCTGCTTTGACTGAGTGTACTAGGGCAATAATACAATAAGGGCGGGGCCTGTCAAGGCCCAGCAGGCGAAAATCCGACCCCCCCCAGCGCCAATTCGCCTGTGCTAGCGTTCCCCCCCATGGATGCCCGCCCCTTCGGACTCCTGGCCGCTGACCCCTTCGGACCCCGCATGGCTGGTCCGGCGCGACGTTCTCTCGCGATCGCGCAGCAGCTCGCTGCCGCCGGTGTTCCCATTGAAGGCTGGTACGACGGCGACTCCCCACCCCCAAGCCCTCTCATCACCTGGCACCCCTTCGACCTCGCCGCGCTGCAGGCCAGAGCGGGTCACTACGTCGGCATCCTCTTGCCAGCGCAGGCTGCCCTGCGGGAACAGAGCGTGTTTGACCTCCCCTGTCCCCGGGTCATTGACTGCACCGCACCCTTTCCGCTGGAGACGGCGGCGTTGTTGCAGGGACACCCCGCCGATGAAGTCCGTCAGGTCACGAAATTGCAGGCCTGGGCCATGGCCCGGGCGGTCAGTGCTGGGGATTACTGGCTGGCTTCCAACGAGGCGCAGGAAGCCTGGCTGTTGGGGCTCCTCACACTCCTGGGGCGGGTGAGCCCCAGTCTCCATACTGACTGGGGAAGTCACGACCGGGTCCTCTGGTGTCCGTATGGCATCTCCCCGCTGGAAGCACTTCCCGATCCGGCACCACGAATTACGCTCCTCGACCGCCTCGGCCTTCCGGCCACCACGCCCTATCTCCTCTGGAGTGGGGGCCTCTGGCCCTGGATGGACCCCCTGCTGGTCATCCAGGCGATGCCCACCATCTGGGAAGAGCAGCCCGCGCTCCATCTCCTCCTCCCCGGACTCGACTCACCCCATGCAGCAGGTCCGGAAGCAGCGATGGCTGATGCAGCGCGTGAGTTGGTCGCTTCAGCCGCGCTGCAGGACCGGGTCCACCTGCTCGACTGGATTCCCGCTGCCGACTGGCCGGCGGTCGCGGAGGGGGCGATTCTCCATATCAGTGCGCATCGGCCGAGCCCGGAAGCCACCTGCAGCCACCGGACCCGGTATCTGGAAGCGGTACGGCATAGCCGGCGTCTGGTCGTGAGCGGCGAGGACCCGTTGGGTCGTCAGCTGGAGCTGCAGGGAGTCGCTGCGGTGGCCCTGCCTGGTGATCCTGAGGGCTTTGCTGGCGCAGTCCTGGCGACGCTGGAAGAGGTCGCAGCGGGCGAGATACCCCCCTGGAGCGTCCTGCAGCAGTACTACTCCTGGGAGACCTCCTGCGAGGCGCTGGTGGCGTCGCTGGCAGCGGGTCTGACGCTCCATCCTGATGGTCCCTGGAGCAGCGCGCTGACGGCGCTGCCGGATCAGGCACCTCCGGTGCCCGGACTCTTGCAGCGGGTCTGGAATCGACTGCGACGTTAACCTGCGGTGTCGGGCATACTTGCGTGGAGAGTGGACCTGTCGTACGCCGGGTCCGGACACTGTCTGCTCCGTGAGGCATCGAAAGGGAGGCTTCCGTTACCTTGAGCATCCGTCACCACTTGTCCGTCCTGTTGCTCCTGCTGACCATTGGACTACTGGGCTGTGGCGCACCCCAGACCTCCCAGGGGACCAACCCTGAGCGGGTCATTGCCACGGTCGGCAACGAACCGATCTACGCCCTGGAAGTCGAGCGACTGGTGGATGCTGAAGTGAAGCGGATTCGAAACGCCGAAGGGATCTTCGCCCGCCCCTCCCCCGAAGAGATGGCCTTTCTTCGCGAGGCCGCTCTCCATACCCTCCTGCTAAACGCGGTCTACAAGCAGCCCTCTGTCCAGTTCTCCAAAAGCAGGGCCGTAACCCATACCCGGGAATTGACCCTCAAGCGAGCACGGGAAGTGCGTCAGGCACTCCTTGATGGCGCAACTACCGCAGAAGTCCTCGACCAGTACATCGATGGGGTGTATCGCGAACCCGCGCAGGTCTATGTCGACCTCCTCTCCACCGGACAGATTCAGCCGGCGTACCGGGCGGAAGCCTTCAGCACGCCTGTCGGGGAGATCACGGACATCATCGAAGACCCCTCGGGGGGGTACTACATTCTCCGCATCGTGAAGAAAGAGACCCTGGAGGGGGATGTGGAGCGGGTGCAGGCGGACTCGTTCTTCATTCCGTTCGATAAAGAAGCGGGTCGCAAGAAGGTGAAGGAGGAAGACCTCGCCTCCAGCAGGGTCGCCATTACCGATCCCGCGATGCTGGCGATTACCCGCCTCCGGGAAGCCCGGGATGCCAGCGCCGCCGGGGACACCACGAAAGAGCAGGGTCTCCTCAGCGAGGCTCGTACAGCCCTTGAAGGTAGCCAGAAGCAGTGGGAGAAGCGACCCGACGTGCATTTCCTGCTGGGCTGGGTCACCGAACTGCAGGCTCGGGATCCCAGCAGCGGTGCCACCTTCGAGCAGGCCCTGGAGCACTACAGGAAAGCGGCAGCACTGCAGGAGCAGCAGGGGCCTGGGGAGCCGCACTACGGCTACTACCTGGCGCGGGTCGGCGAAATGCAGGAACGGCTCGGCCGGGATGCCGAGGCGCGGGAGACCTATCTCGCATCGCTGGAAGCCGCGAAGGACAACCGGGACCTGACCCTCAACCTCCGGGCGCACTTCGAAACCCTGAATATGTCCGAGCCTTTGGCCAAAGCGGAAGCAGATCTCACCCGGATGGGGCAGGCTGCCACCTACGGCAAAATCCAGGCGGGACAAAAGGTGCTCCGGACCCCCGGTCGTCTCGCCGAGGGAGTCCATGGAGATGCCGAATTGTTTGACGTCGAGGGTGTGAGTCAGATCATCGAGTAGCACGTCACTAGTGCGACAACCTCGGGGTTAGTGGCCCTCGGACATGGTGGGAGCACATGCGAGCGAAGGCGGGGCGAAGGCCTCCAGCCAGTTCGTGTCAGCTGGTGCAGATTCCGACCCATGGTCTGCCGGTGTCCCCATCGCCGGGTGCTGCAGCAAGCCATCGATCCATCCCAGTTCGAGCCCGAGTTGCTGCTGACAGAGCTGATACATCGAAATCAGGCACCGGTCAGCCTGGTTGTTGGAATCTCTGACGAGCAGCTGCGTTTCGCGGAGCAGACGGGCATGTCGCTGTTGCAGCAACCGGCGCAGTTCCGCTGCAGAGCGTTCTTCAGCCAGCAGGACCCCGAAGGTCAGCGGCGCGGGGCAGGTCAGATCGTCTAGCGCTTTATGACACAGGGTCTCCAACGATCCCCGACCGGTGGCGGTCATTTCCCAGATACTCCGGGGCGCAAACTGCCCGGTGGGTCCGAGGGCACTCTCAGTAGTGATGCTCCCCGCCCGGTGCAGCCGTTTCAGGGTGTAGTACAGCGTGGATGCCACCGGGCGTCCGATGCCCGCCAGGGACTGTCCCAGCAGACGCTTTAACTCATAACCATGACGCGGCCTGCTTTGCAGCAAACCCAGCACCAAGAGATCACCCCGGTCGCTTTTGGACAGGCCTTGTGACGGCATTGATGTACGGACCCTGATAACTTACGACGTGTCTAATGGGCGGAGCACCTCCTTTGTACCCTGAAAAGCACACAATGACAAGCGCTTTCGTAGCGCACCACTAGTTCATTTTGAACGGTATAAGTCCAGATGCTGATCTCATAAAAAAAGGACCTCGCGGTCCTCTTTCGCAGCCTCTAGAGGTTGCCCTCGCAGCCCTGACTGAAATCAGTCAAGGGAAGGGGGAGATGCTCAGCTCCGGGAGCGAGGAGCGAGGAAGGACTGCGCTGCCGCAGAGAGTTCTGGAGCACCTTCCAGGCGCTGGAGGTCCACCGCATCGACAATCCCGACGACCGCCGCTTCCAACGCGGCATTGACATTGCCGGTCGCCAGCCGTGCCGCCCGTCCATAGGCGACGATGACGACTTCATCCACGCCTGCGCCGATAGTGTCGGCAGCGACGACTACTGCGGTGTTGGGGTCGAGCCGCAAATCAAATGGTTGCACGATCAGCAGCCGGAGGCCCTCAAGGCTTTCGGTCTTCTTGGTGGCCCAGACTGACCCCACCACGCGTCCCAGAAACATGCGACTGCCTCCCTGTGATCCCTGATTACCGCCCCGCTGGTGGGGGCACGAGCACATGGTACCGCCGGTCCGCTTCCTGTGCTGCAGGGGTCACGATGGTCCCCTGATCCGCCCGAAGGGTCTTGCCAGCGAGGTGTGCCCTGACGATATCGGCCTCCGTGATGACCGGCAGCGGGGCATGCACCCCCCCGATCCCAGGCGCAACCGGTTCGCTGAGGCGCGGGAGCACGGTGGCGGTCGCCCCATCTGGCGTTTGCACCCGGTTCGCGAGATCAGCATCCACGCGCATCTCCGGATCCCGGACATCACGGAGCATGCACGGAACCTGCGGGAGCACGATTGGCGCGCTTCCTGGCAGCCAGACCGCGACTTCATCACCCTGAGCCATCCCAGTCGCTGCGGCAAGCTGCGCTGGGAGCACGAGATGTGGCCGGAGCACCAGGATGCCGTCATCCAGGTGGTAATCCCCCGACGGTCCCCGCAGGCAGCCCCCATCGGTTTCGTCCTGATCGCCGGGCACCCGCACGGGCGGCGCGAGTCGAGCAGCAGCAGCCACCAGCGGACTCAGCACGATCTCTGTCATAGCCGCAATCGGCCCGACAACCGAGATCGCCTGTGTGCTCCCATCGATCCCGCAGAGCCGAATCTGCTGATTCGCGACAAAGAACGGACGCTCACCCAAATCGCGGAGCACTGTCAGCGTGCTCCCTCGACCAAAGAGGGCGTCCATCGCTTCACGGGAAAGCTGGGCATAGGCCCGTATCCGCCGAATTGGGATCGGCGGCAGGCCCGGAAGCGGGGCGACACAGGCGCAGGGCGAGGTGGGCATAGTTAGCGTGACTCCGTCGGATGCAGCCGCCAGAGTACCACGGCCGCCAGCGATCGCTCCAGCAGTGAGCCGTCGGTGTATTGCTGCAAATAGGGGCGGTACCAGCTCTCTGCCAGGCGAGCAGGCAGCTCCCGGGGTTGCTGACGCGGGTGGAGTGAAAGGAACATAAACGCCCAGGCTTGTTCCACATCAGTGCCACGCGGCTCTGAGGGGCAGTTGTCGCACAGCGGAAGGATCCCAAGGTCAGCAAATGCTGCGCGATAGAGCGTGCCGGTGGCATCCAGGTCCCGACCGAGTCCTCGGGCGAAGGGGTCCAGATACTGCCCCCCCTCCATGGTCAGGGCCAGCCGAATCGTGGCGGGATCAGCCTGCTGACGCAGCAGTGGGCGCATTTGCGCGACCCGTTCCGGGGATTCCTGGAGCAACAGGATCAGTGCCCCACGACGCAGGGTGGACCCCACCTGTTGCGGTTGCGATTGCAGCGCGTCGGCGAGCCAGGTCCAGGCTTCATCCCGACGCTGGTCATACACACCCAGCCATTCAAACAGCGCTTCCCGTTCAGTCAGTGGGCGACGCTGCATAGAGTCGCACTCGACGATGGTGGCCGTGAAAGTGAAGTGATGCCCCAAGGGGGCCAGCAGGAGGAGTGTGCCGGAGAGGACACCATCGCCATCGGCATGACCGCAGGGACCATTGAACTGATCAATGGTGCGACCGAGTTCTGCGGCGGTGGGAAAGGGGAGGGGATCAGCGCTGACTGGCCCAGTGATGAGGCAGGTTAGGAGTAGTGCGAATACATGCCACCTGCGGCGCGGTGCTGACCCTGTCCAGGGAGACCCAAGGGTCGCTACATGCATCCCTATTTAGCTGGGGCAGGCGGCTGGCCGTGATTCGGCAGGATCTCTTCAACATCGCCATGCGGACGCGGAATCACATGCACCGACACCAGCTGCCCTACGCGATCCGCAGCGGCAGCCCCGGCATCTGTGGCAGCCCGGACCGCCCCGACATCGCCGCGCACCATGACCGTGACAAACCCCGCACCAATTTTCTCTTTGCCGACCAGGGTCACCCGCGCAGCCTTCACCATCGCATCAGCCGCCTCGATGGCGGCGATGAGTCCTTTGGTTTCCACCAGTCCGAGGGCGGTCTCATGCGGAGCGGTCATGGCGGGGTCCTTTCAGACTGCAGACTGCGATCTCGCAGCGTCTGGGGGGAATGATGCCTGTTCAGGGCGATGGCTGCAAGATTTGCGGCACAGGTTCCATGGTCCAGGGGGATTCCACCTGCACATTCTCGCCATACCAGTCCTGCGGCAGCGGCTTCCCCGCCTCGGGCAGGATTTTGGTGAAGACCGCCCAGATGATCCAGACAGCGGTAATCACCATCAGGATCCCCATGACCAGGTGGCCGGTGACAGACCGCTTCACCATGGAGGGGTCGCGGATCACCACGCAGTCTCGTGGTCGCTCCGGGTCGAAGTAGACCATGAAATGTAGGCCGACTGGAAAATTCGCGACCAGCTGCTCGCCCCAGGCTTTATCGACACTCTCGCCGAACTCCGCAGGGTAAATGCGGTGACTCTTGTAGGTTTTGCCGTCCACCTGATACTGATACTCAATGACGGGGACGTAGTACCGGGTGCCGTGGCGACTGCGCCCTTCAATCAGTTTTGATTTCAACACTTCCCCGACCGTCTGGGCATAGAACTCCATCCTGCTATCCACCCGCCGGGAGAGTCGGATTTCAAGGAAGCTCAGAATCGCGATAGAGAGAATGACGAGGGCGATCAGTCCGAGGAACCCACCCCCTAAGTAGGCTCCATTCACCATCATCCAGGCATCGAAGGAGCCTTTCGGTTCCAGCATACCGGGCAGCGGGTCCATAGAGCCCGGTGCCCTAGCGCCGTCCGCCGGACATCTGCGCGAGGATCGCTTCGATGTCCCGCTCAGTCAGCCCGTGGAAGCTGGAGGTGTCGCATCCGGTGGGATGCAGCGGCGAACAGGCGGTGACCGCTGAGAAACCCCCACCTGGACCAGGGCGTCCTGGAGCCATCGCCGTTGGTGACGGCGCGGCGGCTGGCGCGACATCGCGCAAATGAAACGCCAGACGCTTCTTGTTGTAGAGATGCTGCGGGCCGATGTTGTCCGACGTGATGTTGCCCCCCGGGGCACCACACCCGAGGGTCATCGCCGGGAAGAGGCCGGTCGTGACGCCCACCGCACCGATCGACGTGGGGGTATTCACACAAATACGGAACACCGGCTTTTTGAGTCCGAACTCCATGATGATTTGCTCATCCTGGCAGTAGAGACCCAGGGTATGCCCCTCGCCTCCCACATGCAGCAGGTCGATGCAGGTATGACAGCCGGCTTCCCAGCCCTCCCGGACCGTAAAGGCCAGGACCGGCGACAGCTTTTCCAGCGACAGGGGCTCGCGACGCCCTACTTCATCGATCGGCGCAATCAGCGCCCGGACCTGGCTTTCCACCCGAAAGCCTGCCGCCTCGGCGATGGCCTGTGGAGGATGACCGATCAGCTTCACATTCACCCGGCCGCTCGGCTCAATGAGGACCTGCTCCACCGCCCGTTTTTGCTCCGGCGAGAGGAAGTAGCCTCCCGTTTCTTCCAGTGCCCGCCGCAGGGCATCGGCGATGGGACGATCCGCGACGATGCACTGCTCGGACGAACAGAGGGTGCCCCAGTCGAAGGTTTTCCCCTGAACAATTCTTTGGGCGGCGGTGGCGACATCCGCTGACCGGTCGACATAGACCGGGACATTCCCCGGCCCGACTCCATAAGCGGGCTTTCCTGAGGAATAGGCAGCCTTCACCATCTCCTTGCCGCCGGTCGCCAGGATCAGATCGACCTGCGGATGACGCATCAACTCCTGGGTTCCCGCCATGGTCGGCTGCGAGATACAGCCGAGTGCACCACTGGGGAGGCCCGCCGCTTCCGCGGCCCGGCCCACGACATCCATGGCGGCGCAACTGGAGCGGACCGCATGGGGATGCGGCGACGCCACCAGCGCGTTGCCCGACTTCACGGCGATGATCGCCTTGTACATGATTGTGCTGGTGGGATTGGTCGTCGGAGTGATGGCCCCGATGACCCCATAGGGCCAGGCGAATTCCCGGATCCGGGTGGCTGGTTGCTCCCCGAGATACCCGATGGTCCGCATCCCCCGGATCGCTTCGCCGATGGACCGGGATCCAAACTCATTCTTGACCCGCTTGTCGCCCGGATTGCCGTAGGTGGTCTCTTCCCAGGCGAGCTGTCCCAACTGCGCGGAAGCCCGGTATCCCGCTTCTGCCATCGCCTCGACAATGCGGTCAATCGCGGCCTGATCCAGCCCCATCATCTGCTGCTGGGCGGCCACCGCCCGTCCGACCAGATCGCGGACTTCCTGCATCGAGGCGAGATCGCGGTCCAGGGGCATGGCTTACCCCCCAGCGCCCGGACGTGCCTGCCATTCGCGGATGGCATCAAGTAACTGTTCGCGGGTGGCGGTCGAGACCTGCCGTCCCTGGAGCGGGAAATCCGGCAAGGTCCGGACGACGCCCCGGAGTTCCCGGACCGGGAGCTCGGCAAAGTCTGCTGGGAGCACGCCAGGAGTGGCTGCCGGCGCTTCATCCGTGCTCCCATCATCATCGCCACTCCCGGTGGCACGCTGGCCAAGTTCGGGAGCACGAGTAAAGGCCATCGCTTTGGGGCTGCCGGTAGGAGCAAACATCCAGGCTTCGAGTTGGATGTCGGGACGGGGAATCACATGGGTCCCGGCGAGCTGTCCGACCCGCTGCGCCGCCGCCGCGCCAGCATCCACCGCCGCACGGACCGCCGCTACTTCGCCGACCAGCTTGATCAGGTGGAGTCCGGCATCGGCGTATTCCTTGCCAATCAGCCGGACCCTGGCTGCTTTCAGCGCAGCATCCGCCGCTTCGATGCCACCGACGGCACCGATAGTCTCAATGAGGCCCAGCGCCGCCATGGGCTGGGATCCCTGTCCTGTGGCCATGAGGAGTCCCTTCGTCGCCTAGCCCTTGGGCTGGGGGAGGAGCATTTCCACTTCGTCGTGCGGACGCGGGATCACATGGACGGACACCAGTTCGCCCACCCGCTGCGCCGCCGCAGCTCCGGCATCGGTGGCTGCCCGGACCGCGCCGACTTCGCCGCGGACAAAGACGGTCACATACCCCCCGCCGATGGTTTCTTTGCCGGTCAGCGTGACCCGGGCCGCCTTCACCATAGCGTCAGCCGCTTCAATGGCGCCGACCAGCCCTTTGGTTTCAATCATGCCCAGGGCACTTTCGTAGTCATTGCGTGGCACGTCTCGCGGTGCTCCTTTGTCCTGACTCCCGGCGCAGGCTTGAGCGTGCTCCCGGGGATGCCGGGATAATAACAAACCCGCCCCACCGGCTCCACTCTCCCGGCACGGGGAGTGCTACGCTTCTTCCATGCGCCCATTGCTGCCTTTCCTGCTGCTGTTGCTGCTGGTGCAGTCCGCCAGTGCACAGTTCGAGGTCCTCGACCCCGGGACTCCTGTGCTCCCATCGGGAGAAACCACGGTTTTTCGGGGGCAATACGCCGATTTCAACTGGACTCCAGCGGCAGTCAGATCGCGCCAGACCCCGGCGGGGTCCGAGTGTCTCGTGCTCCTGAAAGGGACGTTACGCCAGGGCACTGGAGGCGGTGCGACGGCCGTGCACCGGATGTCCGGTAGCGCTGGGGGCTTCCGGGCGCTGGCTCCACCGCTCTTGCTGGAAGGGACACCGGAGAGCTGGCTGCTCGGCGACCTCACCGGCGACCGGGCCGATGAGCTCCTGGTCCGCTGTCAGGTGACCCTTGATCCGGCTTCCACGGGGCCCCAGGTGCCGTACTCTGGGCGCAAGCCAACTGCCGGGTCCGTGATGATGCGTACGACAGTGCTGAATCTTGCCGACTCCCCGCCCCAGGTCCTCCTGCAGCAGGATGCCCCGAAGGACATCAAAGAGTTTCCCGGCCTCCTGCCGTCCGCGACCAGCAATGACCTGGTGATCGCATCGTTCGGCGGCTATGCCGGCGGCTCGACCGCCGCTCCCGATGCCTGGCTCCGGTACCGGGCGGATGCCACCGGCGGCGGAATGCTGACACGTCTGCCAGATCTGGTGATGACTCCAGTTCCGATGCTCGCGCTGCAGACTGTCGATCTGACGGGCACCGGCAATCCGCAACTCGTGAGCCTGCGGTCGTTTCCGCAGGAGAGCTACCGGCAGCAACTCTGGGCCCAGCGACTCAATGACAAGGGCTTCTTCGAGAACGCACCAGTGGGACGAGGCAATGACATCACGCTCCTCCCCGCTGACTCCCGCGCACCGGGTGTGCATTTTCTCTGGACCGATCCTAAAGGGACTCCGCCAAAAACCCATCTGACCACCCTGCGGCTCGATGCAGCTGGCAAGCCGCAGCAGGCACTGGACCTGACCTTCCCCTGGAATGCCGCACTCAAGGGGGCTACCTGGATCAGGGCGCTGCCCGGAGCTGCCGGACCGCAACTCGCCCTCGCCCTCCGCGTGGGGAGCGAAACCTGGCTGGCACTGGTGACCATGCCAACAGCGACAGAGCCTGTGGCGCTCGAACTGCATCAACCCGGCATCCTGGAGGGCGTCGCTTCCCTCGGGGCCTGTGACATGGATGGCGATGGCTGGGACGAAGTCATCGTGGCAGGAAGTAGTGGACTGGCCTCATGGTCCCCCGTCTCCCGGACCACTCAGTCCCGTCTGAAGCTACCCGTCGAAGCAGCGCCAATCATCAGTGACGAACCCGACATCTTTTCGCTCTCGGACTCCGAGATCCGCTAGTCCACGCTTTCGGGAATCTGATCGACCACCGGTGCCGGACGCGACGTGGCATCGTGCGCGGGCGTGGGACGTGCCAGCAGGCCTTCGGCCTCACCCTCCAGTACCTGAATGCGCAGGGGGGTGCTGGCATCGAAGGACTGAGTTTGTTGCGGGAAGGGAAAGCTCAGACCTGCATCCCGGAAGCCATACCAGACACGACGCCGTAACTCCCGGGCGAGGGTCCACTGATAGCTGGCCCGGACCCGGCAGGTAATGCGATAGACGATCGCGGAGTCCGCCAGATTGGTGATGCCGAGCACCTGGGGTTCTTCCAGAAAGTAATCGGTCCATTCCGGATCATCATGGAGCGACAGCGCGGTCGCCTGCAGTACGGTGATGACCTGGTCCGGCTCGGCGTCATACGGCGCGCTGACTTCGATCATCATCCGCGACCAGTGAAGTGTCAGATTGGTCACCCGGTCCAGCTTGCCCCACTGTATGAAATGGGCATCGCCGTTGAAGTCCCGCAGGGTCAGGGTCCGCAAATCGAGCCGCTCCACCACCCCGGTGACACCATTCACCTGTAGGACATCCCCGACCCTCACTTTTTCTTCCAGGAGGATGAAGAGCCCGGCGATGATGTCCTGCACCAGACTCTGGGCACCGAAGCCGAGAGCAATACCGACCACCCCGGCACCGGCAAGAAGAGGTGTGATGTTGATGCCCAGCAGACTCAGGATCGTCAGGCCCGAAATGAGCCAGGCGACCACAAGGATGAAGGTGTAGGTCAGTCGGAGGATCGTGCTGGTGCGACGTACGCGATCATCGGCCTTGCTCAGCTCGAACGCGTTATCCCGGAGCCCGAGGCGGCGAAAGATGCGTCGGAGGAGCCACAAGCCGCCCGTGGTCAGCACCAAAATCAGCAGAATCCGGAGGCTGTGGGTGGTCAGGTTAAACAGCACCAGATTCCAGTTAATGCTGAGCAGGGCACTTTCCGGACTGGTGTTTTCACCGGACGCCTGCGCCAGGTACAGCCAGGGCATCAGGCAGACCCTCCGGATTTCCCCGCGTCACGGGCGGCCTTGTCTGCCTTTTCCTGTGCCTTGATTTCTGCCCAGGTCCGCATGACATCCGCCGGGGTCTGGGCCTCCCCCTCGCCAAAGACATGGGGATGTCGACGCACCATCTTGGCTTTCATATGCCGCAGGGAGTCCTGGATGCTGAAAGTTCCTTCCTCCGCCAGGAGCTGCGCGAGGAAGACCGCCTCGAAGATCAGATCGCCGATTTCTCCCATCAGTTCTTCCCGGTCGCCGCTGTCGATGGCATCCACCACTTCCTGGGCTTCTTCCAGGACATAGGGCTTCAGCGACTCCAGGGTCTGCTCCAGATCCCAGGGACAGCCCCCCTCCGGATGGCGCAACGTGGCCATCAGCGCGACCAGATCATCGAAGGGGTGGCCGGTATCAGGGACAGGCTGGGGCATGAGGGCACCTTCCGGAAGCGATGGTCAGGCAGCAGGACTCAGCGTACACCACCCAAAGACGCCAGCAGCCCCGGCGGTGGGGTCCAGGGCGCACCAGACTCCGGGTCCGCCGGATCGAAGACATAAAGCGGGTGGCCCCGTCCAACGCCGGCATCATCCCCCGGACCGTTCACCGCATTCAGGCAGACCACCGGGTACCCCCCGACATATCCCTGTTCGTAGCGGTGCATGTGACCGCAGAACGTCCGGCGGGGTCCGATCTCCAGGATCAGCCGTCGCGACAGGGGATTCCCGATGAAGCTCCGGCGATCCAGACCGGCGGGCCAGTCATGCAGGAGCAGGACATCGCAGGGGACATCGGTCTTCTGATGCTCGATCAGGCTCTCCATCTCCCCCTCCACAAAATAGGTGAAGGACTTCCGGTCGGATGCGGTATGGGCCGGCGGCATCAGATTGCGATCAGGGACGAGACTTTTCTTCGGGTGATAAATCCCCGAGAGCGCGCAGATATTGAGGCCCTCATGCTCCGTAGAGGTCGCTCGGCCGAGGTAGTAGAGCCAGTCAGTGAGCCAGCCGCCCGTCAGGGTTTCATCCAGCCAGTTCCAGGGATCGTGGTTCCCCCCAATGAAGAGGAGTGGGCACGGGAAGCGGAGTTCCCCGGACCAGTACCGGGCGAAGTCCCCGGGGTAGCGGTACTTCTTCTCCTGCGCGGCTGAGAACTCCATGTCCATGGCGTCCCGATTCGGCATCAGGTCGCCGACCTGCAGGCAGGCGTTCAGGGGCTGGCCATGGACTTCCATCCACCCCTGCAGGAGGGCAGCGGCGAGCTGGAAGTTGCCGTGGACATCACCGAGGACTGCCAGAAGCATGTCGTGGAGTGTACCCGCCAACCGGCGCTGGCCCGTCGGGCAGTCGGGCTACTGCGGCGCTGCGATCAGCGGGGGAGCCCACAGATCCCAATGATCCAGGAGCCATTCTTCAGGCGAGAGGCGCCAGGATCCGGGAACCGTGACGACCGCCAGCGTGTCGGGCGGGACCCCGGGGAACTCTGCTTCCACCCAGCTCGGCATCCCCGCGATCTCCACCAGCGGAATGACATGCGACAGATTCCGGCGTGTGAGGGGACCTCGCCATCCCACCAGCATCCGATGCGGCCCTGCCGCATCGGAGATCCGGGGCTCTGTCAGCGCCCATCCCTGGGGTGTCAGGTGTATCTGTACTTCCCCAGGCTCCAGGTGCCGTGGGGCAGGAGTCGCGTCTGCCGTATCTGGCAGGGTGTCCGTGTGGAGCCAGACCATCGCTTCCCGCTCCTCGGCGGACTTCATCCGGACCGGGTCGAACAGGATCCACGGGGTGCTGCCGGGTGATGGCGCCATCTTCTGCAGAGCGGTCATGGTCGCGACCTGCACGTTGGGCAAGGTCGCCACATGAGGCACCAGATGACTGGAAAGCAGCGCAGGCATAGCGGAATCCGACTGGGCTAAGCGCAGGAGTTCCGTCAGTCGATCGGGGGTAACAACGGGATCCCGGAGCCAGGCGACCCGCATGTCCGGGCGTCCCCACGGGAGGGGGCTGAACACCAGCGAGGTCGCGAGCGTCAGGCTCGCTGCCAGTGCGGCTCCCCGGTCGGCCGTGAGGGTGCCAGGACCCGGAGTCGCGAGTCCTTCGAGCAGCGCCATGAACAGGAATGGCACATACGGCGCGGTGTACTGGGCATAGATGGAGGTTTGCAGCGGCTCGTTGGAGAGAACCGAGTAGAAGAACGTCGGGACCATCACCAGCAACCAGCGCCAGCCTCGCAGTGGCAGCAACGCCAGTGGAAGGAGCAGGAGCCCCACAAAGAACCAGGGACGCAGATCAAAGAAGCGGGGGAGCCAGCGATCCGGACGAGTCAGCAGGGTCCGGAGGATCTCGCCCATCGAATCCCCCAGCCAGGCGTAGCGATGGACGTAGTAATACGTCTGGTCAGCCCGGAACGCGGGCTGGATCACCAGCGTGTAAAGCAGCAGCCAGCTGAAAGCCACGACCGCCAGACCGAGTCCGTGCCCGCGTCCCTCGGGGTCCCGCCACGCCAGCAGCAGTCCCAGTGCGCATAACACGATGCCGACTTCTTCTTTGACCCCCAGCCAGAGCAGTCCCCAAACCCAGACCCATCCCCAGTGGCGCTGCTCCCAGCACCAGACCAGGGCGAACGCCAGGACCGGGGTCAGCGCATGTTCGTGAACATCGAAGAGCCCGAACCAGTGCAGGATAGGTGAGGCAGCATAGGTCAGCACCACCAGTGAAGCACCGGCACTCGAGAGCCGGGAACGCGCCAGTAACCAGAGGGGCCAGCAGGCCAGCATTAGCAGCAGTCCCTGCAGAAGGATGAGCAGCCGGGCATCGGGCCACAGGCGAAAAAGGGGTGCGAAGGCCCACCAGGTGAAGAGGGCATGATCCGCCAGCATGTGATCCAGCCCGCGGATCGACGACTGCAGCCCGCGTCCGGCCGCAAGATTCGCGAAGGTCTGCGTAAAGATGCCGAGGTCGTACGCATTGGAATGCAGGGTGAGATGCCGCTGCATACCTATAAGGATCAGCACCCCGAAACTGCTCGCCGCCAGGGTCAGGACGCCGCCAGCGAAGGAGTGACGCTCCCAGGGAGTGTCAGGAATCCTGACGCTCAGTCCGATGAGAGTGCCAAGGAGGGAGATGATCGCCAGCGCGAGGAGCAATTCCGGGACTGTGGTCCGTAGCTGGAGGAGGACTCCCCCGGAGTCGAGGGGCAGGGCGAAGGGCGGGCTCGCGAGGATGCCGCTGCCCCTCGGAGGCAGCAGCGCGATGATCCAGCAGGCGAGCGCCAGGAGGCCGCCGGGGAGTCCCCAGCGGATCAGAGCACGCGACATGACCGGCGGTGAGGGGGATTCCGTGATCCTTGCGCCTTCTTTCACGAAAAGTCGGTTTGGGCGTTTTCTGCGGAAGCAGGCGGGCTGAGGGCGCAGCCGTAGCGAGCGGTGTCACTCTCACAAGTGACAAATGGCCCGCTCAGCCGCATCAATAGCGGATTCCGGAGGGGAGACTCAGACATCGGCCCCGGCAGACAAAGCACGGATCATGCCGTGAGCCTGCTGCTGTACGTTTCTTCGGGATCACGTCAATGTAACGAAACTCACATTGACTGGTTGCGACTCCGGGGGGTGGGTGTTACGGTTTTCCGCCGCAGCCCCGCATTCGGGGCAGGCTGTCATCGGGGTCCCGCCATGTGACCGGCATGGGACCTCCCCTGACCGGGGGACTACGAGAAGGAGTCACACGCTGTCTATGATCCGCTTCGCACGCTACCTCCGCGCACTGCGGCCAGCCCACCTGGGGCGAGCCCTCTGCAGTTGGGGCCTCTGCACGATGCTGCTGACGGGCGCTGCCCTCGCCGCATCCGTGACCTACACGGTCAAGTCCGGTGATAACCCCTGGACCATTTCCCGCAAGTTTGGTGTCCCGGTGGAGTCACTGCTGGCCGCCAACAATCTGAAGGCGGACTCGGTGCTGCACATTGGGCAGCAACTCACCATCCCGGTAGCGGGAAGCGAGTCCCCCGCCACCACCACTCCCACGCAAGAGACAGTCGAGTACCAGGTCCGCAAGGGCGACACCCTCTCCCAGATCGCTGAAGCCCACGAGATTTCCCTCCTGGAGTTGCTGGAGGCCAACGGCCTGACCGAGCGCAGCATGATCAAGGTGGGACTGGTGCTTCGGATTCCGGTGGAGACGGCCGCTGCCATCGAGCAGCTGGACCCGAATCCCGACCCGGTGAGCCATACCCTGGTGAAGGGCGAGTCCCTCTGGACCGTCGCCAAGAAGTACGGCATCCAGGTGGAGGATCTGGCCCGGCACAACCGGATCAGTCTTAGCCAGGTGCTGATGCCAGGACAGGCACTGCTGATCCCCGGCGAAGGAGAAGGCAAGGTCCGCTTCGCGGCAGCCGACATCGATGCCCAGGCACCGATCGGCGGGATCCTCTCCCTGGAGAGCTCCACGGCCGTCGATGAAGGATTCCTGCCCGAGGGCGATGTGGTGCATGTGGTGGAGAGCGGCGACACCGTCTCTCACCTCGCGGTGAAGTACCGCACGACCCGTCAGGCGATCTTCTCGGCCAACCGCATCGGGACCCGTGATGTCCTCGCTGCCGGGCAGAAGATCGTCATCCCCAGCAACACTCTCGATGCCCAGCGCGACCGGATCGCGGCGGCGCAGGACAACACCCGCAGCAAAAACGACCTCCCCAGCCGCAACAGCACCCTGGGACAGCGGGTCGCCAAGTTCGCCGTCTCCCACCTCGGCACCCGATATGTCTGGGCGGGGGAGAGCCTCACCAAAGGCGTGGACTGCTCCGGCTTCGTGCTGGCAGTCTACAAAAACTTCGGCCACAACCTGCCGCATAACTCCAAGGCGCAGGCCAAGGTCGGGCAGGCCGTGAAACGGAGTGAACTCCAGCCAGGCGATGTCATAGCCTTCCACACGACCCGTCCAGGGATCAGCCATGTGGGGATCTACATCGGCAACAACCAGTTTGTCCATGCCAGCACCCGGGGCCGCAAAGTCCAGATCGACTCCCTGAGCGATCCCTATTACGACAAGGGTTATGTGACGGCGCGTCGGATTCTTTAGTCCAGCAGCCTGGCACCCACTTCCAGCGACCCATCTGCTCAGGCAGATGGGTTCTTGTTTTGTAGGGGGCTGTTGCTGGCGAGTCTCCAGCAACGCAGGGGAGTAGAATCGACCTATGCGTTCTTCCCTGCTTCCCCTGGCTGGACTGATGCTCGGAGCCCTGCTGGCTGGCTGCGCCCAATCCGGCCTCCCCAGCGTTCCTGCTGCCCGAGTGTTCGATGCCGAGGTCGCCAATCGTCCTGCGGTGCTGGGGGAGTACGACCTGACCATCGACCCGGAGTCACTGACGGTGGATCTCACCCGGGTCCAGCAGGTGCAGGGGATCGGCGATGAGCTGCTGCTGGATCTCGGCGCGACCTTGCATCCGATCTGCTTCGACTGCTTCCAGGCCCGACGAATCGCATTGACCCCGCAGCAGGAGATCGCCGTGGACTTCAGGTTACGGCATCCCTTCCCGGACACCTTTCCACGGAAGCAATACGACGTCTTTGATGTCCGGGCGATTGTCCTGGTCTCTCTGGGAGCGGAGGCGTTCAACGAAACACCCCCTGGTGCAAACGGCATCATTGCCACGAATGCCCAGATCATCACGAACGCGGTGGGGTACACCACCCACTACACCGAACGCATTCCCGGCCTCTTCCGGGCGACCGTCCACCCGTTCATTCCGTTCTTTACCGAAGACAACCCGGACCCGGTCGCGATCGGCGCGATGATTCCGGATCACCGGATGGCCTACGGGCAATGGGATGAACAGCGGATGCTCATCGTGCCTCCGTCATCCAGCCCCTTCACGCTCCGGATGGTGCTGGAAGCGAGCTATGTGGTCGCTGCCGATGACCGGGACCCGGAACTCCCTGGAGGGACAGCCAACCCGGTCTACTTCCTGCCCGAGGGGCATCAGGACGAGCCCTTCAGCGTGACTGTCGCCATCGAAGGGGGGCCGGTCCAGGTTGGCGCACCGAGCAACCTCACGATCCGGGTTACCGCCATGGACTGGCAGGCGGGCTTCTTCACCGATGCCAACTTCCCCAATCTCAGCAATCCTGCCGGGCTGAATCCTGCCAAGGGTTTAGGTGGGCTGGGCGGGGTCACGCTGGAAGTCCCGGTGATCTTCCTCTATGACGACGCGCCGAGCACCACGACGGGCCTGGGAACCCTCGCCAGTCCCCGCGTCTGGACCTTCGCGGTCCCCTTCGAGGTCCCGCTTGCCGGGCGTTACCCGTTGCTGGTGACGGTCTCGGATCAGCGACAGCCTGCGGATCTCGACAGCCGCACCAGCCTCGATGACCTCCGGGCGTTCCGTATTGCCTTTATCGAAGTCGCGCCCTGAGCCCTGCCCGCAACTGGGCTTCTATAATCGACCTCAGTGAGCAGCGACCCCGTAAGGAGTGTCTGAGCATGTCCTGGATGCACTGCCTGAACTGCGGCTGGCAGGGAGAAAACAACGCGGGGAAAAGCGAAAAGGTCACTGGTGGACTGCTGCTGGTTGGGGGGCTGGTGCTGCTCCTGGCGCTCAAGAGCCTGCCGGCCTGGATTGGGATTGTGCTCCTCATCATTGGGGTCATCACCCTGCTGATGGGTGTCGGTGCCGCCGCCTCTATGGCCTGTCCGCACTGCCAGTCCACCGATATTAAGCGGTACAAGCCCTCACTGGAATCCCACGGTGGCGCGCCCAGACCCCCGGCGCATTAAACAGTGCCAATTCTGATTCGCGCCAGTAGCTCAGTTGGATAGAGCACCGGCCTTCTAAGCCGATGGTCGCAGGTTCGAGTCCTGCCTGGCGCGCCAGTTTTCCCACCAACTACGCATTTACTCCCGACGCTCTGCAGGAAAGCGCTCCAGGACAGTCGCTGCCCCTCCGGGGTAGTACTCCCAGGTGAAGGGAGGCTGACGTAATCCGAGCGCGGGATGCCATTCGATCCGGACCGGACAGGTCGCCAGCGTGAAGCGTCGCCCCTCGGGCGTCCGGCCATCCAGTTCCAGGGGCAACACGCCCCCCTCGAGCTCACCGACAAACAGGGCTTCAGTCGGCAGGAAGGTGTGCTCGGGAGTGGGTTTGGTGAACTCCAGGTCCTGTTGCAGCCGCACCTCCTCATACAGCACCTGCGACTGCTCATACGCCCAGCCCCGCAGGATCTGCGGCAGATCACGAATGGGCAAATCGAAGATGGGCGTCGGCATGTGCCGCTTGGTGGTCTGATCCAGCCGGTAGGTCACTGCTTTGGGATCAAGCGTGATCGTGATGCTGTCACCGGCCGGGACCGCCGGAACTGCCGCCCCTTCGATGTAGAGATACTCGCTCTCCAGCAGAAGGAGCCCTCCGCGGACTGGCCAGGGGGTGTCATTGGTCAGCACCAGCTGGACTCCCTGATCGGGACCGTTCACTCGCATCACGCCTGAGAGCTGGCCATCCGTGGTGACCGGACCCCATCCCAGCAGGAGCCGGGGATCGCCGAGCAGATGCGGCTGCAGCTGCACGATGGCCGGAGTCGCGCCCTGGCGATGCTGGACAGTCGGGTAATCCTGCGGCACCGCCGACCGGAACAGCGGGTCATCGCGATAGACAAACTCATCGAAGAAGAAGTCACTCTGGGTGCTGCTCAGGACCTGCGGCGTCCCGTGGCGCGAGAGATTCGCTACCCAGGACGCTGAGGCGAGGAACGCCTGACTTCCGGTCCCGGGGAAGCGGAGAATGTTCCAGGCCTCGTAGCGGTACGGGGTCTCGATCTGTACGGCGACCGGGGTGAAGGTCAGCACGAAGAGGGCAGCGGCCAGCGGCAGGGCGAGCCAGACCAGGGGTATGCGACGTCGCACGGTCACGATCAGCTGCATTACTCCCGCGACCAGCACCCCCCAGATCAGCAATTTCCAGCCTTCCTGTTGCAGAAAAGCGAGGGGGACTGCGGTGAGTCTGAAGGTCGATTGCGTTCCCCTAAACGGGCGAAAGCTGCCGGGATTCATGGCCTGGGCGTAGTTCGCCAGCCAGAAATTGAAGCGGGGAGTTGCGGCGCGCCAGAAACGTCCCCGTGGACGTACCGCGCCACTCCCCATACTGAACCCTCCGGTCCCGGAGCGATAGAACTGGACCCCGCTCGATTCCAGGAGCCCGGTCCGGTCCAGCAATTGCATCAGATACTTGTCGCCCCCCGCCCCATCACTCAGGAGGGCTGGTTGCATAGTGAGCAGCGCGACACGTCCGAAGCCCTCCGGGCGGCTCAGCAGGAGGGTGCGACCACCAGGAAAGGAAAGTCTGGAAAGGAGTAGCTCAGCTTCCGCTGGTGGGGATTTCGGTCGCAGGAAGCGGAGTGGACGATCAGGCGATCCGCGCCATTGCGGAAAGAGTGCCAGCATCCCGCTTAAGTCAGCCGGCGCTGCCGGGTCGAAACCGACTTCCAGAGGCACCGGCAGCAAAGTATGCTCCAGAGTCTGATTGGGGTACCCATAATCCAGCGCTGGATACAGGAGGAGGCGTCCGCCGAACCGGACATAGCTGGTGAGCAGCTCCTGCTGGGCGGGAGCCAGGCGTTGCCACTGTCCCAGGTCGATGGCGATGAGATTGAGCCCCAGCAGGTCCAGCAACTGCGAGGGGAGGGCTTCTGGCGGGAGGTATCGGTACGCGAGGAGCGGAATGTCCGGCTCCTGCATCTGCATCGCGGAGAGGGCGAAGCTGTTCTTGATCGCGCCCGCATCATCGATGAGATCCGCGATGCTCATCCGCAGGGCCAGGCTGTCGCCCTGAAGCGCGGCGAAGTCCGACCGATGCCCTCCCAACTGCACCATCTGCACATCGCTGGAAGCGCTGGCGAAGGGCGTCACCGGTTGCCGCAAGACTTCGTTGCCCTGGCTGTCGAGCAGGATCGCCTGGAACGATGGCTGGGTCCCTTCGAAGGCATTAAAAGTGAACCGCTTGGTGGTGCCGGAAGCCAGTTCGACCTGCTGGAAATACTGGGTGTGCGGAATCCAGCTCACCGTACTCAGGATCAGTGTCCCGGAGAAATCGGGCCCGGCATTCTCCAGCAGGACCACCAGATGATTCACGCTCTCCTGCCGGGCGGTCCCGAAGGGGACCTCCACCTGCATCCGGAACGCGCCACTGGCATCGGTCGCCGCGGTGGCTTCGGTCTCTTCCACCCCGGATGCGCCATCGCCCTGCGCCAGCACGGCTGGCGCAAACAACAGGCTGCTGCACAGGAGGAAGCAGAGCGTCAGCAGTCGTGCGGTCAGACAACGCGGCATCCTGAGAGTATGCCAAGGTCTGCTCCGCTCTGGCGTGGCAGGGGAGGGGTGATCGGTCACGGCAGGCGGGACTCCGAAGGAGTCGAGAGTTGCCAGTGCGACCACTTCAGGTAGCAGGCGAGTCCCAGGGCGAGGGGCAATCCGACAGTCGGCACCAGCCAGTCCGCGCCGGCCCCGCTCTCAGGGAGGGCCTGCTGGAGCCAGAGAACAGTCAGGGCCACCATCCCCAGCCAGGCACCGAGGTACTGGAACAATCGGGCGGGACGAGGGGCGTACCAGAGAATGACCCAGCAGGACAGCGTCGCGGCCTGACCCAGCAGGGCCGTTTGCAGAGGCCACCAATGTTGCCAGGCTGCCTCCGCGTCGCCCGGCTGCCCGACCCAGACCACCGGAAAGAGCAGCAAGCCCAGACCGAGGCTGATCGCGATCAGGAGCCACAGGTCGGACATGGCGCGCTGCTGAAGAGTTCCCGCGCGAGTCGGGATGTCCCCTGGCAGCTGCAAGGCGGCGCCCCGCAGCAGCAGGAGCATCCCGCAGATAAGTCCCTGCAAGAGCAGAACTGCGCCAGTCAGTGAGCCATCGCCTGATCGCTGATCAGGCATGAGCACGGGGCGCATGATCCAGTCCAGCCCAGTGGTCTGCGTCGCGTCCTGCATGTCCACCCAGGGGACCCGGACGATCAGGTAGCCCACCAGCACAAAGAGCACCAGCAGCAGGCTCAGCGCCGGATCACCGAGCACCTGGTCGAGTCGGGTCGCAGCAGCCCGGTTCATTCGGGGGAGTCCAAAGCGGGATAGCCAAGGTCGGTGAACTGCAGGTTTGTGATTTGTGTTGGCCGGAGCGCCCGGATCCGATAGAGCGTCGGGGCTTCAGCACTCCCACTGGTCCCGACCGGAAAGCGCGCCCGGTCTTCGTAGGTGATCGGGAGAGGCGCGACCATGCTCCAGCCACTCGCTGGTCGCCAGGCTTCGAGCACGACCGATGCAGGATCGTCGTTCAGCGTCAGACTCAGAACCACCGAGTCTGCCATCGGGGACTCGGTGTGCCACATCAGGATGCCCCCCGGTTCCATGCGGAGCTGAAGCGCCGAGCCGACCGTCTCCAACAACACTTGATGCGACCAGCCCAGACGGACCAATGGGTTACTACTGGCGACCGATGAGGCTGATGAATCCAACCAGATGCGAATGTCTGGCAACTCCCCGGACTCGGGGTCCGGCAGCCTGGCCAGGACTACCACCAGCCCTCCCAGATGTGTCACCCAGGGCGTGAAGGCGCTGGCATAGCTGTTGAGCCACTCGAGGCGCTTCCGCTGTTCTGTACTCACGGTGTTGCCGGAAGCGATCGACCATGCGGGAGTCTGATGCTCCCACCAGTAGCGTTGGGAGTCATAGTCCACCGCTTCGGGCTGGTCCACGCTTCCGCGATCCTGGCGCTCTAACTCAAGGGGCCAGGTCTGGCTTGGGACAAACACGTCTTTGAGAGCCACCCGGCAGGAAATCAGCGACCGTCCCTGTCCCGCCAGCGCGTACAGCGCATTCGGTTTGAATGTGGGGTCTGTGATGTCGATCTGTACGGCAGGCGGCGCTTCGCCTATGGAGACCAGCTGGGCGGTGAACCCCGGTGTGCCGGCGACTGGCGGCTTCACATCCTCCAGGGTCATGCGCATCCAGATCGGGAGGGTCAGGGCCTCCAGTCGGGAGGGAGACTGGAGCCGCAGTTGATACTGATTGGGGGCGGTGGTCAGCCCCTCGCCAAACTCACCAACTCGGGGCGCGAGCCTGATGCCCCCCGGTATCGGCCGGGGGGCAGTGACAGCATCTGGCAACTGGAATCGGGAGTCGTATTGCCCCCGGTGGGCATAGAGTTCGATGGCAGTCGGCTGCTGCCGCACCATTTCCGGGCCGCCCAACCGCACCGACCCCGCCCGCCACTGGATCGGCTGTGGCTGGATGATGGGACTCATGATCAGACTGGAAAGCATCGCCACGCCCCAGAGGGTGGTCAGCGGACGCCAGGAGCTGCGGCTGCGCAGCAGGGGCAGTGTCACGATCAGCAACACGAGATACGCGCCGAGAAAGTACTGCGCAGGTCGTATGCCGTGTGATGCCTGGTAGGTGGTGGCGTAGCCTAAGACAGGCAGCGCGAGTGCAGCCGACGGTCCGGGTTGAGGGGTTCGGTAGTACCCGTAGGGAGAGTATCCGGACTGCCCCAGTAGCATCGCCGCCTGCAAGCCAGGGGACTGGTCGGTCGTGAGGCGGTGGGAAGCGCCCCAGTCGGCCATCCACTGAAGGACCGCAGGGAGGTCCGGCCAGCCCCGCAACTCCGGATGGAGCAGGTCAATAGTACAAGCCACGATGCAGCCCCGGCCATAGGGTTGCCAGCCCAGGAGCGGCGCGCCATCCTCGGCCAGCACCAGCGGACGCATCGATGCGGGGAGGGTGTAGCGCTCGGTTTGCAAACTGGGGATCGGCGTCGGCGTGCTGAGAAAGTCGCCCAGGGCGGCGATGGACCCGACCGGGCGTTCACTGGCGGGCACCCGCCCCTCAGGCGTCAGTCCCACCAGGCTCCAGGGGTTCCAGTCCACCGCGGACCCGGGATGCAGCAGGAGGACGCCCCCCTGCAGTACCCAATCCTGTAGGGTCGCCTGATGCTCTGCCGACCAGAGGCGTGGGTCGACCCCATGCAGATAGAGCAGATCGAAACCGCCATAGGCCCCGGGGATGGCGAAGCCGCCGGCCGGCAAGCCCTGGACCAATGGCGGGTCCTGGCTCATCGGCAAGCTGGCGGTCGGCACAGATGCCGGATTACTGGCACTGGGGTCGTAGCGCTCCCGGGTCAGTTCTTCCATCAGCCGTTCGGGAGTCATGCCATTGAGAGGCGTCTCGACCTGCAGCACGCCGGCGGCGACTTGTAGCAGCGGAATCTGGCTGGTCAGCTCGCCCCACTGCACGCCCCCCTGATTGACGCTCAGCTCCACCTGACGTCGCACCAGGATACGGTTGCCTGCCCGCAGGATGATCGTCAGGCGAGGTGGAGCGGAACCACTGGTACCGCTCATCGGGTTGTAGTTCATGGCCTGCGGTTGCTGCCGTCCGATAAAGACTTGCCGGTGCGTCGCAGGAGGCGCGAGGCTCAACGGCAACTGCATCATGGGCTCGCCCGGCAGATGGATCTCGAGCATCCCATTGATCGGTTTTTCGAGGGTGGTGAGCTCCACGACGATCGGAAAAGTCTGTCCAGCTCTGATGAGCCCCAACAGGTCTTCATTCACCTGGATCTGAATATTGGGGTCCAGGATTTCCGGCGCAGGATCTGCCACTTCCGACTCCGCAACATCAGCCACGTCTTCGGCTGATTCCCCCCCCGGCTGACCGATGGCGGGCAGGACCAGGAGAGCCAGCAGCAGGATCGGCAGGAGCCAGCGCCAGCGGCTCATGATGGAGGTCCAGCGGTCAGACTCTGTGCGATTGCCCGAAAGGCCTGTAGTGCATCCTGATTCCAGCAGGCGATGTGTACGAGCTTGGGGTAGGCGTTGCTGCTCAGATAGCTCTGCATGGTGGTGAGCATTGCCATGGCGCAATCGGGCAATGCGACCCCCCCCACACCAGTGCCCAGTGCGGGGAAGGCGACGCTGGGGAGTCGTTTCTGGGTCGCCAGCTCAAGAGCGCTGAAGGTCGCTTTGGCGATGAGTTCGGGGGAGGAGGGGCTGCCCGGTTCCATGGTGGCGGCATGGATGACGTAGAGGATGCCCTCCTTGCCCAGGTGGCCGCTCCGGGTGATCACAGCGGCACCGGGTGCGATAGGACCCTGGGTCATGGCATCCGCTTCGATCTGCGGTCCGCCCGCAGCAGCAATCGCCCCCGCGACTCCACCCCCCAGCCAGAGTTCGGTGTTGGCAGCATTCACAATGGCACTCGCCGCGATTTTGAGCAGGTCCGCCTGCACTATCAGGATGCGATTGAGGGGGAGTCCTGCGGTCATTGCGACGGAGTATAGCCGGGTGGCAGGGCGAGGGGGGGTACTATCCAGCAGTCATGTCGAACCCGGTCGCCTTTCTCCTGTCGCTGGGCTATGTCGCGCTGGTGCTGACCATCGCGGAAGGGGTCCGGGCGTGGCTCAAACTCCCCGGCGACTTCACCCGGAAGTTCGTGCACATCGCCATCGGGACCTGGATCTGGCCGACCTTTCATCTCTTTACGGATGTCCGCTGGGCGGTGGTGTTGCCAGCGCTGTTCATCGGAATCAATTTCGCGAGCTACAAGCTGAAGTTCTTCGCGGCGATTGAGGAATCCGAGACCGGCAATCTGGGGACCATCCTCTTCCCTGTCAGTTTCGTGATCCTGCTGCTGGCCTTCTGGGACGCCGACCAGCGGGCACCGGCGATGATCGGTCTCTTCGTGCTCGCCTGGGGGGATGCCTTTGCAGCGATCATCGGACGTCGCTATGGGCGTCTGAAGTACCGGGTCTTTGGTGAAGAGCGGAGCCTGGAGGGGAGCTTCGCGATGTACCTCTTCGCGTTCCTCGCGACTATGACGGTCCTGTCCCTGGAACTCCCCGGGCAGCCCCTCCTGGACCGGACCATCGCCGCGACTGTCATTGCCGTGGGGTCGACCCTGCTGGAAGCCGTCGCGCTGCGTGGTACGGACAATCTGCTCATCCCCCTGGGAGCCGCTGCGATGGCGTTTTATCTGCTTTAAGTCTCTTTGCGGCAGCAGACCCCAGCCGCCAGCAGCGACGTCCAGTTTGGGCGCAGTTCTTGCACTGACTCTCCGGGTGGCAGCGACCTCGGCCGGGTGTGTCAAAAGAATGCACACTGGGCCTCATCGAACTTATACTGGGGCGCGTATCCCCACCAGCTACCGCCGTACCGCATCCCACACAGGCGCATGCGCTTCGCCAGCAGGACACGGATGACCTCTGAGCCAGGGACCGCCGGACCCCTGTCCGGTGCGTTGGGACTCTCCCCAGCGCGGGTGGTGCAACTCCTCGCGGCAGTCGAGGCCGAGACCGGACTGCTCCTTTCCCGGAGCGGCTTCGGCACGGACCTCATTCCCCTGCCCGATGACCGCTTCTTCGCGCAAAGCGGCCTGAGCCCCGACCTCATTGAGCAATGGTTGCCGGAGTTCTGGACCCGGGCGAGCCACGATCGTCGCTTCACTTGGCCGCTCCCGATGCCCGCCACGCCGCGTCGATTCGCCCTCCCGGGACGGCGTGCGGAGCAACCGCAACTCCTCATCCTCCGTCTCGACTCTGACCGGGACCCGACACAGCTCCTGGTCCTCTACCTCGCGCACACAGGTCACACCCTCGCCGCGAGCGGCCATCCGCTGGATCTGCGGCTGCGGGCGGCGCAGGAGGCGATGGTGTCGCGACCGGCCCCTGTGCCGAGTGCGCTCCATCTGCGCACCTGGGAGTCACTGGCGGAAGCCCTCCAGCATGGACTCCTCCTGTGTGACGCCGATCTGACTGTCAGGCACATCAATCCCAGTGCGGCTGAGGGACTCCAGCTGGAGCCGCTGACCATCTGTGGACGCTCCCTGCTGACACTCCCCTTCGACCACGCCACCCGCAGTCTCCTGCAGGGGATGCTCGGGCAGCCGCAGCCGTTCCGCCGGGGGGCGGAGTATCGCCGCGGAGACACCGCCATTTCGGTCATCCTGAGTGGTCGGCTGCTGGAGCGGGGGGGGCTTTTAGTGGAATGCCTCTTCCAGGACGTCATGCGCGCGGACCTGGCGAGTTCACAACTCGTGCCGTTCATGCAGGCCGGACCGCCAGCGCTGGAGCAAACCCTCGCGCCATCGCTCTGGACCGGTCCCTGGACCATCCAGGCGTTGCCGGTGACCACCGGTACCTCGCTGGTGCAGGACTGGTGGCCCCTAGGGGGCGGAGTGCAGGGCTTTATTCATGTGGGGGTCCCTGCGGGTCATGAGGAATGGATGCCCTGGGTGCGGGAAGTCGCGCAACGACTCCGGGCCGGACTCGGGCCACTGACCCCCGTGCCGGAGGTCCTGCAGGAACTCATTTCCACCTGTCTGTTGCCCCGGGCCGATGGCTTTCCGGGGTGGATTCTCGCCGGTCGCCTCTCAGCGGACTGGCGAACGATGGAATGCGCGGGACTCGGCCCGGTCGGCCTCTCCGCCTGGACCCATCGGCGTCGCAGCTGGCAGCCGCTGGTACCCGACCGGACCCTCTACCTCGCCCACGGTTGTCCTGTGCTGCAGGTCTGGCAGCAGGAAGCGCTGCCAGGAGAGGGCTTCTGCATTCTCCCGTCAGGCGAGCCCGGCAGTGCCGAATCAGTGCGCGATCAGTTACAGGGGCTCCCCCAGGCCTTTCCGCATCAGCACTGGGATGTCCTGCGACAGGTGGTCGGGGAGCTTGGTGGGGCGGGGGGATGGCTGCTCCGCTGCACGATTGGTGTCCGGGAGGAGCGCCTGCTCTATCCCACCGACTTCGGGCTGTTCGCGGACACCCTCCGGATGCGGCTGGCGTCGCGCGGGATTTCTGACCATATCCAGTATCAGGTCAGACTGGCTCTCGATGAGGTCCTGACCAACGCCTTCCGGCACGGGCATCAGGGGGATGCCAGCCGCCCGATAGCGGTCCAGCTCCTGCTGGAGCCGGGGTGTCTGCGCCTAAGCATCCAGGATCAGGGGCTCGGCTATGACCCGCTGGCGTTGAAGGACCCCCGGGCCACCGAACATTTGCAGGAAAATGGCGGTCGGGGCATTTTTTTGACCTGCCAGATGATGGACCAGGTGGAGTTTGGGGCCGGCACGAATCACATCGTGTTGACCAAGTACCTGCCAGACCTGGCAGCGCCGCTCCTGCCCCCCCGTCAGGGTTCAACGTCGGCGGCAGTAATGGAGTCTTAGGGACGTTCCACCTGACAGGGCGGAACGTATACTTGACGCCCCGCGCTGACAGTTGGCGGCGGGCACGACATCTGCCGAGGTACCAAAGGAGTCTGACACCATGCGATCACTTTCCCGGATGACTGGGATCCTGGCCCTGAGTGGGCTGATCAGCCTGTTGGGCGGTCCGGTGTCTGCCGAACCGGCGACGAAAGCCGGAATTTTTGATGCTCTGAAGTCCGGGATGGTCTTCCCGCAGACCAAGGCATGGAAAGTTGGGCAGCAGGCGACTCATCGTCTGACCTGGGATGCCGGCCAGCAGGGGACCCTCCAGCTGGATGTCCGCCTCGCCCTGACCGGTGAAGAAGGGGGGGCGTACTGGTACGAGTGGAACTTCACCAATCCGGGAGGGAGCATGGGGCAGTCCATCGCGCCCTACGTTGGTGGTTTCACCCTCCGCTTCCTGACCACCCAGACCGATGATGCCGCCTGGAAAAAGGCCATCGATGGCGTGCAGAAACTCAGCCCGGACCCTGTTTCCAGCATGGTGCAGCGATTTCAGTTCCAGGTCATGGGCCAGCCCCTCTATGAAGTCTCTTTCAAAGACCTCGCCAAGCAGGGAACAGCCATCGCCGTTGGGGAAATGACTCCCGATGGGAAGCCCGCGACGATTCCCGAACCAAGTGGCACCTTCGACTGGCGGACCGGGAAGGAAAAAGTGCAGGTCCCGGCCGGGATATTTAATGACAGTCCGTTCTGGCATGCGGACTACAGCGACACCGGCGGCGCAGGTAACGTGCACATCAATCTGCACGACACTATTCCGCTGCTGCCTGTCGCCAAAGTCGTGGCCAACATGTCCGGTCAGGCGGTCGGTGGCGCGAACCAGGTCAAGCTGGAACTGATTTCCAGCGCGGAGACTGGTGCCCAGACGATGACCACCGGCCAGCCGGTCCCCAAGACCGCTGATGAGGTCATCGGGGAGCTCTTCATGATGATCATGTTGGGCGGCTCCACCGGATCGCAACTCAAGCTGCAGTAGCGCTGGCCTGCTGTGTGCTGTCAGGGACCCTGCAAGGAGGACTCGTACGTATGGACATCGCTACCCGTGAGCACGAAACCGTCCTGATCTTCGATATCAAGGGCGAGCTCGATGCGAAGGCGGCTCCCGACCTCAAAGAACGCCTCATGGAGAAGATCAACTCCGGCTATCACCGCGTCCTGGTGAACCTGTCTGACATCTCCTATCTCGACTCCGCTGGCCTTGGGGTGCTCGTGAGTGGCCTCAAACTCGCGACCCGCCAGAATGGCGACTTGCGGATGTGGGGTCCTCAGGATGAGGTCAAGAACATCTTCCAGCTCACCCGGCTGAATAAGGTGTTCCAGATTTACGACACCGAAGAGCAGGCGATGGCGAGCTACGCCGCCTAGCAACGTCCCACGGAGTCCCGCCACGACACCTTCCAGCCCCCATCGCGTAACGGTGGGGGCTTTCCCATGGGTACCGGCACAGGAAGAGGCCAGCAACTGCTGAACGTCCCGCTGATTCTGGCCCTCCTATTGCCTAAGCTACATAAGCTCAGAGGTGCCGCTGCCTCCGGGCCTCGTTAGAATGCTCCGCAGGAGGGAGCGAAGGCGTCAGACCACCGCATGGAAGAGACCCAGCGCCATGTGATTCCGCTGATCGAACCGCCCGCTGATGACGGGCCGGTCGATCTGTTGCGGCGGTATCCATGGCTGGTTGGTCTCCGGGATGGGCTGGTGGCGTTTCTGATTTTGGGGAGTCTGACCTGGATGATCTGGCTCTCGACGGTCCGCTCCCGGGAGCAGTTGCAAACAGTCTTCACTGAAGACCGGACGGATGTCAGCGAGGTGGAGCGGCTTCGGGCTGCGGGCTACGACGACAAGGGCAAAACGTGGGAAGTCTTCTCGGTGAAGGCCGTGAAGTTCGGAGAACTGCAGGAAAACCGCCTGGAGTCGCTGCAGCAGCTCCACATCTTCAAGGATGGGCAGATTAACCTCACGGGACAGGCGGACCGGGCAGCATTTGAGAATCGTGTGAAGGTGCTGCATCTCTATGACAACGTGTCGCTCATTGACCGGGAGGGGAGCACCCGCCTCCTGACAAACCACCTGACGTGGTACGAAAACACCGAGGAACTGCGCTGTCCAGGCGCAGTCGATATGCGGATTGAGGAGAATCACATCATCGCGGACTCCCTCTACGCTGACCGGGATCTCACGCACCTGGAGTTCATCGGGTCGGTCCGGATGTATCTGCGGGGAATCGAGCGTCCGAATCTGCTGACCCGTGAAGGGATTCTGGACCCTGAAGACGCCAAACCGGGCGAAGACGACGACAAAGCAGGGCTCTGGGTGGCCGCAGAGTATGTCTACTACGACAAGACCACCCGCCAGGCGACCTGCTACCCCTATGTCCCCGCCACCGCGCTGCGTCGCTGGCGGATCGGGGCGTTCCAGCCCGCGAGTCAGCGGCTCCTGCGGCCGGAGAACAAAAATCGCAACCCGCTGATGGTGGAGCTGGAGGCGGTCGAAGAGTACCTGGCAGGGCAGGAGAAATCCGCTGAGGAAATCGATCGCTTCTATGGCCCCCTGATTCCGCAGCCTCTGATTGAACGTCGCGAGCGGCAGGTCTTCGCCTGGCAAAAGAACAAGCGACTCTTTGCCGATTTGCTGGACATCGACATGAAGGCCAAGCGCCTGGAGCCCCGCCAGGATGTCCTGTTTTATGCCGAGTCGCTGGAAGACCGGGTGAAAAAGGACGCCAAGAAGGCGGCGCGGGCCATCGCGAAGGAAACCACCAGCCTCTATGGGGATCAGATGCGGGTCTGGTGGAAGCAGGGACTGGTGGAAGCCTGGGGAGGCGTGGAAGCGGTCCAAAAGGACAAGCGGCTGACCGCCAGGTACATCATCAATCACGACGAAATCGGCGTGATGGAAGCCGATGGCGAGGTCGTGATTCATCAGGCGTCCGGCGACTGGATGGCCAAAGCGGGGATGCTGGATGATGTCGAAGAGGAACGCGCCCGGGAGGATGCCCGGAAAGCGACGACCATCTACTGTGATGCGGCGATGTCCTACACCGAGCCGGGATACCTCTACTGTGTCGGGCAGGTCAAGGTCGTCCAGAAGGACCAGCGGGCCTGGGCGGAATACGGGGAGTATCACGATCGGGATGAATGGATGACCCTCAAAGGAAACGTCGACTTCTCCAACACCAAGGGGGAGCGGATCGATGCCGATGAACTGCGGCTGTTCCTCGATGTCCGGCGGTACGAAGTCTACCAGGCGCGTAAAGTGACCATCGAGATGCCGGAGAAGTACGCCCGCAAGATCGATGAAGCCCGGGAGGAGGAGTGATGCGTCGCCTCCCCCTGTCGCTGAGTCTCCTCTGCCTGGCCCTCCATCTGCCGCTGGGAGCGGCTTATGGTCAGGGGCTCATTGAGCCGCTGGAATCGGAGGAGCAAGACGAAACCACTCCAGAGGTGGAGGCGGAAGTGACGCCTGATCAGACGGTGCCGCCGCCGTACACCCCCCCGGCGATCACGTATCAAGAGTCCCGGGAGGGGATCGCAGGTCCGCCGCTCCCCAATCTGAGCGACCTCCCATCGCTGGATCCTGAAATCTTCTTCGACCCTTCAGCCATGCCCGGGCCCCTGCCGCCGCCTCCCAATGTCACGATCCAGGCGCGACCAGGGACGAAGTTCGCCGACATCCAGGCTGACCTGATCATCCAGGACCGGGTTGAGGAACTGGTGACCCTCGAAGGGAATGTCGTGGTTACTTACGAAGACACCATTGTCCGGGCGGCTCAGGGATTCCTGGATGAAAAGCATGAAGTCGCGATGTTCTGGGGCGAGGGGGGGGTAGAGGTCGAGAGCAAGGATGGCGTGTTGAACACGCTCGACCTGACCCTGGAGTATTCCGATGACGTGAAGAAAATGACCGCTGTTGGGGCGGTCAAAGCCCTGGTGTATGCCAAGCAACCGAAGCCCCTGCCGGCGAAGCCCTCGCGACGTCAAAAACTGGAAAACGCCCTCCGGGAGCGGGAGACCACCCTCACCGGGGACAACCTGCACTACTGGTGGGGGACGAAAGAGTTCCATCTGTGGGTCGAGCCGGAGACTCCCGGAGTCGCGACCATCGTCCAGGAAGGGCGGACCGCCAAAGCCCGGGATATTCACTACGTTAAAACTCCCGATGAGCAACTGGTCATGGATGGGGCCGTGGAACTCTGGCAGGTCGATGGCCAATGGCTCTACACCCACGATCTGGTGGAAAAGAGAGACTCTAAGCTCCTCAAAGCACTGCTGGCAGTGGCCAGTACGCTCACCTGCGACAAGCTGCTACATGAGGAGCACCGGAAGCTGACCCACTTCGATGGGGCGGTCCACTGGAAACAGGCCGATAAAGAAGCGAAGGCGGCCAAAGTCATCCTGGATGACTCCCCCCGCGTGTGGGAGGACCCCGCCGACGCCCCGCCAGCCATCATGCTGGTGGGCCAGGAAACGGTGCATCTCACACCGGAGCAGGTCCGGGAACAGGGCATCACGTTCCAGCCGGGGGCGTTTGTGGATGAGGAGGGGAACCCTTCGGCCGAAGCCACAGACCTCGAAGCGATTCCACCAAGCGAGTATGGAGGCCAGGTGCTGATCGCTGAAGGCGCAGTCTGGGGGCAGCAGACGAGTGGCGACTGGCTCTTCACCTATGAGGTCATCGAGCCCGATGAGGACGAGAAGGTCAAAGAAGACGCGCGTCGTCCAGCAGAAGGCTGGGCCGAGCGCGTGGTGGTACGCCTGGACACCGAAGATCTCGAAGCGGAGGGGAATGTCCGGATGCGGCAGCCCCACCAGTGGAGCCGGGCCGACGCCATCAGTTACGAGAAGGGCAGCGACCAGCTGACACTCACCGGCGAAGTGCAGATGCGTCGACGCGACAAGCAGATGGTGCTGGCGGACCTGGGGATCCTGCATCTTTCCAGCGATGTGTTCGAGGCGTATGGGCATGTCGAAAGTGCACTGATCGTGAACACCGATGATCAAAAGCCGAGCGACATCGAGGGAGGTGTCACCTTAAGTCCCCTGCCCGGCGAAAGTGCGCATACGCTGCGGGATCCCAACGTTGCGGAAGAAGCACCGGAAGCCCCAGCAGCGGAAGGCTCGGCAGGCGCAGTAGCGGGTGAGTCAAAGGACGTTCCGGCTTCGGGGAGCGCTGCCGAGGAAGAAGCGAAGAAGCCCGAGTCCGGGGAGCCAGCATCCACTGATGAGGAACGCGAGCCCAAAAGCGAGGGGGATGAGTCGGGGGAACCCGAACAGCAGGAGGACCAGGAGTAGACATAATACGTGATTGATCTCAGAAGTCCTGACAAAGATTAGGGCATTTTTGACCACACACCTGACATCGGATGTGTAGCCAGAATCGGCATTTGAGCGGATTTTGGCCTCGCATCTCGAAGTCGTACATAGCAGCGACTCTCTCTATAGTGTTGCTTTTAGTGGCCCCCATTGCTACCCTCCCTCGCAGTAGGCGCACGGGATACCAGACGACACTCCAGGCCACTACTGGTCTCCCCGGATAACAACAACAGGCGCAAGGAGGGTGGTCAGGTGGACACCCATGCAATCGGCGACAAAGTGCGCCGCGCTCGCTTTTCCCGAGGAAAAATGTGGACCCAGAAGAAGCTGGCGGAAGCCGCCGGACTCTCACAGGGGTACATCTCCGCCATTGAACGGGGGGAGGAGTTCCCCAGCCTCAAAGCGCTCCAGCGGATCGCCGAAGTGCTGGACTGTCCCCTCAAAGAGTTCATCGATGAGCAGACCGATGGGGCGCTCCTGATGCCCGAGGAGACCAGACTGCATCGTGCTGTTCCCGGGACACCCTCCGATCACCTGCTGCGTGAAGCTCTCACCCAGATGATCCAGGCCGCGCTGGAACGCCCTGCTATCGTCAATCAGCTTGTCGATCAGGTGCTTGGCATCATCAACGGACAGCTGGAGTCGCTGGAAGCCCGCATCGCCCATCTGGAGGGGACCACGGGCCGGGATGGGCAGGTCCATCCCCACGATGGCACCTTGCAGAGTCTGCACTAGCCCTGCACACATCTCCTGCTGCCAGCCTGGTTCCCCCCAACGCAAGGAGGGCCCCCTGTCTGGCACCAGGGAGCCCGGGAACCCGTCGACCATTGCTGCCCGACGGTGCTTTTTGTGCATGAGACGTCATGCCAGCACGGAAGTTCCCGCAGGCCGACGCCTGATCTCCGGGTTAGTGACGCTTCGGGTGGTCCCAGAAGAATTCGCAGATGAAATCGGTGGCGTTGAAGGCGGTCCCCGGTTCATCCGCGCCTTTCCAGCCCGCGACTCCGCCAGGCCAGGTATGCCCAAGCCCCTTTACCAGGACCAGCATGACGTCCTCTCCCCTGGCGCTGGCAGGGTATTCCTCTTTGCGCAGGATGCTGGTTTCCGTGATACGGGGCGGAGTCGTGGCATGGCTTGCCTGAACCCAGTACGCCACGGTATCCGCGAGCGGGGTCCAGACCAGCTTTGCCACGGACTTGCGGCCCACTCCACCGGCGACCGGGACATGCTGATCCTCGGTGCCGTGGATGATGAGCACTGAGATGGGCTGACCCCCTGCTTTCCCCACGACTTCTCCCGGCGCTCCGACCGGCGCGATTGCCGCCAGCCGGTCGCTGAGCTCCAGGCCCAGTCGATGCGTCATCGCCCCGCCATTGGAGAGCCCAGTGGCATAGATCCGGGCGGGGTCAACGGCGTATTGCCGGGTCAGTGTGTCGAGGAGAGTTCGAATGAAGCCGACATCATTGACCTGGGCGTCTGCGGCATAGCCACAGCATTGCCCGGCGTTCCAGGTCAACAGTTTGTCGGTGTGGCGACGATTGGTCCCCTCGGGGTACACCACGATGAAGTGCTCGCGATCCGCTTTGGGGCTGAACTGGCTCATCGTTTCAGCGTTCGGACCGGAACCGCCCCCGCCGTGGAAGACCAGGACCAGCGGGAGGGGCTCGGAGCCGTCATATCCCCGGGGCAAGTGGACGAGATAGGTCCGCTGTCGACCATCGATGGTCAGCGACTCCCGGGTGGTGCCCGCGCCTGGAGTGGGGGCCTTTGCTCCACGGAGAAGTCCACCGCTGCCGGCATTGGCCTGCAGCATCAACAGGAGGCTCAACAGCCCCACGAGGGGCCAAATGAAGCGGGAAAGTCGGATCACGGGCGGGGCTCCGGCTGACTAGTAGGTGACAGAGCATCAGACGACGGCTGGAGTTTTCTGTTCCGGGGGTTAATTCGACTGAATGCTCCCGATACTATGGTAGAGCTTCCGGCCCGCTTTCAGTGGGTCGGAGGAGAGGCTGCCCTGATCGGAGGGGCTGTCCGGCAGAAACTTCAGCAGTATCGGACGGAGGACGCGGCATGCCACGGACGGCTACCACGCTGTTGCCAGCAACCCTGACATTTCTGGTGGAAGAGCAGCGGGTCTGCGAGGCGGAGGCGCTGGTCGAGCTGATGGCGCAGGGGAACGGCCACGCGGTCTGGAACCCGGCGCTGGAAGCCGCCTGGCGATCCCAGCTCCAGGCGCAGGTGGCGGATTTCGGGCAGTACCCCCTCTTTCCGTTGCTGTATGTCCGGAATAGTCAGATTCCGCGCGCCATCCGGGCCTTCGAGGCGACCTGCCAGCATTTGCACCATTCTCCTGTTGATTGCATGAGCCTGCTGCTGGAGATGCTGCGTCTGTTCGCGCTCAAGCGACGAGTACCGCTGAGCGCGTATGCCACCAAGCTGAAGCGCGACCGGGTCGCTCTGATCACGGCGGAGCGTTTCGCCGTGCATCGCGACCTCCTCTTCGCCTCCGGGAATCGCTGGCTGGCGGATCAGGGCTGGCCGCAGGCCGCCGTGGAACGCGCCGTAGCCCCGGAGTGGATCGTCTATCCCATCATTCGTGACTGGCTGAACAGCGCCCGGGAAGTCCTGCTCGCTGCGGGGCCGATGCCCGCCTGGTGGTCGGCGATTGAGGTCCGACTCGCGGTGTACAGCGACAGTCGGAGCGAGATCGAAGCCGCGTTGTCCCAGCTGGCAGCTGCGGATCTGCCGGACAGCGAGCGGGGAAGCCTGGGATCCCGGCTGGAGCGTCGACTCCGACGACTGATCGAACTGGAGGTGAAGGAAGCAGATCGACGGGCGCGGGATGCGGAGTATCTCGCCAGTGTGCGGGCCGACTGGATGATCGCACTCGAAGGGCTGCCAGTGCTGGAACGGACTCCCAAAGCCTGGCAGGAATACCAGGACTTCCGGGATCGCTACACGCCGATCGCGGTCGGTGCAGCGGACACCATCCTGCCCTTACTCCCACGGGAGCCGGCCTTTACGGTCTGGGATGTCGTGCCGATCCTGCCGTTTACACCGGTGAAAAATCTGAAGCTGCGTCCGCTGAAGACCCGCATTCGACGTGTGAATCCTGATGACACCCTGACCTGGGCCTGCCCGGGGCTGGAGCACTATCTGATGGAAGAGGGGATCAGTCAGCCGCAGGTGACACACTTCGTTGTGCTGCGTCTCAAAGAGGATGCCTGGGCGCTGTTTAATCTGGCCCCCCCGGCACCGGGGACCACTACGGCGTAGCTGGCGGACTCACTGGATTGATCAGCTGGTACTGGCTGATGGCGGACTTGTGCTGAGCGAAGCTCTCGACTGTCCAGACATCCTGGCCGTTGATGGTCATCCAGACCGACCGGATGGGAGTTGCCTCGCTGAGTGTCCGGAGTATCGCCTGCATCATGTGGGGCGGGTCGAAGAGTCCCCAGGATTGCGGTGGCTCTGTGGTTGTCCAGGCGAGGCCGAGCGTGCTGGTGGCGTTGTCGTACTCGATGCTCTCGAGGGAGAGTTGCGGTGGAATGACGCTTTTCAGGTCAGAGCCTGCGGGTGGCCCTTCCATGAGTCGATTGAGACGGGAGCGCAACGGTGCAGTGCCGGGGGAATACGACAGTGTCACGGGCACCAGCCAGCGGCTGGTGTCGTCGAGAAAGTAGTAGGTGCCGGTGGCGGTGCCTGTCCGCCCCCCGTCAATGACGTTCAGCGGATTGCGGACAGTCCAGGGTTCTCCCAGAGCGATGCCCCCTTCAGTGGTTTCTTCGACCTGCCCATCGATCAAAAACTGCACTTTGGTGACCCCTTCGAGGCCGGTGATGGCATGGGTCAGGGCTTCCAGCAACCCATGAGCGGCCCCTTCGCCAGGGAGGAGTTCGAACAGCTCCGCTGGGAGATCACAGAGGACCAGCGAGCCTTCGCGTCGGAGGTCACGGAGCTGGGTCTGGCCAGGGAGCAGCCGCTCAATGCCGGGTGCCGGATCCAGCGCGTTGAGCTGGGCTTTCAGTGTCGCGACCGGGTCCGCCGAAGCGGTGGACTGCAGGGGGACCAGATACCGCCCGCTGTCGTCGTAGCCAAAGCTCGTGACGACCGATGCCGATGGCACCGCCAGGGGGAGGGTGGTCGCGGGAGCCTGGATGAGTTCGGTGTCGGTCGGGACCACAGTGGCCGGCGGGGGAGCCGGGGCGATGAGGCGGGAGAAATAGTGCCAGGCGACTGCACCGACTGCGAAAAAGACCAGCACCAGGAAGAAGATCAGCGGTCCCGCAGAGTCGTCGGTGCGCGGGACATTGTCCCGGGCATCGACTTTCACGGACTCCATCCGCTGGGTCAGGGGACCCTTCGTACTGCTGGAGCCTTTGGAGCCCGACTTCCCGGACTTCCCAGATTTCCCGCTTTTACTTCCCTGGGGTGCCACGCGCCATAGCGTAGCGCACTCCGGGCATCTGGGGAGCTACTCGTAGTACGGGCCGCGATAGATCACCGAGTCGACCGTATCCGCGCCTCTCAGGAACTGGAGTTCGGACAGGGTGAAAAGGTGTGACACCCCGGGACCGGTCGCTGGCGCCATGATCCCGATACCATTGCTGCCATGCTTGGAGAGTTGCGGATTACCGGTGGTGCTGGAACTGTTGTGGGGGAGTCCCAGGGAATGCCCCATCTCGTGGACAAAGACATGGTTGATGAGCTCGGTGTAGGTCCCACCGCTCCAGAGGTCTTTGATGCGGCCGGTGGCGACTGTAAAATAGTTCCGGGTGTTGTAGGGCTTGTCGTTCAGGCCGACGCCGGTCGGGGGGACTTTGGAGGGGTTATAGGACCCGGTCCAGAGTCCGATGGTGCCGCTGGAAGAGTACCGGTCGATGCCACCACAGAATTGCCCGTGGGGAGTCTGGCTGTACTTCTCCGCCGGTGCAGCGTAGTTCCCGGTGGTTTCAACATAGTTGAACTGGTCGGTCACTGAGAGGTTCAGCGGGGAGAGGTAGGTCATCCCACCAAAGCCGTTCGGCATGTTGACCGCCTCGATGTAGGCGTGGGAGAAGTAGTTGTTCACCTGGGTGGTGTCGGGTTTGTAGAAGACCGGGTCGGTGCCGCTGGAGTTCTTCATGGAGTAGACCGGCACGATGTACTTGCGCCAGACCGTGACCGTCGGACTGGTGGCGTTGATGGCGACACCCCCGCCTGCCGGGTCGCCGGTAGCAACAAACTGGTAGTTGTCGCCGCCATAGCGCGAGACCCGGAAGATGGCCGACGCGTTGCCGCTCCCATCGGTGGCGACTGTCAGATTCTCTTTGTAGATGCCCCCGCCGTTGTCGTAGCCGATGGTGTAGGGCTGCCCGGTGGATGAGCCATTGGGACGGAGGTTATCGCCCAGGTTGTCGTTGCCTGTCGTGTCGGTGTCGCCGGTCTGCACGACTTCGCCGCCACTGGTCCAGGAGGTGCCGGAGACATAGCTGAAGGTCGGCAGGTCGGGATCGACAAAGGTGAAGGCGAGATTCACGCCACTCTTGGCCGGGACCACACGGGCAGTCACCTGGACATTGGTTCCTTCGTTGGACGGTCCCCCGTTGGAGAAGTTCACGTACTGCTTCCGTGTTGCAGCAGGCGCGGTCAGCTCGACTGTGTAGACCGTCAGGGTTTTGTTAAACGTACAGCCGGGGGTGCTGCCAGTGAGAGTCACTGTGATGTCGTTGAGACTCGCGGAACCCGCGATGGCCGCCACCTGGACCGAAGACTGATTGGTGGGGCCAACAAAGCTGATCTTCGGCGAATTCTCGGTCCATTCGTAGGACGCGGAACTCCCCTGGGCTGTCAGGGTGATGGTCTGTCCGTTGTTCAGCACCGAGACACCACTAATACCGGTCAGCGAGCAGGGAGCTGCGGCGGATACGGAGATCGTGGTCTGGGCCGTGTGAGTGAGTCCGGGACCATCCGTGACCCGGAGCCGGGCGGTGAAGTCGGTGCTGCCGGCTACGGTGTAGGTGTGCTGATAGGTAGGTACCAGGCCGCGATCCACCCAGCCGGTGCCATCCCCGGGGTCAAACTCGAATTTCACGATTCCCTGATCATCACTGGAGGTTGAGCCATCGAAGGTGACCTGGAGCGGCGACGCGCCACTGGTGGGGGTGGTCCCGGTGAGACTCGCGATTGGCCCCTGATTCGCGACAGTCACCGTAATCTGCGTGCTGGTGGTGGCGGTCTGGTTCGACGTGTCGGTGACTTCCAGCGTGGCGGTGTAGCTGGTGGTGGTCGTGGGACTGTAGGTGTGCTGCCGATTCGGGGTCGCGCCGTTGTCGACCCAGCCCGTGCCATCCCCCGGGTTCCAGCGGTACTTCACAATCCCGAAGTCATCGGTGGAGGCCGACCCAATGAGGGTCACCTGCTGTCCGGGTGCCGGATTCGCAGGCGATGATGACGCGACCGCGGTCGGCGGGTTGTCGACCACGCGACTCACGGTGATGTCTACGCTGGCTGTGCTGCTCTGGGCGGCGTCATCAGTGACCCGCAGCTGCGCGGTGAAAATCTGCTGGTTTATACCCACCGGCAGGGAGTAGCTGACCGACAGGGTGGGCGTAAGCCCCCGATCCTGCCACCCGGACCCATCCCCAGGATCCCATTCGTACTTCGTGATCGCGCCGTCATCCGCCGAACGGGAGCCATCCAGCAGCACAGCCTCGCCCATCAGGACACTGGTGGGGGCGGTCGCGGTGGCATCTGCCACGGGCGGATCATCGACTGGTGGCGCGACCGCCAGCTGAAAGACCACATAGGTGGAGTAGTCCTTGAGATCAAACCCCTGGTTGACACCCGGTAGCTCCGGGATGCCTCCGGGGCCGGAGAGGCCTGCCAGATAGAGCTGATCCCGGACCGCCGCAACGCCCCAGTAAGTACCGGCCACCGCCTGCTGATCATTGTTGATGGTGAGCCGGTACAGGTAGGGACTCGCCGGCGTTCCGCCGCCGCTCACTGGGTCTGTGGCTTCATCGAGGGTGCTGAGCCCCGGCACGATGGCTTCCACTTTCCCCACATCCCCTGCCCAGGGGACTTCGCCCGGTTGGGACGGATCCGGGAACTGTGATGCCACCTCAGCATTTGCCTGCCAGTCATAGACCGTGAGCTCCAGGGTGGCACTGGAGGTCATGTCGCCTCCCTGGAGATTGTTGCCTGTGATCGCGCAATCAACACGCCAGGCCTCTTGCCGATTGAAGGCTGGCAGATAGTAGGTGGGATTCGTCCGGGTCGCCTTAATCGCTGACTCCCCCCACCGGGCATCGACCACGAACGCGAAACTCAGAGGCTGCGTCATGCGGGTCGTGTCCAGGATGTAGCGCTGTGTCTCAGGCCCTGCGCCCATCGCGAGCACGTTCCAGCCGCTGGGGGTCGCGGGCTGGAAGAGGGGAGTGGCAGCGTCCTCGAAGAAGCGTTTAAACGCATTGAGATTGCCGGGAATGGGCGGCGCACCCGGACGATACCGGGGGTCATCGCCGTGGTAGTCAAAGTGCGTGGTGAAGCCATCGGCATTGGTCACGAGGCCGGGGGCACCCTGCAGGATTTGCGTTTCGATGGTCGTGAGGCCGGTATTCACCGGCGCGGTGAGTCCCTCGATGGTGGTGGTGCCCGGGAGGATCAAAATGCCCCGTACATCAAAGACATGCAGATCGCGACGGGGCAGGGTGTCCGGGAAGGGATGCCGGATCGTGAAATCGAGGCCGAGTCGTTGTGGCGCGACCCCGGCGAATCCTGAGAGCCGGGCGCAGTCGCGACAGGGGGCATTGGTGAAGAATTGTGTGGCATCGAGGTCATAAATGTTGCCGACCGCCACCGCCTGACGTGGAGGATCGACCTCAACCGTGCCATCCGGATGGATGGTGCCGGTCACCAGGCCGAAGAGGGATGAAGCTCCGCTCTGCCAGGATGCCTGTGCAAGAGCCGTCGGAGCCTCCGGTGAGGGCAACCCAGCCGATGGTGTGCCGGGGGCGAGGGGAGAGCCCGCGCCACGTCCACAGCTCATCAGTCCCAGCGCGATGAAGAGGAGGAGCAGGCTGATCCGGCTCAGCAGTCCGAAGAAGAGGGAACCAGCAGCCGACGTGCGGGACATACGTGCGCCACCTCGTGGTCGATCGGTCCCTGAAACAGGTAGGGACTCGAATTACTGTCCATGCACGCTTCTAAAGGGAGATTTATCGGGGTCAATCCCTCTTGATCGGGACTCCAGCGCGTCGTGCAGCAAAACGCCCCGGCAGTGGGCCGGGGCGTGCGAGTTATTCATGGGTCAGGCGACCGGTTTAGCCGCCTTCGTAGTAAGGACCACGCATGATGTTGTTGTTGACCACATCCCGATCGATGCCCCGCATGAGGTCGATCTCGCTGGCGGTCCAGAGAGCAGCTTCCGTGGTGTTGACCGCCGGTCGCATGATTCCAACACCAGCGGCCCCGTACTTCACCGTATCCGGCGAGGACCCGGCGGACCCGGTGTCGGAATGACGGACTCCGAGGGCGTGTCCCAGTTCGTGGGTCAGCACTTTGTTCTGGTTCGCGACCGAGAAGGCCAGCGCGTTCATCCGGCCCCGCGCCACTCCGACATAGTCCGTGGTGGAGTAGGGCTTGTTCGTGATGAGCTGATTCGGTGGCGGCACCAGGAGGGGATTGAAGCTCACCGTGTTGAGCCCGATGACCCCCGCTGGGTTGTAGGTGTTCAGTCCGAAGCAAAAGATGTTCGGACGGACCTTGTTGCCATTCCCGACGGTGTATGCCTCTGCCGGGGCGCCGTAGTTCGCGACCGTATCGACATAGCCGATCTGAGCGGCGGCGGTGGCATCGAGGGGATCCAGATACGCCATCCCGCCGTAGCCCTGCGGGGTCGGTGCAGACGGTGCAGTGGGGGAGGAAAAGTTCCACTCGATGTAGGTCGGACCAAACTGCGCGTTCACCATGGAGTAGTCCGGCAGGTAGAAAAGCGCGTTGGTCAGTCCGACATCCCACATGCTGTACACCGGGACACCGTACCAGCGCCAGACTGTCAGGGTGCCGGCGGCGGTCCGGCTGATCTGGAAGCCATTCCCCGCCGGGTCGGCGCTCGCGGCGAACTGATAGTTGTCACCGCCAAAGCGACTGGTGGCATAGACCGCAGAAGTCGTGCCGATGCCGTTGGTGGACCGGATCGTCTGGCTGACATAGACCGGTCCGGGGAGTTCCTCGTAGCCGTTCTGATACTTGGTGCTGGTGGGGTCCAGCGGATTCGCCGTGCCATCGGGTCGACGGGCATCACCGCGGTTGTCGTTGTCCAGGACATCAGTTTCCAGCGAGTGAATCCCGAGGTCATCGATGTACTGATACGACGGCTCATCGGGGTCCTGGAAGTTGTAGGTCACATTGATGCCGGCCAGACCCGGCACCACGGCCGCGTTCACGGTGACCCGCGTGCCGATGCTGTCGGTGTCGTTGCCGTTCTCGGCCCGGTTGACGTACTGCCGGCTGTGCGCCGGTCCGGTGACCACCAGATCAAAGACTGTGATGTCCTGGTTAATCGAGCAGGTGCCACCGTTCCCGGAGATCGTGAACTGTGTCCCACCGAGAACGGCGGAGTTCGTCAGGGCCAGGACCGTGACCGTCGGACCGTTGGTGGGACCCACAAACTGGATGTTGGGGCTGGTTTCGGTCCACTGGTAAGTGACCAGCCCTGCACCGACCACGCTGTAGTTCGCGGACTCCCCGACATTCAACGAGACCGGGCCAGTGACACCGGTGATGAGACAGCCGCCGGGGACGGTCACGCTGATGTTTGCGGTCGCGCTGTCCACCTGCAGGCTCGCATCCCGGACCTGGACAGTCGCCGTGAAGTTCTGATCCAGGAATGGAATGTAGGTGTACGTGAAAAAGGGCGACGCCTGCCAGGCTCCAAAGCCGCCACCATCGCCGAAGTCCATGCGGTACTCGATGACCGCGTTGTCATCGGTGGACCCGGAGGCATCAAAGTTCACCAGTAGCGGAGCGTTGCCATTGTTCGGCGAAGCAATCAGATTCGCCACTGGCGGGTCATCGATGACGATCACCGTGAGGTTGCGCGAAACCGTATGGGTCTGCAGGGCGGTATCAGTGACCCGGAGCTGGACGGTGTACACCGTGGTGACACCTGGCGCGTTGTAGGTGTGATTCAGGATTGGGTTGAGGCCGTTATCGACCCACCCGGTGCCATCCCCGGGATTCATCTCGTATTTGATGATCCCGAAGTCATCGGTGGAGAGTGAGCCGTTAATCGTCGTGGAGTCCCCGGTGAAGATTTCCCAGGGGTTCGCAGGAGGAGTCAGGACCGCCACCGGCGGCGCATCGGGCGTCGTGGTGACCGAAATCTGGATGGAGGTCGTGGCGCTCTGTCCACCACTGTCCCAGACACGGAGGGCCGCATTGTAGATCGTCTGGGTATTCGGCGGGGTGGTGTAGACATGGGCGTACTCCCACGGGGGGATCGCCGCGGAGTTGTCGATCCAGGTGCCGGTCCCTTCCGGATCAAACTCCCACATCACGATGCCGCCGGTGCCCCCGATGTCATCTTCGGACAACGCACCATTCAGCGTGATGGTGGTTCCGGTGAGCACGATGCGGGGTTGGGTGAGGGAGAGGTCCGCAATCGGCGGGTCATCGACCGGCGGACCGATCGCCGTCTCGAAGTACTGATAGGCGGTGTAGTCCTTGATGTTCATCCCCTCTTTGGGGGTACCGCCAGGAGTCGCTGGGGCCGGGATCCGCTGAGGACCTTCGGTCGCGACGTTGTAGAGGTCATCACGGACTGCAACCAGTCCATACACCGGTCCCTGCGAGAGGTTTTGCAGCTCATTGCGCAGAGTCAGGGTGAACCGCCAGGGATTGGCGTTGCTCCCACCACCGCCGGACGGAGTCGAGGTCCGGACATCGGCGATCGATACGCCGGGGATGGTCGCGCGGACCTCTTTGATCCGGCTCTGGAAGCGGACAGAGTTCCCCAGGTTATTGGTCGGGAAGGCGCCGTTGACGGAGGAAAGCTCCTGCCAGTCTTTAGCGGAGACTTCGATGACTGCCCGGCTCGTGCGGTCGCCGGCCTGCAGGTTGTTCGACAGGACCCGGACCTGTACATCCCAGGCTTCCTTCCGGCTAAACTCCGGCAGGAAATATTGGGGATTTCCGCGGGTCGTGCGGATCGCCGACTGACCGTAGCAGGCATCGAGGACGAACGCGAAGGGGACTGAGCCCAGTGCACTGAGCCGGCTGCTGCTGAGGATGAACTCCTGCGTTTCTTCCGCGGAGCCCATCGGCATGACATTCCAGCCGATGGGAGTCAGGGGATCGAAGGGGCTGTTGTCAGGATCGGTGAAAAAGCGCTTAAAGGGGTTCAGATTTCCCGGGATATTGCGGGGTGAGCCGTAGTCCGGATTCGCGGCCTGCCAGTCGAAGTAGGTGGTGTAGCCATCTGCGTTGAGCACCAACTGCGGATCGCCCTGCAGCACCTGTTCCGTAAAGGCCGTGTTGCTGTTGTTAATGGGGACTGTCCCAATGCCGGGGAAGAGCGTGTTGCCTCTCAGGATCAGAATCCCGCGGACATCAAAAATGTGCAGGTCATACCGGCCGTTTTGCCCTAACTGGAAGGGATGGCGCGCCGTGAAGGGGAGGCGAATGTTGCCGAATCCATCACGCGAAATGCCCCCCATCTGGAGGCAATCGCGACAGGGCCACTGGGTGAAAAACTCCGTGGCATCCAGGTCAAACGTGTCCCCAATGGCGAGGCCCTGACGGGTCAGCTCATCCAGCGTTACGGTGCCATCAGGATGAATCACGCCGCTGAGGAAGCCGAGGACCGTGGTGTCCCAGGAGTCCGCACCGGCTTCCGAGATGGAGGATTCCTGCGGCGAATCCGGCGAGGCGGGCTGGCGAGCTCCCCCCTTCCCGGAGCAGCCGATGGTCAGAGCAATGAGCAGCAGGCTCCAGAGCAAGAGGAGCGGCGAGCGAGTGACAGGGTGGCTCACGAGAGACCTCCTTGAGAGGCGCGGGCGTATTCGGATCACCGGATGGGAGACGTCCCCTGGAGATGCCGTCGCGGGTCGCACTGCCCCCGGTGGCCTGAACCGGGCGCTCCAACGGGCTTTACAGGCCTGGGGAGCAGGCAGATTGCCAGCATTAGGCGGATGCAGCAATGATACGACATGCGGCCGCTGGTGAGGCGGCAGGCGGTGTCGCGATCAGGCATCTTTAAGTTCCATTAACTGGTGCAAAAAGTGTCGCCTATTCGCTCTCTTCACGCGGATTCTGCCTTTCGGGCGGCATCTCCTGCAGTGTGCCCGAGGAGCTTCACATGAGATGCGAGACCTCTGGACCTGCCAGCCTGGCGCGATCCGCCGCGCCGGTCCTGCTGGCCGTGTCAGCCCAGGGGAAAACACCACGAGGCCATGATCCGTGGGTGAGGGGACTGGAGGCGGCTGTTGAGTCAATCAGGGACGCTGGCGACTCTCTGCTGGCGGGGAGCGGACCCCTCCCCTGGGATCTCACCCTCCGCCTCGCTGCCAGGGCGAAAGTGCCGGTGGTGCTCATCACGACCACTCCCCCCGCGAATCGCAATCAGCTGCTGGCGGACTTTGGGCTATGTGATGACCGGGTGCAAATGGTGCATCAGCCCTCTACCAGACGTCAGAAGCGGGACTGGCAGCTCCGGGATGATCTGGCGTGGCAGCGGGCCGCCAAAGTCTGCCCGATCAGCCTTCGTCCTGGTGGACGGCTCGCGAGTCGGCTGCTGACTGTTGGGAAAGGGGTCGACCGGACTTGGGAGGTGCCGTGGGAGCGGCGTCCCTGGGTTCCCGAACTGGTGATACCTGACGAGGTGCGAGGGGAGTCCAGCGAGCAGGCGTGGCTGGTCCACTGGACTCGTCGTCGCTACAGCCCTTGGCCCGGGGAGACTCCGGCGTCGTTTTGCGATGCCATCCTCGAGTCCGATACCAGCTGGCCGCGTGATGCACCAGCGACCCTGGAGCGCATTCTTCGGGAGGGGCGGCTGCGGGCGAGCGGGTTCAGGGCGTCGGGCGGGGTACCGGTCGTCTCGTTCAGTGCGGCTACTCCGGCGGTCATGCGGACCAACTTTCGCTGGTGTGCGAGGAAGGTCGCCCCAATGTGGGAACCGCTCGGGATCGCGGTGTTACCTGAGATGCTCCGAGAACTTGGGGGGGAGCCTGTGCAGTATGGTCAGGCGAGTCGGACCTCAAATGAGCGCTGGCGCTGGCATGGGGGAGGTTCATTTGTGCAGGAGCATGAGTGGCGAGTTCGTGGCGATCTCGACCTGTCACAGCTGCCATCGTCAAGTTGGCGAGTCATCGTGCCCGGTGCTGACTGGGAGACGCGCTTTGCTCACTGGGGATCAGTGCAGTCCTGGGGGGCATGGATAGCTGGTGATGCCGCTGATCGACATAACAGCAGGATGGTCCTCGTTGCCCCTTGACCAGCGTGGTACACCTGATACACTGGCCGTTCGCCGTTGGGGGATCGTCTAACGGTAGGACAGCAGATTCTGGCTCTGCTTATCAGGGTTCGAATCCTTGTCCCCCAACCATGGCCCGTTCGTCTAGTGGTTAGGACGCAGCCCTCTCAAGGCTGTAGCACGGGTTCAAATCCCGTACGGGCTACCAGTGAGACTGTGGCCGCCCCCGTCGAGTACGGGGGCGGTCCGCTTACTGCCCCAGGGAGGTGCGCCATGACATCTGGTCGTTCCGCGACACCACCGCTCGCGACCTGGCTGGTGCCGGTACTGGCGTTGGTCTTCATTGCTGGCTTCCTGATGCTCGGACGTCCGGCGGTGACACCCACCAGTCCACCAGGCTTGCGGACTCCTGATGGGGCGACTCCCGCCGCAGCGCCAGCACAGTCTGCGCCACAGACCATCTCCCGGGAGACCGGAGCGGCGGACCTGGAAGGGGCGGCTGTGCCAGCCCCGGGGCCTGCGCCGACACCAGATGCTCCCGTCTTCCCCGGCGCGACATATGTCAGTGACACACCGTACTGGCGCTACTCCGTAAAGGGTGAGTTCGAAGCGGTCCGCGACTACTACCTGGGGCATTTCGGGAAGAAAGTGCAGTACGCCGAGTCGGTGATTCCTGCCACCGGAAAAAGGCGGGCGATTTGCTTTGTGAGTGGTGAGCCGGAGGCGGTGCAGATCAGTGAGACCGATGAAGCGGGCGTGATTGATTTGGCGATCGGTCCGTTGGCCGCGCTGCGAGCGCCCTGAGTCAGGGCAGCCTCGGGCTGGCGTAGAATGACCGGACTCTGCACGTGGTGACGTGCCAGAGGTTCCGCCAGGGGTGACTGTCAGGGGGTAATCGCATGCCGTCTACCGAGAAACTGGGGCTTGCCGCGCCGGAGCATACGGAGTTACTGAAACTGCTCAACACCGGGCGAGGCCTGGTGCTGATCGTGGGACCCGATGCCGAGCACCGGCTGCAGACCCTGCGTATTCTCGAGATGTATCTGCAGTCCCAGCGTCGGGAGATTTCCACAGCCGGGGCAGTCGCCGCGACAACATCCGGGAGCAGCCATGCCATGCCTCCCTGGGTCCTGGAGTCCTGGCGTGATCAGGCCCGGGTTGAAGTGGCTCCTGAGATCACCACGTTTCAGGAACTGGAATCGTTGCTCCGGTCAGCGCGGCAAGCGACCCTGCTGCTGGCATCCACTGGTGGCGTAGATGGCGGGACATATCTGGCGCAGGCGGTTGAAGCCGGCATCGATCCGGTCCTCCTGGGAGAAGGCGTCCTGGCGATCCTCACGCAGCATTCGATCAAAAAGAACTGTCCGTTGTGCCGGGTCGACCTGGCACCCAGCTTCTCGCTGGAAGAGTTGTTTGAGAGCTCCTTTGGACGACTCGGGTTTCCCTTCCCTGGGTTTTATCTGCGCGAGGGTCGGGGCTGTCATACCTGCGACTTTACGGGCTATCTGGGGCTGGCCCATGTGTTCGAGTTCATGCGCATGAGTCCGGCAGTGCAGGAGCAGCTGGGGGAAGAGGCCAATACAGAGGTGATTGATGGGCGGGCGATGACCGAAGGAATGTTGCCGTGGGAAGCGAAGCTCTACTTCCGGCTCAAGCACGGAGACATCGCCCTGAACGACGCGGCAGCGGCCCTGGCCGCATCCAGGCAATGTTTATAGGGAGGCTAATTCAGGAATGGCCGGGCCAGGCCTTTTGTGCCCGACGAGCTTCAATCATGAAGTACACGGCGAACAGCCGGTTGGAAAATCGATACACACCCCTACCACTTTCTGCATCCGAGATGATGACACCCAGGTCGCGCATCTTTCGCAGGAAGTTGTCAAGGACTTTGCCTTCCTCCTCGGTTAGCAGTGCAAGCATGGACTGTCGTTGAAACGAGTTTAAGGAGAGGTTGCTGTCGGCAATCTTCCGAAGAATCGACAGATAGCGAGGGCTGCGAATCGCATCAAAAACTTGCGGGTCCAGAAACTTGCGTCCGATGATCTCAGCAGCTTCCGTCACACCTTTGAAGGCAGCGTCGCCTGTGAGTACACCCTCGGTGACATGTCGCCAGCAGGCATCACCAATCTCGTGAGCCAGGACCGGCAATCCACCAGTAAAGTCCACGAGCAAATCCAGAGCACCTTCTTCCAGTGTCACTCCTCCCCGGCGGAATGCACCTTTGTAAAAGGATCTGCACTCTGCCGAGTCCCACGGTGCGAGGGTGACCAGATGAAAGATGCGTGCTACGGAGGGCTGACTGGTAATGAGCTGCTGTCGTCGCTCTTCCAGCCCGACCAGCCACAGGGCGACCGGCAGCTTGCCTGCGAAGGTGGTGCCGATTTCATCCACGACACTCTTGATCCAATGTGCGAAATCAGGCTGAGCCGCGAGGCCGTTCAGGTCGTCGACAATGAGTAGCAGCCCACGTCGTTCGGGTTGCAGCTTCCCGGCGAGTGCCTGCAGCGTCGCAGGAAATGTCCTGGCCATGGCTTCCATATCCTGCTGCGGCGCTGCAAGTTCGACTGACACGCCCCAAAGGCCCACCTGCCGTATGTGATTGCCAAAGGAGCGCTGGATGGCCTCATACCAGGGACGGCTGTAGTTGTCCTTAACCAGTTGCTCCAACAGTCGTTTGACGAGGTCAGTTGCCGAGTGGGCCCCACCCATGTAGGCATGCGCAGCTGCGATCTGAAACTCCTGTTCTGCGATCTGCCGCACCATGGCTGCCAGCGAACTTTTGCCGATGCCTCGCTCCCCAGTGATGAAGGCAACCGAGAAGCGTCCGGCTACTGCCTGACCAACCTGCTGAAGCAAAAGATTGATTTCATCCTGCCGACCTACGAAGTACTCGGCCGACACAGGAAGTCCGGGCGAGAAGGGGCTCCCCTCTGGTGGCAGGTGCATACCCATGGCTGAACAGTATCGGTTATCAGGAGGCGATCTGCGGGGAAAAGAAACAAGCCGCCCGCTGGAACCAGCGGACGGCAGCACTACCGGGTCTGAGCTTTGGGCAGGCCGACTATGACGTCGGTCTAGAGCTTTGTGCCCGTCTGCGGGCATTCTTTCTTGTCACCCTTGCTCATGGAGCAGGACTTCTTCTCGGCCTTCTTGGTGGCACAGGAGCCAGTGGTGGGGCAGGCTTTGTCGGCCTGGTCCACACCGGCTGCCGCCGGGACACCATAGGTGCCGACCGCAGCCGCATTGCGATTGCTGGTGACTGCCAGGGCCGCACCGACCATGAGGATGACGAAGACGAGGGCGAGCAGCAGGTTTTTCATGCGGACGAACTCCTTGGAGGGTCGAGTAACCGGTGACCCGATTCTACCAGACTCCTCCGGCCGGAGCGCTATGGCTTCAGCACGCAGCGACGGGGCTATCTCCGGGTGCCGTAAGCTATCCGCTCGTGAGTCATCTGCATCCCGGCGTGGTCCTCGGTGTCGTCATGCTGCTGCATGGCGGGACCGCCTGGGGCGCGCCTGGAATATCAGAGGGCGAGAAAGTCCGGGCGTTCGATGCCAGGAATCTGGAATCGGGCTATCCCATGCCACTGGAAGACGCCCGGATTCTGGCACCTGACACCCAGACGATTTCCGTCGTCTTTGGGGTCCCCGATCTGCTTGACGAGTATCACCGCGAGTACATGGATATTGAGATTCATCAGGGGCTCACGGACCGGTGGCAGGTCTCCTTTACCGGGAGCCTGGACAATGTGCGGGGGAACTCCGATGGGAACACCGCAGTGGAGGCGATCTACCTGCTCCGCCCGCCGGCTCCAAACCGCGCCGCTTACGGCACCAAGCTGCAGTTGGACCTGGGTTCGACCAACGACAATGTGCGAACGACAATCACGGGGATGATCAGTCGGGATGTCGGAGGCCTGACTCTGCACTTCAATGGATTCAAACGGTTCCAGGAGCAGCAGGGGACAGCCGTGCGGCAGGAACTCAGCGGCCTCAACTTTGGTGTCTCTTCACCGGTGCGCTACCTCTTCAGTCAGCCGACCACCGGCATCCTCTCACTCGGCTGGGAAGAGTCGCTGGCCCGCAACCGGAGGGATGCCCTCCTGGTGGATGCCGGACTGCGCGTTCGGGGAGATGAGGGCTGGTGGTGGTTTGCCAGTGTCGGAATGAATCTGGAGCAGCAACTGGGGGAAGAGCGCCCGGTCCGGGTAATCGCCGGCGTCACCTGGGACATTAGTCGCTAACAGGACTGAAGAGATTAAGCGGTTATAAGGCGGGTCGTTCTATACTCGCTGTATGCCTTCTCCAGCTGCTCGCACTGCTGCGCAGGACGTGGTTCTGATCGCGCAACTTCGGGACATTTACGACGCTTATCGGACGGCGCAACTCACCCGCCGGTATTACGAGGCCTGCCTGGTGAAAGCCACGCAGGAAGCGCCGAAATCCTCGGGTCTCCTCGCACTGGGGATGACCTTGGGCCTGCTGATGCTCGCCTGGGCGTTCCCGGACTAAGCGATAGCGTATGTCCTCGTGATGTTCCTGCTCCTCTGGAATGAAAACCGGATGCGGCCTTCCGTCAATCCCGACATCCTACGCTATGCCGGCTTAGTGACCGCCTTTCATGCACATGGCCTGGCCCTCCGGGAGATCGTGAACAAGGTCCACAACACCCACGACCTGCCGCATGAATTGCTCGCGGTCTACACCGCCAGCCGTCGACAGATGGCCGAAATGGAGCTGGAACTCGATGAGCAGCCCGACCGCATCCTGCTCAATGAGTGCTACGAAAAGGTGAACCGGGAGATCGGAGCGAAGGGTCTCTGGATTCCCCGGGCGCCAGCGGCGATCGAAGAGCGGGCCTCAGGACTGGAAGGCGCGATCCACCAGACCCGTCTCGGTGGCCAGGTGGCGGTGACTCCGCGGATTGGCCTGGAGCCACCGGCTCCCTGGCCGGTCCCGGGCGGGGCGTAGGATTCCCTCGTCTATCTCCACTGTTTAACGGAACTCCAAAAAAACATGCCCCCCGGGCGGAACCGGGGGGCGTCTGTCACTCAAGGACAGACCAGTTCGAGCAGAGAACGTAGTCGTTCTGCGCTGACGGGGGTGGAACCCGTCGCTAGTTCAGATCCAGAAAGTCTTTGATCCGCTTGGAGCGCTTGACGGACTTGAGGCGTCGGAGGGCCTTGGCCTCGATCTGCCGGATCCGCTCCCGGGTGACGCCGAACTCGCGTCCGACTTCCTCCAGGGTGTAGGAATGGCCATCGTCGAAGCCGAAGCGCTTGCGGATGACTTCCCGCTCCCGCTCTGCCAGGGTGTTGAGCACCCGGTCGAGCTCTTCCCGGAGGAGTCGCTTCATCACCGTTGCATCGGGCGCCGCGATGGTCTTGTCTTCCAGGAAGTTCTGGAGCTGCGAGTTGTCGTCTTCACCGATGGGAGTCTCGAGGCTGATGGGGCGCTGGGCGATCTTCTTGATCTCCTGCACCTTTTTCGCCGACATCCCGATCTTCTTGCCCAGTTCGACCGGAGTCGGATCGATCCCGTTCTGCTGGGAGTACTCGCTCGCGGCTTTCTTGAGCTTGTTGATCTTCTCGACGATGTGGACAGGCTTGCGGATGATGTCTTCCTGGTCCGCCAGCGCACGGGTGATGGCCTGTCGGATCCACCACGTCGCATAGGTCGAGAACTTGAAGCCCTTGGAGTAGTCGAACTTCTGCACCGCCCGCATGAGGCCGAGGTTGCCTTCCTGGACCAGGTCCAGGAAGCTCAGTCCCTGCGTCTTGTACTTCTTGGCGATGGAGACTACCAGTCGCAGGTTCGCGATGGTGAGCTTGTCCCGGGCTTTTTGCCGACGGCGGTCAGGCAATGACTCGTCGTTGATCGTCTTGGCGAGTTCCACTTCTTCGGTGGACTTCAGGAGGGGGACCCACCCGATCTCGCGCAGATAGACCTTCACCGAGTCATCGATCTTGACGTCGGGGGCATAGCGATTGTCCGAGTCGAGCTTGGCGCGGGGTTCTGCCTTCGCCTTGGGTTTCAGCACCGCATGTCCGGATCGATTCGTGACCAGGATGCCCTGGTCCTTCAGATACGACCGGACGAGGTCGACATCGGTCTCGTTGACGTTCGGGGCGAGCTGGCAAAACTCTTCGACTTTTTCCTCGAAGGTGTAGCCCAACGAGCGGGCGCCTTCGAGAATGGCCTTGAACTCGTCGTGTCCAAGGACATTCCGTTTGAACCAGGTTTCGGTCCGGGTTCGTTCCATAAGGAGTGATCACCGCCGGTGAGTTGAGGATGCCAGGACCATCTAGCGGGTCCTGTTGCTGGGTGTCCTGGCGACCGCCGGGCGCTCCGTACTGTCCGCGCTCAAGGGCTCCCAACGTAAGGGGAGTGGCGGGCGGAGCGGCGCTGGGGGTGGCAAGGGCGCTCTGAACCGGCTGCGTGACTGCAGCACTTGTGGAATATACGAGCCCCCCCTGAGGGCGTCAAGACGCATCAATGAAGTAAAAATGCTGATTTTCAGGCCCTTTTGGCACGGTTTCCTACGCCTCAGAGGGGCGTCATGCAGGGTGCCAGCGAGGGGTTGTCATAGTCCGTGACATCCCTGAAATCGACCCCCAATTCCGACCCCAGCTGGCTGCACGCTACAATCGGCCTGTGCAGTCCGAGAAAGCGTCGGCTGCAGGACGACAGCGCTTTCGTACGATCCAGAAGGAGTTCCGCCGCAGACCATGCAGATCGACCCCGGGGAGCTCTCGCCCATCGAAGCCTACAAACTCCTCATTTCGATGATCGTCCCCCGACCCATCGCCTTTATCAGCACCCGGGGGCGGGATGACTCCACCAATCTGGCGCCATTTTCTTTCTTCAATGGGGTGTCATCGCATCCACCGGTCGTTTCGGTTGCCATTGGCCAGAAGGCGGGCGGTGTCCCGAAAGATACGCTCCGGAATATCCGCGACACGGGGGAATTCGTGGTGAACATGGTGACCGAGTCGATCGGGGCCTCCATGCACCAGGCAAGCGCGGATTACCCCCACGGGATCAGCGAGTTCGCGCAGGTCGGGCTTACGCCTGTGCCGTCCGTGAAGGTCCGGGCTCCCCGGGTCGCGGAATCGCCGGTGAGCCTCGAGTGCACGCTGTTGCAGGAAGTCCCGATCCCGGACTCCACGACCAGCCTGATTCTGGGACGGGTCCTGTGGTACCACGTCGCGGATAAAATCATCTCAGACCTGACAGTCGACATCGAGCTGTACCCGGTCATCGGACGTCTCGGGGGACGGGCATACTGTACCCTCGGGAGTACCTTTACGATGCCCCGGGCCGAAGTCCCACCAGAGATTCTGGAACTGGCCCGGAACGCAGTCACCCCTACACACCCGGCCTCTCAGGCTGGTGACGCCTGAATCCAGGCTCTCACGATCGCAGGAGCAGCGCGCATGAACTGGCAGCCACCGACCGCCTCACCGGAGTCCGACCCCATCAGCACACTCCCGGTGCCAGCCCCCGAATCCACCACCGACGCGGAAGCCCTGGAGCCTGATCCGGTTGGGGCAGGCACCAGCGACCTCATCGCCCAGGATCCCCTGGTGGAAGCGGAGACCCCGGCGCTTGCTGAGGCTGAAGTGAGCAGCCCCGATGTGGCAGCACCGGTCGTGCAGGTTGATGACGTGGTCGAAACCATCATGGCGGCCGAAGCCACTCCCGAAGAGGTGGTCGCTCCTCCCCGAGGGACGGTGCATCACTTCGAGGCGACATCCCGACGCCCTATCGATAAGTTCCTGGCAGCCTGCTTCAATGACATCGGACGCCTGGTTGGCACCAACATCAATGCTGGCAAGCGGGGCGGGCCTGTGACGATCGTCGGGACCTCCCCGACCGGGATCCAGCGCGCCACTCCCAAAGGGGATACCACTGACGTACCGCTGGCAGCCCTGGAGTGGGCGATCAAGCAGCTTTACTGGAACGGTGAGCTGACCCGCAGCAAGATGACGGAGTCCTACAAAGAGAATGGCTCCTCAGTCGCGAGCGGGGTCTTCCAGATTCTGGGCGCCTGCAAGTACTTCGAGGCGACTGAACTGCCGCTGACGCTCCACTTTTACCGCCTGCAGTGGGAGCAGGAGCAGGACGCTGAAGCGTCCTGAACCCGGCCATCTGACTTCCAAAAACCGGCAGGCGGACCCCGCCTGCCGTTCTTTTTGGCCAGTAGAATGGATACTACAGTTGCCTGACGCACCCAGCTGGAGTGGGTCAGCACACAAGGAGAACGCATGTCGCGACCACGCACCTGGATTCTGCTGGGCCTGGGGAGTCTGCTCCTCCTGGGGGCTGGCGCGGTCCTTGGCCTGGCCGCTGATACCACCGACACCGAGGCCGTCACTCTGCAGGTCGGGGATCAGGCCCCCGCATGGACCCTGGAGGGGACCGGGAAGCGGAAGGTCTCGCTGGGCGACTACGCCGGCAAAAAGCATGTCGTGCTGATTTTCTATCCCCGGGACTTCACCAGCGTCTGTACCCGTCAGCTCTGTCAGCTCCGGGATGACTACAGTCAGTTCTCGGACCTGGGGGCTGTGGGTTTCGGCATTAACGATGACCCCATGGAGTCCCACGAGAAGTTCGTCGCAGAACAGGAGTTTCCGTTCCCGCTGCTGGTCGATCACGGCCTGAAAGTGGCGGCTTCCTATGGCGCGGCTCGGGAAGGGCAATCATTCGTCGACCGGACAGTTGTCATCATCGGCAAGGACGGCACGGTGCTTTTCTACGCAAAGGGCGTGCCCTCAACGGCCGACATGGTCGCAGCGATCAAGCAGGCGGACAACGCAAAGTAGCAGTGCCAGTGCCGCCCTTTGAGCTGAAGCACTAAACGAAAAGCGGGACTCGCCAGGCGAGTCCCGCTTTCGCGTATCAGCTGAGGGAGCAATCCGCGACTTAGCGGGTCCGGGGAGCGAAGTGCGCTTCGTGCTCGGCGTGCGCTTCTGCCAGTTCCGGATGCTGCTTCACATAGGTCGTGAACTGACGATCGATCTTGCGGTACCAGCCGAAAGCTTTGCGTCGCTGCTCCGCAGTGAAGACATTCATCATGTCGTTCCACGCTTCGTTGCCGATGCGGATGAAGGCTTCCTGATCCGGCTCCTGGCCGGCGAAGGGCATGGCACCTGGAGCATAAGACTGCCCTTCCGGATTCACGACTCGTCCGCTTTTGATCATCATCTTGACGCCGATCTCGAGGAGGGCGGCGGCCTGCGGTCCAGTAATGCCGATTTCTTTGACCGCATCAGCGGCGAGGTCCGGCGGTCCCTGGGGGTACCCCAGGTCCTGCCACATCGCCTGATTCTGCTGCCAGAATCGGGTCATGTCGGCTTTGGTGTCACCGCTGAAAGCCGACGTGCTGACATCCTGCCAGGCACTCAGGCGGAGCGACGAGACATAGCGCAGAAATTCTTCCGGCGTCTGCTCGCCATCTTGCAGTCGCTGCACGATGTTCCCCAGATTGGGGCGATACCGATTCACGACGGCATTGAGGGCTTCGGGCTCGGTCTCCGGGCAGTGACTCCCCATCACATTGACGATGAACGCCTGGGCGTGGTCGCCGAAGAGCTCATAGTCTGCTGCGGTGAGGGGCTGCGTGACATCGATACTGTTGAGAGTCGGGAGAGCCGCAAGTTCTTCCCGGGAGAGTTCGCGACTCAGTCGCTCACTGGAGTCGCCGAGGAGTGAACCGAGCTTCTCACCGTTGGGACCATTGCAGCCCAGGAGCGCTGTCAGCGCCAGCGGGAGTAGCCAGAGCAGGGAACGGGACACGAAGCACCTCCGTCCGAAACAAGCCGGGGATACGTGAGTACTCACATTCTAATCGGAATCGGCGAGGGAGCGGACAGGGGTCGATGAAATGAGGCTGTGACTTAAAGAGCCTATAATCCAATGCATCCCTCTCGCCATCGGAGCGTCTGCATCTTGCGACGCGCTGACCCTCATTCGGAGGTCCTGCTCATGCTTCGTCTCCAGCATCTCGGAGCCGCCTGTGGTTTGTTAGCGCTGGCCAGCCTTGCCTGTTCTGGAAAAGGCTCCGCACCTGTCACTGCTGAAGCAGATCTCATCGGTGCATCGTCAGTGCATCTCAGTCCGGGGCTGACGCCGGATCAGCTGGCCTTGCCCTATGAACTCACGCTGGATCCCACCACACTGGAAGCGTCGCTCCAGCCGCTGCCTGATCGGGCCGGAGCCGCGCAGGGATTCGTCTTTGACCTGGACATCGCGAATTTTTTGCGGCCCAGCAATCTCGTGGTCAGGGGCGTGACCCGGGAGCTCAACGGCAATCTCTCCGTGCATCTGCGCCACAGTCATCCCTTCCCGGCGGTCCAGCCGACTGCCGCCGCGGTAGGACTGAACCGGGCGGACCTGGGGTATACCGGCAAGCTCCTGGTGCTGGCTGATGGCCTGCATTCGACTTACTTTTCTGGTGGCATCACGATCGACCCGAACTTTGTAGTCGGCCAGGATGGCTTTGCCGAAGTCGGGAACCTGCTCGCCACGGCGGGGCTGATCAACAATGCCTTCCCCTATAAGCTGCTGGTGGATGAATCCCGGAATAATCGGGTCGGTGTGTCCAACGCGGGCAGCATGACCGGGAATTACAACCCCGCCATTGGTGGCTGGCAGCGGAGCAATCTGGGGACTTCGAATACCGGCTGGACTGGCTATGACTACCTGCATGGTGGGCAAGCCACCGATGTGAGCATTCAGATTCGGGCATCGCGTCTCACAGGCTCTGTGTCGGTGCCACTGGCGATCCTCATCAAGTACACCGACCCCAAGGGGATCGGCACGGGCAGCAAGCGCATTCCGCCGGCGACACCAGAAGTTACGCGCTTCGCCTATCGCCTGCCGCACTCTGCACTTGATGTCTCCCGTATCAGTGACATGAACATCGGGCTGATCAATAACACGGCCGGGTCGCAGGCCACGATCCAGTTCCGTATCCGCGACTGGGACACCCAGGCCGCATCGGCCGCGGACACCGATCTCTCCGATGAGGCGAATGTCGCGTTGGTCCTGCCAGGGACCGCGGGCTATCCCACCGTGGACATGAGCGTTCCGGCGTTCGCCGGCGCGCCGATCACGATTCTCCCCTCCGGGGGCGCGACCGGACTTCCCGGCGATGAGCTGCCCTACCTCATCGATGTCACGAACAGCCTGGGAACCGCCCCGCCTGGCGAAGTCATCGGCCTGATCCGGGCAATCGATAAAGAGGACAATGTCGCAGCCGCACAGAACATTCACTTCGGGGTCGACCCCGTCACGCTGGCGGCAGATCCCCTCCGGGCGCTGCAGGTGCGGACCTATCAGACGGTCCACTTTGTCGTGCAGGGGAGCGGCGTGCCGCCGCAAATCCTCTCCGTGAACCCGCCCGGTGGTGTGCTCGGACGCGGCGGAGATGTGGTGCCGTTCAGCGCAGTCGCCAGCAACTCTCCGACGGGCTGGGCCTGGAACTTCGGTGGTGGGGCTACGCCGAACACGCCGACCGTAGCGACTCCGGCCGTCCAACTCGGTACCCGTGGTAGCTATATTGGCGGGGTCACCGCCTCCAACGCCTTTGGGACGTCCCCCAACTTCCCCTTCAGCTACGACGTGCTCCCCTATGGCTGGGCGAACACCTTCGGCGGCAGCAGCACGGATGGCTCGACCGCAGTCGCGGGAGATAACGCAGGGAACGTCCTGGTCGGCGGCGTGTTTACCAGTACCGTCGATTTCGATCCCGGTCCCGGCACCGTCAGCCTGACAGCGGTTGGCGGCGGCAGCAATGCGTTTCTCGCCAAGTACACCGCGAATGGTGACCTCGCCTGGGTCCGGCACTGGGGGGAAGCCAACGCGGCGACGATCTGGGACCTGGTGGTCGATTCCGCCAACAATGTGTGGGCGCTGGGCCGCGCCAATGGGAGCTTCGATGCGGATCCCGGTTCCGGGACCACGAATGCGTTCCTCCCAGCTGGTGGGTACTACGCCACCCGGCTCAACAGTAGCGGCACCTTTGTCGATGTCTATTCCTGGGATGGTTCCGGAGCGTCGGCGCAGTCGACCATCGTCGGGACCCTCGGACCAGCCGACAGCCTGATTGTGGGTGGCACCTTCCAGAACGTTCTTGGGTTCGATCTGGACCCCACCTTTGGGACTGACTCCGTTATCGCCACCGCGGTCAGCGCGTTTGTCGTACGTCTGTCGTCCGCCGGGACCTATAGCTGGGGACGGAGCTACGGCAATCTTCTGGCGGTCACCACCCTTCGCGATCTCACGGTTGATGGGGCGGGATATCTGCGCATCGGCGGTAGCTGGCGCGACACCACGGATTTCGACCCCGGCGGGGGATTGCAGAACCGGACAGCGGTGGGCTCGAATGACGATGCCTACTTGCTGACTCTGGACATTGACGGCCTGTATCAGGACGTCACCACCTGGGGGAATGGCAACGAGGATGCGGTGCATTCGGTGTCCAGTTCCGGGACGAATCGGCTTTATGTAGGGGGCTGGACGCGAGGCCTGAGCGGTGTGGACATCGATCCGGGCGCTGGAACGATGACGGTCACCATGAGCAATACGTCGCAGGGTGGCAGCTACTTCGTTCGATACGATGCCACCAACCCGGTGCCAGTGTTTGCACAAACCGACGCCCGTGTCTGGGACGGCACGCCGGGCATCCGGATCAGCACGAACAACATCAACGGAAACGCCGCCATCGCACTCACGATGACGACTTCCCTGGATGTGGACCCCGGACCTGGCACCATCACGCTGACCAGCGCCAATGACCCGGTGACGGTTGTTGTGGACCAGAACGGGGACTACCTCGCGCATAACTTCATGAACCTCGGAATCCTGACAGCCAATCAGGTGGCCTATGGCCCCAGTGGCGAGATCTTCACCGCCGCGCGGTACTCCGGCGGCCCCCATGACTTTGACCCCACCACCTTCACCGACAATCGCACGTCGAACGGTGGCGCGGATGCCTATGTGATCCGCTTCACCGGCGACCTCGACTGGGACTTCTAGCCGCAGACTGGGAGTACCATCCGGGCATGGCCCGGACCTCATCATCGTCGTCAGGAGCCCGCCCCGCCCGCCCGCGTCCTACGGACCGTGGGGAGCGGGGCGTCCTGCTGCTCGGTGGGGAGCGGGTAGAGTACCCCATCCGGCGGAGTCGCCGACGCAGTGTCGGGCTGACCATCGACCCCGTGGCCGGTCTCATCGTCACCGCTCCGCATAAAGCGTCGCAGCAGGAAATCCACGATGTCGTGCTCTGGAAAGCCTCCTGGATCGCCCGGCACCTGGCGCGCTTCCGGTCCAGCCAACGGCAAGACGCCAGCTACCAGGCTGGGATGGCGATTCCGTACATGGGGACGCAACTACAGCTTCAATGGGGAGCTGCACCCGGTCAACTCGAGCTTGGCTTCTTTCAGCATCCGGAGCCCGCGATCTGGCGTGCCGGGTCCTGCCTGATGATCCGCGATGGCGCAGCCCTGACACCAGTTGATCGTCGGGACCTGGTGGAGTCCTGGCTGATCAGTGAAGCCCGGCGACAGTTGCCCGAGCGGGTCCGGCACTTTGCCGCGCGCCTCGGACGCCAGGTGACAGACATCCGCATCACTGCACCGGAGCGTCAGTGGGGGGCCTGTTCATCGCGCGGACGCATCACCCTGAACTGGAGGCTTATCCTCGGGGAGGTCGCCTGGGCGGACTATGTCGCGGCCCATGAAGCCTGCCATCTGGTGTACCGGCATCACCAGCGATCCTTCTGGGAACTGGTCCGGACGCTGGTGCCGGACTACGCCAGGTTGCGTCGCGAACTGCGGGAAGCGAGCCCGCGGCTCGTTCTGCCTCCTGTCGGGGAGTATGATGTCCGCCCGCCAGCCCCGTGACCTCACCCGACAGCGGTCTCACTTACGCTATTGAAGGAGCACCCGATTGATGCCTACCGCCACCACCTCCGGTCCGGTGCGCTTACTGGTCGCGACCCAAAAAGGGGCTTACTCGCTCACGAGCGATGCCGCACGCAATCAGTGGATCCTCGCTGATCCGCAGCATTTCGGTCACATCATTAATCATGTCGTGGCTGACCCCCGGGATCCTGCCCGGCAGGTGATTCTGGCCGCGGCGAAGACTGGTCACCTCGGTCCGACGGTGTATCGCTCGCTGGATGGCGGGGCCACCTGGCAGGAAGCGACCCGGCCGCCCAGTTTTCCGGAGCGGGAAGGGGAAACCCGGGCGGTAGATACGGTGTTCTGGCTGACTCCTGGCCATGCTTCTCAGCCGGGAGTCTGGTACGCCGGGACATCCCCCGCCGGGCTGTTCCGCAGTACCGACAACGGAGACACCTGGGAGGCGGTCGCGGGCTGGAACGACCACCCCCTCTACGCCAGCTGGATGGAGAACGGCGCGTCGCCCGGCGGTCAGACGGTGCACTCCATCCTGATCGACCCGACGGACCCCCAGCGCATGTATCTCTCGGTCTCGGTCGGCGGGACGTTCGAAAGCACCGATGCCGGAGGTGACTGGGCACCGCTGAACAAGGGCGTCGCCATGGACTTCGCGCCACCCCCGCCGCCGGAGTATGGTCACGACCCCCATTGCGTGATTCAGTCACAGGTCCAGCCCGACCGCCTGTATCAGCAGAATCACTGCGGCATCTACCGCCTCGACCGTCCCGACACCACCTGGGTCCGGATCGGCGATTTCATGCCCAGGGACATCGGCGACATTGGCTTCCCCATCGCAGTCCATCCCCGCCAGCCGGACATCTGCTGGGTGGTGCCCATGGACGGCACGACTGTCTGGCCCCGAACCAGTGTCGATGGCCGACCAGCGGTCTATCGCAGCGCCGATGCTGGCAACTCCTGGGAGCGTTGCGATGCCGGGCTCCCGGAGCGCGGCTGGCTGACTGTTTTCCGCCAAGCCCTGGCAACCGACGCTCATGAGTCGGTCGGGGTCTACTTCGGCACCACCAGTGGCGAAATCTGGGCGAGTACTGATGAGGGTCTCACCTGGCGCTGCATCGCCCAGCATCTTCCCCGGGTGCTGGCCGTCGAGGTACTGTAAGAGTGCGGGTGTGTCTGTCGTCGCACCTGCGCGATTACACGGCGCAGCGGGCGGAAGTGGAGGCGACCGGCGAGACGCTGGGCGCGGTCCTGGCGGACCTCGACCGGCAGTATCCCGGCCTCCGCTTTCGCATCGTGGATGAGCGCCAGCAGGTGCGCCCGCACATCAACATCTATCTACGGGGAAGTCGGGTCCGGGACCTGCAAGCCCCTGTCGGTTCCGATGACGAAATCCATCTGCTGGCGGCGCTGAGCGGGGGCTGAGTCCGAGCACGCCCGGGCAACGAGCTAGTGGTACTCGCGACCTCGTCCCGGCGGAGGCGGGGGGGCCCCGAGCAGGTCGCCCGGATGCACGAGGGGCGCTTCGGCGTCATCAGAGGGGTCGACAAAGAGCCGGACCGGCACTGTGATCTCCTCCACTGGCAGGCCCAGCCGCTGCTTCCGGTCGTTGGCGGCCCGCAGCGCCAGGCCACGCTCCCAGCCGTGCTCAAAGCCCTCTTTCGCCAGCGTGAGTGTTTTCAGAATGAAGGTTGTTTTGTCGAGCGAGAGGACTTTGCTGAGGTTGCGCCGATGCTCGTTCATGTCGCGGAAGTACTGCTGCTTGCGGGGGTCGTGGGGACCGGCGGCTTTCCACTTCGTCTCCATCTCGCGGTGCATCCGGCGGAACTCATCCGTGAGTCGATTCAGCAACGCCTCCAGCCGTTGCCGGACTGCCCCGACTTCCGCTTCTTCGAAAGGCTGCCAGGCTTCGTCCGGAGCCCCAGCACTCCCGGACATCGCTTCCCGGAAGCCGAGATCATGGAAGTGAAGCAGCGCCAGTTCGACGAAGTTCTTGACGCCTGAACGATGCGAGGGGGGGATGGCCGAAGCAAAGTGCCCGGCATCGACCATCCGAATCGCCTCCCGGTACGGCGGGGCGGAGTGGAAATCGACATGGGCCTGGATCAGCCGGGGATGCAGCTCGTGCTCGTGCTCAGACATGGGGATCCCTCCATGAGCCTGCCAGCCTGTGGCCCGGTGCCACGGCTGTAACATCCTAGCAACAATGCTATGACATTGCGATAGCCTGCAGCGCCTGCGAGCGCGTATCCTCCAGCCATGTCGACCCCGCCGCTTCTCCATCTGTCCGCTGCTGATCTGGTCTGGCGTCCCCTGTCGCCAGGGACCCGGCTGGCGGTCCTGAAGCGTCTGCCTGACGGGGGGAGCATTTGTCGCATTCAGGGCGCGCCGGGGGCGGTCTTTCCCGAGCACCAGCACTATGGTGGGGAGGAAGCCTGGATTCTGTCGGGGGACTATGCGGACCCGGATGGCACCTATTACGCCGGGGACTATGTGTCGTATCCGGCGGGGAGCCGGCATCAGCCCTGGACTGTCAGTGGGTGCGATTTGCTTGTGATTGCGTGGTCCGGTCCACCGCGCGGTGAAAGGGCCGATGCTTCGCCCGAGGGGGAATCGTGAAGCTGCTCATGAGTCTGATCAGCCCTGATGGGGCACACCCAGACCAGCCGATTGTCGGCATCGTAGCGACATTCGATCCAGCTAGCGCCGGCATCGAAGCAGTAGGGCGGGTTGAACCAGATGATCGAGAAGAGGATCTGTCAGTCACTCACACTATCAGCAGTTCGTAGCGCATGCATGACGAGTTAGCGCAGTGACCCCGCATAGGGATCGATGATCGTCACGCCGCGCTCACGAAGCTGAGCAAGGACAGCCTGCTGGCCGACGGTCTCCGTATCCATGAACTGCCATTCCAGACGCTCCAGGTCAGGGAGCAAAAGGAGCGACTCCACCTCGAGCTTGGGCCAGTGCATACGATCGAGTCGCCTGAGCTGCGGCGTCGCCTGAGCCAGTGCCTGGATGTCATCAATCATCAGCCCGGCACCTTCGGAGCGCAATTCTTCGAGTGCCGGAAAGCGATCGAGTGCGTCCCAACGCGTTGCACGAAAGGTAAGGCTACATGACGTAAAGCTGCGCAAGTGCGGCAGCGCTGGAATCGTCGACCAATCCAGCGAATCATAGGTTGCAACTGCGAGAGATTCCAACGCCTTCAGGTCAACCAAATGGACCGCGAGCGCTGGGTCGACTTCCTCGAGCCTGAGATGGCGCAGTCTGGTGAGCGCGCCAATCGGGGCAAGGTCAGGAGCCGGCCCCCAACCCAGGCCGCAATCGCCACTTTGCGTTCAGACAAACTGACTTGCAATCGTCAGCGTCTCCAGGTTGGAACAGAGTTCCAGGCCGTCCAGGGAGTTGAGCGCTTCGCCGAGATTGGGGATGTGTAGCGCTGTGAGCTGCCGCAGTCGACGTCCAGTCAGCTTATTGGGAGTCGTGCCGAGATCGCGAGCGAGCCACTGAACAAATGGGGAACTACGGTCCGGCGCTGGACCATGGTAGACGCTGAGCGCTGGTGGGACGAAGAGGAAGCCGAGTCCGAGGATCAACAAGAGTGCCTCAAGCAGACAGGGCGGTCGGCGAGAGTATTGAGCGAGCTGCTTGAGTTCCAAGTTACGCCTCATCACAATGCCGGCCCCCCCAGCCGCCGCCCCAGCCGATCGGCGCATCGGTGGTGCCCTGGTGCAGGAGCTCCTGGCCGGTCCAGTCGAAGTCGAACGAGTCGGTCATCGCGCCGGTGTCATCGAACAAATGACGCGGCCAGCCGCCCTGGGGCTCAGTGAACACCCAGTGCTCCGTCGAAGGCGTGCGCCATTTATGCAATTGCCCTTGCACGTAGGTGTACTCCGCGAGGAGGTCGCCGGTCCGCTCGTCGCGATCCTGGATCCGCTGCAGGCCATCGTAGGCCAACTCAATGACCGGGACCCCCTCCCGATATACCACTTCGATTCCACTCACGGTTGCCCCCAGCGCCAGACATACTGCGGCTCTCCCCGACTGTCGACCAGCTGCGCCCGCACCTCGACATCCATGTACAGCAGCGAGTCCTGAATGAAATCGGGTTCGTTATCGGCGCGATACCAGTGAATGGGGAAGGTGGCGGCGGCATCGAGTGAGGAGAGCCCCGGCTCGCTGGAAAACATCCGCTCGACGGTGAGGAGGTCCTGTGAGGCGGTGGGATCGAACAACAGGATCAGCATCCCGCTGGGGACATGGCTGACCCGGTGCTCCAGGATGATCAGGGCAGCGCGGTTCTTCAGACGCTGGGGGGCCGGATCGGCCAGGAGCTGCAGGTACTCCGCGGCGCTGATGAATCGGCGCTGGCTCAGCACCTGACGCAGGTGCCCCTCGCTCTGGTAGAGCACGCCGGAGTAAGAGACAGGACAGGGGGGCGCGACACAGAGGTTCGCCAGGGCGGCGGCATCGGCTTCCGTGAAGAGGGTTGGCGGGGGGGCGGCGCGACAGCCGGTCAACAGGAGCCCGACACCGAGGATCAACGCGGCGACAGGTCGTGTCAGATGCCAGTGGATGGCCGGGTTCAGGTACGCAGAGGACCCGTCTTGCAACGGGTCCTGACTGCATTGTCGGCGGGCCTGGCTGCGCCCGTGCAAGGCCAGGGGCGGGTTAATCGCCGACCCCTTCGTTTCCGGAGCCGCCAGCCGCGCTGTCACCGAGGGTCTGGATGATGGAGAACATCGGCATGTAGAGGGCCACGACGATGAACCCGATGACGATCCCCAGGAAGCAGATGAGCATCGGCTCGATGAGGGTGGTGAAGGCATCGATGGTGTAGTCGACCTCACGGTCATAGAAGTCGGAGACCTTGGCGAGCATGGTGTCCAGTGCGCCGGTCTCTTCACCCACAGCGATCATGTCCACGACCATGGGGGGGAACTCCCCGGTTTCTTCCAGGGGAGGCGCGATGCGCTCCCCCTCGCGAATCGCTTCCTTCGCACCGGCTACTGCAACGGCGATGACCGAGTTCCCGACCGTCTGCTCCACCACCGACAAGGCCCGCAGAATCGGGACACCGGAGTTCAGGAGAATCGCCAGGGTCCGGCTGAAACGGGCGAGGGCGATTTTGCGCAGGAGCATCCCGATGACCGGCAACTTGAGAATAGCGGCGTCCATGAGGCGCTCGATCACGGGAATCTTCCGGCCCATTTTGACCGCTGCCACGATGATGCCGATACCGACCAACACCCAGATTGCGGAATTCCGGACTATCTCAGAGGCCGCCACCAGCATCATGGTGGGGACTGGCATCTTGGCGTCCATGTCCTCAAAGATCTCCTGGAATTGCGGCACCACGAAGTAGAGGACCAGGGCCACGATGAGGGCGGCGGCGCACATAACAATGACCGGGTAACGGACCCCGGCCTGGATGTTGGCGCGGATTTCGATTTCGCGCTCCAGGTCCTTCGCGATACGTTCGAGGACGATGTCCAGCGACCCCGACTCCTCACCAGCCTTCACCATCGCGGTGATCAGGGTGGAGAAGACTGTCGGGTGCTTGCCCATGGCGAAGGAGAGGGAATGCCCCTCTTCCACATGGTCGCGGACTGACTGAACCACTTCGACCAGTCGCAGGTTTTCCGTCTGCTTCTCGACAATCTTGAGTGAGCGCAAAATCGGCAAACCAGCGTTGATCATGACCGAGAGGAGGCGCATGAGGACCGAGAGGTCCTTGAGCTTGATGGGGGTCAGGCGGGCGAAGGCGGTGTCGATGTTGGTGAGAATCGACCCCTCTTTTACCTCCGTGATCTTGGAGATGTAGTAGCCCTGTTCCTTGAGCCGGGAAACCAGCTCTTCGCGATTGTTCATCGCGAGATTGCCCGTCAGTGTCTTGCCGGAGGCATCACGGACGACGAACTGGAACTTGGGCATACGGTCGCTCCTGCCCCGGAGCGCTCAGGCTGGCCGGGTCCGGGATGAATGCGTGACTTCTGTGCAGACTATGGCAGCACCAGTGCCAAAGTCCCGGGGCTCATTATACGAGGCATGAGGGGTTGAATGGCGGCCTTAGGAGGGGTGAGCGTCTTACTCAGCGGCTGGACGGGGATGCCGGTCAGGGCAGGCGAGGCATTCGCCACCGGTGAGCTCGTCCATCAGGAGGTCTGCCCGGGTCGCGACCACTTGGTACACACTCACCAGCACGTCCCCCTCATAGTGCTCTTTCACGGTGAGGGGGCCTTCAATTTTCAGCGGGGCCAGCTCGAAGGGGAGGGCTGGAATGGACGGGTCCAGCCGGACTTCGATCAAATGCCAGGGCAACGGGGGCTCGCCGAAACAGCAGCCGAAGGAGTTCTCCACGAGCCACAGGTGGCGGACCTCGGTGTTGCTGTCCATCGGCATCATGTAACCGACAATCCCAATTGTCTGCCCGGCGAGGGCGGCCATTTCCTGGGGGATCATGCCTTCTGCATAGGGAAGCGCTTTGAAGTCTTCAAAATCAAGCAGTACGAGTTCAGGTTCTGTCGGATTAGCGTGCTGATGGTGGGGATGATCGCAGGTAGTGGCATCGTGTAATCCAAACTGACAGGGAGCACCAGCCTGCAGCATGGCGGTGAGGGCGAGTCCGACGGTCGTGGCGAAAATGGTCAGCCGCAGAAAGGGCCAGCCGACAGCAGCGGGTGAGGGACCAGAACTGGTGGGGCGTGCGATCACAGGAAGCAGTGTACCTGTCAGGGACGTCGGATGAAGCTGCCGCCAAAGGCCCCGAGGGTGAGCAGGACCAGCGCACCGCCGATGGCAGGTCCGGTGGGCCAGTCCAGCCCAAACGCCAGGATCACGCCCAGCAGATAAGCCACCAGTCCCGCCAGTGCAGCGATCCCTGGCGACTGACGAAGTGAAGGGGCCAGCCGGAGGGCGATCAGGCCGGGACAGGTGAGAGCTGCGGTGGTGCAGAGCACCCCCAGCACCGAAAACGCAGCGCCGGTCACCAATCCGATGGCCAGCAGCATCCGGAGCTCCAGTGACCGCACCGGCAGGCCGCTGGCATGAGCAAAATCGGGCTGCGTCAGCAGGAGCAGGAGCCCCTGCCGTACTGGCCAGAGGCTCCCGCCTAAGAGGAGCAGCGCGAGAAGTACAAGGAGGACATCGGTTCCGGTGGCCAGCAGGAGCTGCCCATTCAGCAGCTCGAGTGTCTGGCTGTCTCCAGACCCGGACATCGCGGCCAGGAGTTGTGCCACCACACCACAGCCGAGATAGAGCAGCAGGAGTCCGGTTTCAGCAGCGGTTTCGGTCTGTCGAAGTACGGCGACGAATCCCGCAGCCAGGGTCGTACTGCTCATCGCCAGGAAAGTGGGAGGGAGAGGGATAAAGAGACCGCAGGCAGCTCCCACACTCCCAGCCTGCGCCAGGGCGATCCCCGTCAGCAGAAGGCGGGACCCTACTAACAGAATCGCCAGTTGACTCAAGGCCACCACGACCACCCCACCCAGTAGCAGTGGGAGCCGGTAGCCCGGATCCAGCAACAGCTGCAGCGATGTCATGCCTGGTGCTCCGGAAGCGCGGGAACAAGGGTCAATGTCTCTGCCCCGAGCAGTTGCGGCAAGGTCGGGTCATGCGTCACCAGGAGGACTCCGACGGTGCGGGGGAGCGCCAGGAGCGCCTGCACGAGCTCCTCACGGGCGGCGGCATCCAGGCCGGAGGTTGGCTCATCCAGCAGGAGCAGGTCTGGTTGCTGCATGAGCGCCCGGGCGAGCCAGAGTCGCTGCCGCTGTCCCCCCGAAGCATGACGCAGCTGCACGCTCAGCCATGCATCGAGGCCGAGTTGTTGAGTCACCTGCGGCAGCATCGCCTGTGAAACCGGATTGGTCGCCGCAATCCGCAGGGCTTCACCCAGTGTCGTGGGGAGGGCAGGATTCGGAGGCTCCATCTGCGGCACGAGGGCGACTCTGAGTCCGGGGCGCAGCAGGAGGGACCCGGCGAGGATGTCCGCCTGCCCCAGCAGCGCTCGCAGGAGTGTCGACTTCCCGGCGCCGTTGGGGCCGACAATCACAAGGCGTCCACCAAGAGCCAGTGTGAAGTTCATAGGGGCAGTGACCACACGACGTCCGTAGCCGCAGACGGTCCCTGCCGCCTCCACCAGGAAGGCGACAGGGACACTCTCTGCAACCAATGCAGCTTTCACTGCGCCTGGACTAGCCGTGGGAATGCCCATGCCCATGCCCATGCCCGTCGTCATCATCATCCGCAGACTCATCGTCTGCAGGATTTATGACCAGGTCCCGGCGTGAGCCGAAGGGGACTTCGGCATCGAGCGTCTCCAGCACGGCTTCCTCGTCACCCCGGAGCCCATCGCCGTCTTCGTCATCGAAGATCAGTCCGGTGATGTGCCAGTGTGCTTCGTCCGTTTCGGGCGTGATGATGATCTCCAGGCCGACCGGCTCATCGGAGGCTTCGACCCGCAGGAGCCAGTGCGTCTCCGGGCTGCCACCCTCTCCGAGATTGGCCGGGAGCCGGAACCCGAGGTGATAGGTCCCTGCGGGGACTTCGAAGCCGAAGCGACCTGCGGCATTGGAAGTCGCCACTCCGGCGCGGCCAGCCGCCCCCACAATGAGGGTGACCGGGAAGTCGGCCAGCGGCTCGCCCTCTGCGTTCTCATGATCGTGATCATCGTCTTCGTCATGGTCGTCGTCGTGATCGTGATCATCGTCGTCATCCTCGCTGGCAGCGGTGTGGTCGTGCTCGCCACCCAGCAGGAGTCGACCAGTGATCTGAGTCATCTCCGCGTCCGATGGCATGGAAACTTCACCGCCATCAACACAGCCCAGCGAACCAAGTGCGAGTAGCAGCATACCGGCCAGTGGCCAGACAAGTCGGCTCATCGTGCATCTCCTTTCAGGCCCTCGGCGAGGCGACGGGCATTGGCAAGAATCAGGGCTTCCCATGACGGTGTGTCCGGGAGACTCCCGACATGCTGACCCAGCGTGACCAGCGAGGCTCCCGTACTGGTCGCGAGGCTGCGGGACGATTTCTGATTGAGGCTCGCCTCGGTGGTGATGACCCGAATCTGTTCCTTCGCCATCTGTGTTTTCAGTGCTGCAAGATGCCCCGCTCCAGGGGCGATCCCAGGCCGTGGTTCCAATGAAGCAGCAGCCGTGACGCCCAGCATCTGGAACAGATAGACAAAGGAGGAGTGGTGCTGGACAACCAGTGCACCGGCATAGGGCTGCAGGATGCGTTTGGCTTCAGCGCTTGCCTGATCAATGCGTTGCGCGAGGGCCTGATAGTTCGCGTCGTAGGTGGCGCGGCCGGTGGGATCGATCCGCACCAGACCATCGCGGATGTCGGCCGCCATGACCTTGGCGTTTCCACTCTCCAGCCAGCAGTGGGGATTCCCCTGAGCATGAATGTCGCCCATAGAACGATCCACTTCACAGCAGGGAACTTCAAGCAGTGTCGTGTTTGCGCTGGCCAGAACGTAGCCGTCGCCCCCCGGACGGAGCGAAGCCCGGCTCGTCTTAGCAAGCAACGGCGGCACCCAGGTTTCCAGATCGAGGCCGACCTGGACAAACAGATCAGCTTTGTTGATCCGGGCGAGAAAGCTCGGCTTGACCTGCACGGCGTGGAGGTCTTCCTGCGGACGCGCCAGGGCTTCTGTCGTGACCCGGTCACCGCCGATGGTGGCGGCGAAGTATGCGAGATCAGTCGTGGTAGTTACGACCTGTAGCGCCGCATACGCCGGCGATGTCAGCAATGCCAGCACCGCGCTCAACAGGAGCCGAAGAGGCCAGACCGCTGTGTTCTGTCGTATTCGTAGCATCTGCGTTTCTCCTTTCTTCCTTAAAACGGGTGGGCGGGATGGGGGCCCAGGGTGAACAATGCCTGCAGCGACACCTGCTCATCGTGACCATCGGTCTGGTCAAACTGCAGACGCCAGCGCTGAAACTCGGAGCGCTGCCAGTTGGCATAGAGCGACCAGCGATCCTGGGACTGGTCGCCGAACGTGTCTTCGGCAAACTCCAGGCGTCCCCCCAGAGTCCAGTCCCGCGCGACATCGCGCTCGGCGAGGAGGTACGCCCCGGTAGCAGAGAAGTCCGAGAGCAGGCCATCGCGATCGTTCAGCCACCACTCGCCCTGGACCAGCCAGCGGTTGAGGTCCGCCTAGTTGCCGGTGCGCCATTTGGCATCGAGTCCGATGAGCGTGGACCCCAGGGTGCCTTCATCATTCACCGGACCATGCAGGGCATTGATCCCGAACTGGAGCCCACCCTCCGGCTGCTCTACGAAGGCCTGGACTCGAGCGGTGAGGAGGGGATGTTCGAGTCCCTGCTCGACAAACTGCGAGCCTTCCAGCTCGGTATAGGCACCCGCTGATGCAGTCCAGGCGGTCGAGCCACCCCAGGTGTATTCGGTGGTGACACCCGTCCCCAGCAGATGGGGCGAGCCGAGGAAGTTCTCGATCACCAGTGGCGCGTTGTTCAGGGGCCAGGCATGGCGGTGCGTGGGATTCCAGAGGCCCACCGGGATCAGCCGTCGCCCGACCGTGGTCGTGAGGTCAGCGGGGAAGTTCGTCAGCGTGGCATACGCTTCCTCCACTTCCACTTCCTCACCCAGAAAGACCAGGCTGGCGTAGTAGGAGGCAAAGGGATCCACGACACCGCTCACACTCAACTCCAGCTCGTTGAAGTCGAAGCGGGCATCGCTCAACTCGCCGGAGTCGAAGATGAGCGTGCTCAGGGCGTTGACGCCAATGTCGGGGTTGAACGCATTTTGTCGCGACGCTGACGAGGTAGGTGTCACTGCCGGGGCGGGCTGCCGGAGCGCTTCCAGTTCGGCGCGCAATTGCTGCAGTTCCGCCTCAAGGGCGTCGATGCGTGCTTCCAGGGCATCTGGGACATCAGGATCGGTGGATGCTTCGGCGAAGACCGGCATCGTCGGCAGCAGGCAGGCGACACCAAGCGCCAGCCATCGCGCCGATGGGCGTGACAGAGACATAACAGGCTCCTTTACAGATAGCAGGCATACGCTTCAGCCAGTGAGGCTGAAGTCAGGACCGGGGGGTGCTACTGCAGGAGGGCTGGTGGTCCGCGGAGGGCGTCGGGGGAATGATCCGGCGGGGAAAATTGCACCAGGGTCTGGCCGGAACAGCCGCAGTTCGGATCAATGGCCGGAAGCTGCCAGTCAGCTGGCGGCGGTGGCAGGTGTGATCCGGCGAGAGTCTGTTGGGCGAGACAGAGGAAGCAGTCGTGCGTCAGTTCGAGGGAGGCGGTGTCGTGCCCGTGGTCAGGATCGTGGGAGCAATGATGCTGTCCCACATGGACCAGCGCCAGGGTCAGCAGCCAGGTGCAGAGGAAAGCGAGTCCCGCGGCGACACCGCGACGGCGTCCCGCAAGTCGGGGCTGCTGCCACCATCGGACTGGCTGGAGCCGGGAGAGCACGATGGGGGAAGCAAATCACACAAGTGCCTGTCCGTTCCAGAGGGTCGTATAGAAACCATTGAAAGAAATTTTCCCGATGCTTCTGGGACTCATCAGTTGGAAGCGCCACCGCAGAAAGACAAGGACGGGTCTGCGGTTGCCCACGGACCCGTCCAGGAGAGAGAGAAGGAATGAGGCGTCAACTGCACTGTTGGCGTCCCACCGGGCGTGCGTGGGGGACTGCAGCAGGAGAGTAGTGCAATTGAGACGCGATTGCAAGTGACGGGGCAAAAAAATCCGCGAGGGCAAAAGGTCCAAGCGGAATTGACATGCAGCAGGCGTGTGCGAGCAGCGGAACCGGTCGAGTGCATCAACCAGAGGGCAGATTCGGAAGGGGCCGGCTTACCCCTCGTAGGGGTTCTTGCCAGCGAGAAGCTGCTGGAACTCCATCAGATTGTGGCAGTTCGCCAGGGCTTCTTCCCGGCTGATGACACCCTTCTGGAGCCACTCCTTGATCGACGTGTCCATCGTCTGCATCCCGAACTTCGCGGAGGTCTGCATCACCGAGTAGAGCTGATGGACCTTCCCCTCGCGGATGATGTTGGAGACTGCGGAGTTGTTGAGCATCACTTCGACACCGGGCACCCGCCCGGCACCATCGGCGCGACGCAACAGGTGCTGGGAGAAAATCGCTTTCAGCGCGTTGGAGAGCATCAGGCGGATCTGTTCCTGCTGATACGGCGGAAAGACGTCGATCATGCGGTCGATGGACTGCGGCGCATCGATGGTGTGCAGGGTGCTGAACACAAGGTGGCCCGTTTCCGCTGCCGTGATGGCCAGCTGGATGGTCTCCAGGTCGCGCATCTCGCCCACGAGGATGACATCGGGGTCCTGACGCAGAACATGCTTCAGCGCTTTCGCGTAGGAGTAGGTGTCATCGCCGAGTTCGCGCTGATTGACGACCGCCTGCTTGTGCGAATGGACAAACTCGATCGGGTCCTCGATCGTCATGATGTGGCAGCGTCGCTCAGAGTTGACGATGTTGATCAGGGCGGCCAGGGAGGAGCTTTTCCCGGACCCGGTGGGGCCGGTGAAGAGGACCAGGCCCCGCTTGTAGCGGGCGACTTCCTCGCAGATTTTGGGCAGCTGCAACTGCTCGGTGGTGGGGATGGTGTTCGGGACGACCCGGATGACACCCCCCATGTTCCCCTTCTGGTAATACCCGTTGCAGCGGAAGCGCCCCTGGCCCTTGATCTCGAAGGCGAAGTCGATTTCCCGTTCCCGCTCAAACTGATTGATCTGCTTCTCCGTCATGAGGGAGGTCATCATGACGTGGGTGTCTTCTTTGGCGAGGCTGGGGAGTCCCGGGATTGGCTTCAGTTCGCCATGGACCCGGACACAGGGGGGGATGCCAACGGTGACGTGGAGGTCGGAGGCTTTGGCCTTGACCGTATAGAGCAGCAGGTCATCGATGAAGACTTTTTTTTTCCCGGCGTTGAGGTCCTCACCCCGGGCGGACATGGTCGACATCGCTGGCAGCTCCTTCCAGATACGCTCGTGGGGTGCCGCCAGCTGACGGTCACCCGGGAGGGGAGACATCCGTTGTGTGGGGGGCGGGCGCAGAGCCTGCCAGTCCAGAGTATAAGGTCGGGGAGTGTCAGCGAAAAGTTACCGGCGGGTTCGGGTCAGTCTGAACCACCCAAGGACAGTCAACGTCTTGTGGTATAGTCAGCGCACATAGCCGAATGCTTGCCGCCCACGGCAGGCAGCGGGGGACCCAACTTTCGGGGCGCAGGCGTCCGCATCGGATGCCAGAGGACCTTCCTCCTCCAGCCCGTCAGCTAACCTCGCAGGCACCAGGGAGGTCATCATGCTCGCAGGGAGCAGTCACATCTGTGGCATCACCGCCGAGTCCCATCGGGACGGCGGTTTTGTTGTGCCTGGTGCCCGGAACCTCCCCCAGCTTCAAGTCAGCGAGTCGTCGTAGAAACAAGCCGGGACGTGCCCTCCGCAAGGGGCGCGTCCCGGACTTGTGACGCCTCGGGGCTCGTCACCAAAGCGATATCGGATCCATACAGGGCGCCAAGGATGTGTCCTCGCGGATCGCGCTGCGAGCGACCGGAGCAGGCCCACCGCGGGCCGACCCAGTCGAACCTCTGCGCCCCGGAAGGCCTCCGGGGCGCTGCCAATTTCCGGGGACTAGACATTGGCCCCTCAGTAGGCAGTACTTAGCTGGTGCTGCTTGAGCCGTCTTGTGCGCTAGAATCCGAAACCTCAGTAAGAGCTACGTAGGAGTGGAACATGATCGACCAAATCAGCCGGATCTCACGCATACCAGTAACTGAGGTCTTTCCTGACGAAGCAAAAGTGTTTACCCCCTGGCTTGCCGAGCACATTGATGTCATTGAAGATGCTTGCGGGTTACGACTGACCGTGCTTCAAACTGAACGGCGAGCTGAGTATTTCTGGGTGGATATCATCGCCTCTGATGAAGATGGTCAGACCGTGGTCATTGAAAATCAAACCGCACCGAGTAATCACACGCATCTGGGGCAGGTTCTGACCTACCTCGCGGCGTTCGATGCCCGGATTGCAATCTGGATCACTCCTCAGGCCCGGCCGGAGCATGTGAAAGCCATGCACTGGCTGAACGAATCAGGGCTGGGTGACTTCTATCTGCTCAAACTGGAAACCGTCCGGATCGGTGACTCTGCTCCCGCTCCCTTGCTGACACTAATCGTTGGCCCGTCGGCGCAGGCGAAGGCTGTAGGCCAGGCCAAGGAGACGCTGGACAACGAACGACATGAATTGCGGCGTCGCTTTTGGGAAGCGCTGAAGGATCGGACCCGCGGGCGGTTGGACTGGCTTGCCGGCCGCTCTGCAAACGCCGGGTACATCTCAACTTCTGCGGGGGTACCGGGTATCTCCTGGGGATTCCGATGCAATCTCGACGATGCACTGGTCTTCTTGTACATCGATGGGGACTCACATGAAATGGCGCTGTCCCGATATGAGCGGTTTGAGGCTCAGCGTGAGCAGATCGAAGCGCTCTTCGGCGGGCCATTGATTTGGGATCGCAAGGACGCTTCCCGCGCGTGTGAAATCAAGGTATCTCCAAGGCTGGGGGGATTGAGTACCCCGGAAGAGCAATGGCCTGAGATCCATGATGCCCTCCTCGATTGCTTTGCCCGTTTCGCGACAGCGCTTCGCCCATCACTTAAGGCAATGCGGTAAGCAGCGACACTGATCCGTGAGAGCAACTCAACGAAACCCCCGGACCTGGGAGGTCCGGGGTGTAACTTTGTTCAACCGCGGTCCACGACAGGCACATCTGCCCAGCCGGGAGTGCCGGAACAAGGTGACTACAGCAGCCCTTCGACCCGCTCCATCGGGATGTCGTCCAGGAAGTGATCCGGGAACTCTTCGAGCTCCGACTGCCGGGTCTCCTCCAGGAAGCCGCCGGCCACCGCAGGCTCGTCGAGGGCGGTGCTGTAGAACGCCGGCTCGGGGACCCCGACCTCGTGCTCTGCCTGCTGACCCGCCTCTTCCTTGCGCAGGGTGGTGATGCGGGAGGCCTCTTCGATGGTAGTGATGCCGTTAAGCACCTTGGCGAGGGCCGACTTCTCCAGCGTCCGCATCCCTTCCTTGATCGCCTGCCGTCGGACTTCATCCGTGGGCTGATCCTGGAGGATGTACTGCCGGATGATGGGGGAGATGCCCATCATCTCGAAGATGCCGGTGCGTCCCTTGAAGCCGGTGCCGCGGCAAATCGTGCAGCCCCGACCCTTGAACAGGCGCGGATTAAAATCGTCGCCCATGTGCGGGAACATGTCGCGGACCAGCATCCGCATGTTCTCGTCGTAGGGAATCGGCTCGATACAGGTCTGGCAGATAGTGCGGACCAGACGCTGGGAGTGAATGCCGATGGTGGAGGCGGCCACGAGGTAGTTCGGCGCGCCCATCTGGACCATGCGGACGACGGTCGAGGGGGCGTCGTTGGTGTGCAGCGTGCTGAAGACCATGTGACCGGTCAGGGAGCACTCGACCGCGCTTTCCAGCGTTTCGTAGTCGCGGATTTCCCCCACCAGGATGATGTCGGGGTCCTGCCGGAGGAAGGAGCGGATCGCGGCGGCGAAGTCAAGATGCGCCTTGCGGTTCACCTCGACCTGGTTGATCCCCTTGAGGGTGTATTCCACCGGGTCCTCGATGGTGCAGATGTTCCGCTCCGACGAGTTCAGGTGATGCAGCAGGGAATACAGGGTGGTGGATTTGCCCGAACCGGTTGGGCCGGTGACGAGGAAGATCCCCCAGGGGCGATGCGCCATTTCCAGGAGAAACTCTTCCTCGAATTTCTCCAGGCCCAGCCGCTCCAGGCCCACCATGGCGTTGCCCTTGTCGAGAATGCGCATGACGATTTTTTCGCCGTTTACTGTGGGGAGGCAGGAGACGCGGAAGTCGAGTTCCTTGCCGCCGATCTTCGACTGCATACGGCCGTCCTGCGGCTTGCGGCGCTCGGCGATGTCGAGCTGGGAAAGGATCTTGAGGCGGGAGACTGTCGGGTTCTGGATCTTGGGCGGAATCGACAGAATCTTGTGCAGCACGCCATCGATGCGGTACCGCACGATGGTCTCGTCTTCCATCGGCTCGATGTGGATGTCGGAGGCGCGGGACTCCACCGCTTCCGACAGGATCGTATTCACCAGCCGGACCACCGGTCCGGCATCGATGGCTTCCATCCCCTCGACCGCGAGGGCCTTGTTGAGGTCGACGACTTCCTCATCGTCGTCCATCGTTTTCAGGTATTCGCCGATCAGCTCATCGGTGGCGTACTTCTTCCCGACCTTCTGGAACAGCACTTCGCGGATTTCATCTTCATGGGCGAGCATCGGCTCGATCCGCAGGCCCGTGGCCAGTCGCAGATTTTCCTTCACCACGAAGTCGAGGGGATCCGCCATCGCCACATGGAGGACCGACCCCTCGTGCTTGATGGGGAGGACCATGTTCTTGTTCATCACATCCGGCGGGATGATGGCTTCCAGCGCTTTGGGCATCTGGTAATCCAGCAGGGAGATGAACTTGATGCCAGTCTGGGCCTCGAGGGCTTTGGCGATATCGTTCTTGGAGCAGAAGCCGAGCTTCACCAGAATCTTGCCGAGCTTCTCGTTGGAGCCCTTCTGGTATTCCAGCGCCTCGGTGAGCTGGGACTGGGTGATGACCCCTGCCCGAATCAGCAGCATCCCGAGTTTGTCTTTTTGCCGGCCTGCTGCCGGTCCGCTGGCTAATGCGGCCACGCTGTAGTACCTCGAACGATTCTGGATGTCACGCCCTGGCGCACCCCAGGTGGGGTGTAAGTGCGACACCGTCTGGTCAGCACTGTAGCGGCAGAGTATACCGGCAGACGAGGCATCCGACAGTGCGTCGTAAGAAGATTCAGAGTGATTCAAACTGGATGCTACACTCGCCTTCATAGCATCTATGGCGGCCCTCCCGACCCCATCCCCGCCGGCCAGATGGCCGTTGTTGTGGCTGCTGATGGCGGTGAGTCTCGTGGCCTGGATTCCGTTTGTCGCGCATACCGCCCTCTATGTCCAGTACCCCTTCAGCCTCGATGAAACCGAGGGGTATGTCCTCGGCCAGGTCCATCGCCTGAGCATCGGCGGACGCCTCTATGGTCCGATCGATGAGTGGCCCCATGTCGTGGACAACTATCCTCCCGCCTTTCCGGTCCTCCTCAACGGCCTGGAGGGAGCGCTGGGACGCGAGTATCGCCAGCCTGCCCTGCTGCCGGTCCCTGGTGCAGCTGATGACGATGAGCGGAGTGTTGGGGTAAAAGCGGCGACCTTCGCGCATCACCTGCCGCGCGCCAGAGGCCTGGTCCTGCTGATGGCGCTGGGGATCGGGGGGCTCATGACAGCACTCTGGCGAGGTCGGGGAGCGACCTGGAGTGAAGTCGCCCTGGGTCTGACCCTTTGGATCGCTCAGCCAGCCGTCTTTTTCATGTGTCCCCTGACCCGGGCGGACTGGCCCGCCCTCCTGTGTGGCATCGCTGCGCTCTGGCTGGCTCAGCGAGGCCTGTCTGAGCCGACAGATCGCCGCTGGCTTGGTGCCTCTGCTGTCGTGGGAGTGCTGGCGTTTCTTTTTCGGCAATCGGCAATTGTCCCGGTGGTCGCGATTGCACTGACGCTCTGGCTGGCGAAGGATCGTCGCTTCACCATGTTCCTGGGAGTCGCCGCAGCAACCGGTCTCATCATGGCCCTGGCGCTCCAAATCACCTACGGCCCCGACTTTTGGCTGCACATCACGGCCTACACCAAGACGCGCTGGCTACCGGATCGTCTGCTGGGAACCTGGGGCTTTTTCATGCGGCACAGCAGCCTCTGGCTGGTGCTGGCAGGCCTCGCCTGGTGGACCCTCCGTCGGGAGGAAGGCTGGACCCTGCCGGTGATCTACGCGCCTCTGGCACTTGCCACAGGGCTGCTCTCGGGCAAAGTCGGCAGTGACATGAACTACTTCCTGGAACCGATTCTCGGTGGCATCCTGGTGACCGGACTCGCGTTCCGGTACTGGAGGACGGGGGAAGGACAGTGGCCGGCGTGGGTGATGGCGGGCAGTCTGATGGTGCTGTTGCAATCGGCGGTGGTCCAGAATCCGCGGGCCGGCAGCTACCGTCCCACACGCTATGACCTGGCGAACGGCACCGAACTGTTGCTCCAGTTGCAGCAGGTCCAGGGCGTGATCCTGTCGGAAGAAGAAGGCATTGTCGCGCTCGCGGGCAAAGAAGTGGGCTACAACCCGTTCATCATGGCGGAGCTGGAACGCGAGGGCGTCTGGGATGACACGCCGCTGGTCGAACAGCTCAACGCCCGGAAGATTCCGGTCGTGATCGTGCTGGAGCTCCCGGACCCCGCCCGGGCGGTGGATCGCGGACGGGGCGCTGGGTGGGATCGATGGACCCCCGCGATGCAGCAGGCTCTCCAGTCCCACTATCGACCTGTGGTGGGGGTGCCGTTCCGTCGGGAATGGATCGTGATGGTGCCCCGGTCCGGGCCGGCAACGTCAGACCCCCTACAATCGCCCCGTAATGAGTGAGGACGCTGCTTCCGCCCCGCCGCCGGCTCCGGCAGCGACCGAACGACGCCATCTGGTGCTGGGGATGGGGTGGCTCACTGCGCTCATCCTTCTTTGCGCATATGGCTTCACGCTCGCCCCGACCATCACGGCTGGCGATGCCGGTGAACTGATCACCGCCGCCTGGGAACTGGGCGTCCCCCACGCCCCTGGGTATCCCCTGTACACCCTCGTCGGCTACCTGGTGACCCATCTGCCGGCCGGGCCGGACCCGGCTTTTCGGATGAATGCGCTCTCCATGTTCTGCGGTGTCGGTGCCTGCATGGTGGTCTACGGCCTGTTGGTCCGGCGGGCGATTCACCCAATTTTCGCGGGCTTTGTCGCGCTGGGGTTGGGGGCGGGTCCGACTTACTGGGCACAGAGTGTCGAGGCGGAGGTCTATGGGCTCAATCTGCTGGTCTTAGCCTGCTTTTGGTACTGGCTCGACACGGACCTGCGCGAATCCAAATTGCGTCCGCTCACCTGGGCTATCGGTGGACTGGCGCTGACAACCCATCAGACCAGCATCCTGGCCCTGGCTCCGGCGCTGATCCTCACCGCTTCGACCTGGCCGAGGGCGACACGTCGGCTGCGCGTTCGGCAGGCGCTTCTGGCTGCCGGACTCCCGTGCCTCCTCTATTTCCAGACGTTCCTGTCGGCGCAACGTCCGGATGTCCTGGCGTGGGGACATCCCAACACGTTGAGTGCATGGTTGCAGTTCACGCTGCTCCCGGTCAGTCAGCAGGTCTCCGCCGGGAGTCCGCTCCTGCATGTGAACTATCTGCTGGAGCTCCTCTTTGGGGAGGTGTGGCATCAGATTTTGGGCATCACGGGGCATCCATCGGAAATGGGGCTCCCGGTGGTCCTGGCGCTCACGGGACTCTGGGTTGTGCTGTCAGGGCAATCGGGCGACGTGTCGCAGCGGATCTGGGGCTGGGCGAGTCTGCTTTATCCCGGCGTCTTATTGCTCTTCACCCATCCGGGAATCAGTAGCCTTGCGAAACTCGATCCCTACTATCTCCCGGTCTGGCTTTCTCTGTGGTTGCTGGTGCCGACGGGGTATCAGGCGTTGCTGGAATCGCAGTCCGCGAGCCCACATCGAAAGCATCTCGGGCCATTGCTCAAGCCGGTGCTGGAGCTGGTGCTGGTCCTCGGCATTCTCATCACGGGAGGCCAGAGTGCGGTCGCGAACAATCGGGCGGGGGACACGCTGGTGCGGGACAGCTACACCACGCTGCTCACCGCCGCGCCGCAAAACACCCTCCTGCTCTGCGACATGGACGACCTCTTTGTCCTTTGGTATCTGCAGCGTGTTGAGGGACTCCGCCCGGATGTCATTCCGGTCCTGGCCTATTTCCCCACGACCCCCCGTGACGAGTACTGGGCGGGCTGGATCTTCCGTGACCTCGCGACCCGGTACCCGGACCTGGCGGTCCCTCCCGACTCTGGCGCGGCTCTGCCGGAGCGGCTGAAAGCCTATATCGCGACCCATCTGCCGGAGCGTCCGATACTCAGCACGTTCTATGACCCTGGGTATCTGGAGCCGCTCTATCCCCCCTTCGATTTCAGAGCGCTGGGGGTCGGCTGGTTGCCGCAGCCCCTGGCATGGCGGGCGGTCGATCAGCAGGCGGAATTGTCCGTGACCACCCTCCGGAGTGTCGGCAAGTTCTACCTCCGGGGCGAATCGGGGATGGCCGAATACGAGCGCTGGCAGCAGCGGTACGGCCAGGACTATGAACAGGCATACCTCCTGGCCCGGTATCTCACGGGCATCGTGTCCACCGCCCGGATTATGAATCAGCTCGATGAACTGGAACTCGCGCTGGACCTGTATGAGCGGGCTATCGCACTCGGTCCGATGATGTTCGAGCATTACCCTCCCGCCGTGCTGATCGCGGAGCAACTGGGCGAGCTGTCGCGGGCGGTCCGTTGGCAGAGTCGGTTTGTACAGCTCCTGGAAGCGGAAAGCATGGGGGGCTTCGCGGAGAGCACGTTGCTGTCGATTTGGGTGCAGGAAGCCACCACGCTGGCGCGTCTGCTGGCAGCCTCAGGGGATGTGCCCGCCGCGCAACAACTGCTGAGCGAGATCCTGCGGACCGCTCCTGATGCTGCCGCCGCGCGACTCCTGCAGCAGGACCTCCATGCCCGGACAGGTGGAGTACCCTAAGAGTCGCCCGTGAACAGCCCCATTCCCCCCGAACCAACGGACTCATCGCCCCTAGACCCACCCGTGGTCGTGCCTTCGCGACCGCCGGCTGCTGCAGACTGGATCAGCCCTCAGGCTGGTCTCTGGCTGGCCTTCGGACTCCCGCTCCTGCTGTTTGTCGTCACCTGCTGCCGAACTCTCTATGTCGGTGATGCCGGCGACTTTGCCGTCGCCAGCTGGACCTTCGGCATCGCGCATCCGCCGGGGTACCCTCTCTACACATTGCTGGGAGCGCTGTTCGCCCGGCTCCCGATGCCAGGAGGCGAAACAGAAGTCGCCTGGCGGATGAACCTGATGAGCAGCTTTTTTGGAGCGCTCACCTGTGGGTTTGTCTATCTGCTGCTGGCACGGGTCGGGCAGGTCCGGATCCTGGCGCTGATCGCCGCCCTCGGAATCGCAGTCAGTCGGGCCTTCTGGTGGCAGTCGACCATCACGGAGGTCTACACCCTCAACACCTTCTTCATGGCGCTGCAGTGGTGGCTGGCGTCACGCTACATCGACACGGGCGCCCGACGCTGGTGGCACTGGCTGCTGCTCGCCATGAGTCTGTCGCTGGCGCATCATCAGTCGATCCTGATGTTCTTCCCGTTCATATTCGGCTGGATCTGGTGGGAACGTCGCACGCTGTTCCCATCGCCCGAGCCCTCAACGGCGGATGCCCCGACACCCCGGCTCTCGCCGACCGCGGAGTGGGTGCAAGCCGGGATCCTGCTGATCCTGCCGGTTATCACCCTGTATCTCTATCTGCCGCTCGTGGACTGCAAGACGCCGGTCACGGCGGACCGTCAGATGTGGAACACTCCGGCGGAGGAGTTCAACTATGTCGTGCGGGAGATCATCCTGCGGGATGTCTACAAGCACAAAGCGCAGTTTCAGAATCCCACCACGCGGCAGCAGGTTGCGGAGCATTACCTGAAGTACCTCGTGGGGGACCCCACCCGGGCGCATGATGCCTTCGAGTCCGGCGATCAGGGGACCCTGGCGCTCGGAATCCTGCTGGCGTTATGGGCAGCCTTTCTCTGGCGTCCAAGGGTCCCGGAGGATCTGCCAGCAGAGCTCCGGAGCGCGATCGATCTGCCACTACTCCAACAGCTCGCCCGGCTCTTTTTGGGGTGTCTTGCGCTCTTTGTGATTGTCGTGCTCTCGGTCCCGTCCGGGGACATCCTCAACGCGCCGCAGACCAATCTGCGGGTGGTAATGCCTCCGTTGCTGATTCCGGGGCACTACTACCTCCTCCTTTCGATTTTTGTCGGAGCCCTGGCCATCTGGCATCACCTGCCGGCCTATGTCTGGCGGATGCGCGAGCAGGACCCCATGCCCCCCGCGAACAAGCTCGCGCTCTCTCGCCAGATGCTCACCATCGCCCTGGGTGGTCTGGTGCTGGTGAACGGCTACAACAACTGGCCGGTGGGCAACCGGAGCGGGTCCTACATCTCCTGGGTCTACCTGCAAAATGTGATCGCCAGTCTGGAGCCCGACACTTTCGTGCTCAACACAGGTGATGAGACGTTTCTCTTTTGGTATCTGGATCAGGTGCACTGGGACCTGCATCCTGAAGAACGCAAAGAGAACCTGCAGTTTTCCAACTGGATTCACCAGATTCCCAGTTACGAAGAACTCGCGGGAAAAACCGAAGCCGAGTTGCAGCGCGACATCATCGGCTACTTCATGAAGCAGCAGCTCGTGGAGCGCGCCGCCCGACGTCTGGGAGCCGCCAGCAACAAGGCGCATCAGGTGCACCTGGCTACCACATTCTTTCGCCCGGAATTCCTCCAGGTCCCCTTCTTCCGCCACTGGCAGGTGACGCTGGATGGGCTGGTCTACAAGTGGGAGCCGATTCCGGAATATGAGCCCATCGCGATCCAGAATGTCCTGCAGACACAGGGACAGGAAGCGGAATGGGATCGGCTGGATCCTTCCGCGCTGCAGTTGCTCAGTGAGTACCTGACGGTCCTGCTGTACGAACAGTCCCCCCGATTTGCCGCGAGCATGAATCTTGCAGCAGGACAACCTGCTGACAGCGATGGCGCGGCAACGCTGGCTCCCATCGAAGACATCGGCCCCCTGTCACGGCAGCCGGATGGCACCCTGCGAGGACCTGCGCCTTCGCCACTGGGGATGGATGATCCGGACCTCATCGCGATGGCCGATGCGGAAGGGCGAGTGGTCTATCAGGTCCCACAGCCCCCGGTACTCGACATCATCCTGGCTGATCGGGACTGGTGGAGCTTTTATGACTGGCGAGGGGTGCTAACGGTCCGGAAGCAGGAAACCGGTGTCGCCATCGATCCGGCAGGTGTCGCTTTCGATGCCCAGGAAGAGGAGATTCTGGCCCGGTTCCAGGACCTCTTTGTTCAGCATGCCCTGCAGTATTACCGGCAGTCGACAGATCTGGACGATGCCATTCAGGCGATGGCCCAGACCGGCGATGAAGCCCGCTCGTCCCCTGAGTTTGAGGCGCTACGGGATCAGCATCTGGAAGCGCTGTTGCAGGCTGATGGCTGGCTGACCCACGCAGTCAAACTCCCGTTCATCCACAACCCCGAACTGGCCTCGACGTCATGGGGGCTGCTGGGGGATGTGAAGCTCAATCTGGGCCAGCTGGACAATGCGGCAGCAGCCTACAACTACCTTGTCCATAAGCTGCCTCCGCAGGACTTCCCGATGGAGGCCGCCCGGGCCCGGGCAAATCTGGCGGTGGTCCGGAATGCGCAACGGAATCGTGCCGAAGCTCAGCGACTCGTGACCGAAGCACTGATCATCGATCCCGGCAACAGTCTCGCGACCCAGCTGCAGCAGTCCTGGCAGGCCGAGAAAAGCGCGCCTCCGGCGGGTGTCCCCGGTGGTAGTCAATTTACGATTCCCGGTGGGAGTCCGGCAACGGAGCCGCCCGTTGAACCAGATAAGGTGCCACCAGCGGAAGGGGAGGAGACACCATGAGCCTGATCACGTTGCAAACCGACTTCGGGACCCAGGATGCCTTTGTCGCCGCCATGAAAGCCGTGATTTGGCGACTCGCCCCCGGGGTCGGCATTATCGACATCACCCACGACATCCCCCCCTACGATGTCCGGCTTGCCGGGCTGAACTGGCTCGCACTCTTTGATCTTTGTGGACCGGGGACTGTCCATGCTGGTGTCATCGATCCAGGAGTCGGGACCGAGCGGGATCTGGTGCTCGTCTCGCTGCGCGAGCAGTGGTTTCTGGTACCTGATAACGGACTGCTGACCCCCATGCTCGAAATGTATGGCCCGCCATCGCAGGCCTGGCGTGTGCTCCCCGGAGTCTGGACCGCCCCCCATCCGCATCCGACTTTTCACGGACGCGACATCATCGCGCCTGTCGCCGCCCATCTCGCGCTGGGGCATGATCCGGCGCTGGCCGGTCCACCGATGGACCCGGGCATCTTGCGACGACTCCCCTGGCCTCGTCCGGAGGTCGCCCCTGGCACGGTCGTGGGGCAATTGCTCTATGTCGATCGCTTCGGCAACTGCTGGACCAACATCCGTTTTGCCGATCTCACCGGTGCCGGGCTGATCCCGAGTCAGGTGCAGGTGACGGTCGGCGAGCAGTGCGTGCAGGGCATCCAGCCCAGCTACGGGAACGAAGTCGGCGCGCTGGTCTGTGTGGTGAACTCCGTGGGCTACATTGAACTTGCCCAGGTCCAGGGAAATGCGGCAACCCAACTGCAACTCGCCCTGGATGCGTCGGTGCGGATCGCCGCCACTTAGCTAAGAGACCAGTTCGCCAGTTTCACGCAGCAGGGTCTGGATACCCGGCGGCAGACGATCGGCGTAGCTCATGCCCAGAATCGCCCGGGCATCCTCCGGGGACTCCAGGGCAATTTGAGTCGGCAGAATGAGAGAAGAGAGTGTCGCCATCGCGCTCTGCTGTACCAGATGTTCAAAAATCTGTGGCTGATCCCAACGGACCCCTTCAAGCACACGTCGTTGCAATTGGCGCATCCCCAGGAGCCAGAGGCCACTATCGGCGGTTGGTCCCACCACCAGTTGGGAGGCGAGGAGTCCCTGGAATCCGCCGGCGATGACGGCAGTCGAAACCCCAAGGCACTGGGTGCTGATGCAGATGACCCGGCTGTAGCCCTCGCGAAAGAGGGCCCGGAAAAGCTGGAGCAGGCGATCGCCGGGCTGCGGGGCATCGCAGGGCAGGACACCGGTCCCCCCCTGCAGCCAGGGCTCCTGCGCGCGAAAGGCTTCCGGCGGATCCACCGCCGCCCAGGCATGGGCGATCTGCCGGGCCTGGACCTGCAGCGCCAGACTCCAGGCATGGGCCGTCAGTGCGGCGGCACGTGCCGCAGCCTGTGGGTCCGGACTCGCCATCGCCGACGCGGTCCGCGACCAGCCGGCCTGCGGACGAACCAGGACTACCAGCGCCTGTTCCTGTGTCATGGTGCTCCCGCGCTGTGTGCGCCTGCATGAAGAGCGGGATGTTGCGTCGCGGCACCGCCCTGTGCCGGAGCAGAGAGAACCTGCCACCCGCTGCCAGTCGCGATCCTTCGCTGACTCTGATGGCCCAGGGCAGGCGAGGGCATTGTACGCCGGAAGGACAGGTACACTCCCGATCGTGACGACCGGCTGGCAGGGCGATGTACTGGTCATTGGGGGCGGCCTGGCCGGCTCGGAGGCCGCGTTGCAACTGGCGGGGCAGGGCTGGCAGGTCGACCTGGTGGAAATGCGTCCGGTCAGGGCCACCGAGGCCCATCAGAGCGACCAGCTCGCGGAAGTGGTCTGCTCTAATTCCTTCGGCTCCGAAGATGCCTTCAGCGCCAATGGGCTTCTCATGGAAGAGGGGCTCCGGCTGGGGTCGGTGCTGCTGCGGATCGCCCAGGAGCACCGGGTCCCCGCCGGGATGGCCCTCGCCGTGGACCGGGCCGCTTTTAGTGCGGCTGTGACTGCCCGGGTCGAGTCGACCCCCGGCATCCGGCTGCATCGCCAGGAAGTCACGAGCATCCCGCTGGATCGTCCGGTGATCCTCGCCACCGGCCCCCTCACGACACCTCCCCTGATGGATCAACTGGCAGCGCTGCTGGGGGATCAGGGGCTGTACTTCTTCGATGCCATCTCCCCCAGTGTGGTGCTGGACTCCCTCGACATCGAAGGGGGCGGGCTCTTCTGGGCGAGTCGCGGCGACACCGGCGGGGATGACTTCGCCGCCGCTGACTATCTGAATGTCCCGCTGGACAAGGCGGCGTACGAGATCTTTTGGGAAGCCCTGACCACCGCCGAACGGGCGAGCATCCGGGACTTCGAGCCCGACAAGATCTTCCAGGGCTGCCAGCCGGTGGAGCTAATCGCGCAGTCGGGGATCCAGTCACTCCGCTACGGTCCCATGAAGCCTCTGGGGCTGACTGATCCACGGACCGGACGCTGGCCTTATGCCGTAGTGCAGCTGCGCCGGGAAGAACGGAATCTGGAGACCCTGAATCTGGTGGGATTCCAGACCCGCCTCACCTGGCCGGAACAAAAGCGGGTGTTTGGGATGCTCCCCGGTTTCGCCAACGCGCAGTTCTCGCGCCTGGGGTCGATGCATCGCAATTTCTACATCGATGCCCCGCGGCATCTGACACCGGCGCTGCATCTGTGTCAGTGGCCGCAGTTCTATATGGCCGGGCAGATTACGGGGAGTGAGGGGTACCTGGAAGCGGTCTGCACCGGACTGATGGCGGGTATTAATCTGGGACGAGCGCTAAGGGGCGAGTCACCGCTGGTGTTGCCGGAAGACACCATGACCGGAGCGCTCCTGGCAGCGATGTGCGACACCTCTATTACCAACTTCCAGCCGTTCAACGTCCACTACGGCATGTTGCCGGAGCCGCCGGCGGCTCCGGGGAAGAAGAAGTGGCCGAAGCGGGAGAAGCGTCAGCTCCAGGCAGACCGGGCACGGCGGAGTCTGGAAGCTGCGGTGCCGCTTCCTTGCACTGGCATAGCGGCTGCTGGCCGGGCTGTGAATGGCTGAGCCCGATGCCCGACTTTCCCGACTCGACGAGTTTCTCGACTACCTTCGGGTGGTCCGGAACTACTCGCCCCGCACCCTGCGCAACTACGGCCAGGTGGTCCGGGAATGGCTCCGCTCCGACCGTGAAGCCAGAGGGATCCCGGAAGCCGAGCGCGATGCCCCACTGTGGGGTACAGAAGTGCGGCAGGTGGAGTGGATTCCGAGTGTCGAGCGCTATCTGGCGCAACAGGCGGCTCCCGTCAAGCCCCGGGTCCCCACCGCCAAAGCCTGGCGGCGGGAACGCGCCACCCTGAGCCTCAAGTTCAGTGCCCTCAAAGCCTTTACCCGCTTTCTGCAACAGGAGCATCCTGAAGATCTGCCGGTCGATCCCCTCGCCGGACGCAAAGGGGTGCGCCGTGACCGGAAGCTCCCGGCGGTCCTCTCCGAGCAGGAGACGCTGGCGCTTCTTGCCTGCGGTGGCGATGCCCCCCGGGACATCCGGGACCGGGCGATCCTCGAGTTGCTCTACTCCACAGGCTTGCGTGTCAGTGAGCTTGTGGCCCTGGACGTGGAGCAGGTGAGTCGGGGGCAGTCCACACTGCGGGTGGTCGGCAAAGGACGCAAGGAACGATTAGTGCTGGTGGGGGCCTATGCCCGGGAGCGTTTGCGGTCATGGATCGATTTACGGCAGACCTGGCTGGGCGACCGGATCGATGCCAGCGCCACGACTGCGCTCTTCCTGAACGCCCGGAGTGGGCGACGACTCACCGCCCGCAGCATCCAGCGGATGCTGGAACGTCGCGCGGCCGAAGCGGGACTGGTGCAACAACCGACCCCTCACACGTTGCGGCATACGTTCGCCACCCACTTGCTGAATCACGGCGCTGATCTGCGGGTGATCCAGGAACTCCTGGGGCATAGCCAGCTCTCCACGACCCAGCTGTACACGCATCTCTCCACGAGCGGGCTGGTCTCGGGCTACACCGGCGCGCATCCGTTGAGTACGCAGAGGTCGAGGGATGAATCAACCAATGATGGGGGCGGGGAGTCTGAAGAAGCGGGTCCGGGCCATCTGAAGGCGACATAACACGCGCTATACTCACAGATTGAGCATCCGGACCCAAGACAGGCGAACCACTCGCCGCCTGCCGTGATGGCTCAAGGAGGATTCCGTGCAACACTCGTCGATACGACCCGCTGGCTGGCTGCTGGCCCTGGGGCTCCTGCTCCTCCCGACCGGGACCCTGCCCGCAGCGCAGGCCGACCCCCTCGATGCTGATTCCCCGGCGGCGTATGTCTACCGGAAGGGTGATCAGATCGTCTACTACCGCAGCAAAATCTTCACTGAAGCCGGGCCGCGGCTGATCGCGCCCATCATTCTCCGGGTGGCGGGGGAGACGGTCAGCATCATGGTGGCTCCTTCCGCCCAGGTGAATCTGAGCGAAATCGTGCTGGAGAACGGCACGGAGTACCTCTTCAACGCCGATGGCAAACTCGAGCGCGAAGCCGCGTTCCCGACCCTCTCGCTGAACAACACCCTGGGAACTGAAAGCCCCGGCACCTTTGTTGAAGGGCGGGCACTGGTCGAATCTGAAGGGGTCTTCCCGGTCTGCACGATCGAGGAAGATCGCTACGGGGTCCGGACCATCACCCTGGCCACCAACAAATGGCAGGACCCCCGGGCCAACAGCCTGCATCTGTTCAATGGCTACCGTCTCAGCTTTGGCGAAAGCTCGAAGCTGGAGAGCCAGATGTCGTTCGGTGAGTACGCCATCAACGGCAAGCTCACGGCACCGGGTGAAGTCTGGGTGAATCCGCAAGGAACTTCTCCCGCCGGACCGGGGGGGCAGTATGGTCCGCAGCTGCCGCCGGGGGTCTACATCAATGGTGCCGGCATCTATGTCGATGCCGCCGGGAATCCGATCGGACGTCCCACCGAAGTCCCGAAGGACTCCCTCCCGACTCCCAAGACGTACAGCCGTCCTGCGATCAAAGTGGTGGGGATCATTCCCTTCCAGTACGAAGGGAAGCTCGGGGCGGATAACAATCCACGCAGCAACGCCAGTCCGGAACTCTATGCGGGCATGGCGACCGAGAGCATGCTGAATGCGCTCTCGAAGGTCAAAGACATCGAAGTCAAAATCCTGGAACTCGCCCCGGAAGATCAGTCGGGCACCTATCTCCTCGCGTTCGCCAAGAAGATCGGCCAGAAGTACGGCTGCGATGCCATCGTGACCGGCACGGTCACCACGCTTGAAACCGGCGGCGACACCCGGCTGGACACCCAGACCAAGCTCATCGGCAAGGTCGAGGCAGCGCTTATCGACACCACTGGCGGGAAGTTCAACTGGAAGAACACCGGCGAGCAACAGCGCTTTGTGGCCAAGTCGACCTTCGCCAGTAACTCGAGCGCGTCGATCCGGGACCTCTTCTCCAACATCTTTGGCGACATGGCCAGTGACATGCGGAGCAAGAAAGTGTTCGAGGCGAAGGACATCTAGTCCCGCGCCGACTCGATCACGAGATTTCACACAGCGCCACCGGGTACGGTGGCGCTTTTGCTGCTCCGAGATGTAGCCCCGGACGCTGGAGCGCTGCAGGCCGGTACAATCGGGGCGATGGACTTCGATGCCCTCCGCAAAGCCCAGCAGAGTGGTCTGCAGCCGGGAGCTCAATCGCCGGCGAAGGCTTCCCGTGTCGGCGATTCCGGCTTCGCGTCCGCCTTCGAAAAGGCCACGCAGTCACAGGAGGCTCCGGAACCGGTCTGGCGGGAGCATCTGGAGCGGATCGAAGAGGCCTCCCGTCGTTTCGGTCAGCAGGGGACCCCGGAGACCCTCATTGGGTACAAGCAGGCAATCCGGGAGTTTTTGGAAGAGTTCCTGAAGAAGTCCCACAAGCGACGTCGCCTGGCGGTCTTTGATCCCCAGGCGGAGCATGACCTGGTGCTGCTGGTCCGGACCATCGATAGCCGGCTGGAGGACCTCTCTGGCCAGTTCATCCGGCAGGAAGGGTCGCAGTTGCAGTTGCTCTCCCTCCTCGATGAGATTCGCGGGATGCTCCTGGACCTGGTCGCATGACAGCACTCCCGTTTCCCACCATTGTCGGACTTGAACTGCCCCGGGAGTACCTGGCGCGTGCGGCGGCCAATGATTCCGGGCATCACGCCCTGCTGCTGCATGGCCCTGCCGGGATTGGGAAGCTCGCGCTGGCGCTGGTCTACGCCCGGACCCTGCTGGCCCCCGGAGCTGCCGGACCGGGACTCTTTGGCGAGGAGTCGGACGGGCTGACCTATGATCCGGCGGCGTCGGATGCGCATCTGATTCGCATTGGAACTCATCCGGATGTCATGGTGTTTTCACGTCCACGGGAGCTGCTGGCCGAAGAAGCCCGGGAGCTGCTGGAGCGGATGCAAACCTCGCCGCAGCGGGGGGCACGCAAGATCGTCATTCTCGATCAGGCCGAACAGTTCAATCCGACCGTCGCGAACCTCCTGCTCAAGACCCTGGAAGAACCACCTCCCTGGGGGCAGTTCCTGCTGCTGACCTCTTCACCGGAATCTCTGCTGCCGACCATTCGCTCAAGGACCCTTCCGGTCCCCTGCCGGGAAAGTACGCCGACCGCAATTCTGGAAGCACTCTCGCGCTGGCTTCCTGCGGAGGATCAGGCGGCGATCGCCGCGCTCGCCCCCAGTCTCGGTGGACGAGTCGGGGATGTTGTCCGCTTCGCCCTGCTGCCGGGGCATCGTGCGTTTCGTGAGGCCTGGCTACACTGGTTACGACAAATGAGCGTAGCCCGGGAATCCTCGTTTTACGCCCTGGTGGCCGGCCTGGAAGCACTGTTTCAGCAATGGGAAAGCCTCGCCGAAGTGGAGCTGATGCCCATCGGTGGTGACTTGCGGGATCTGGAACGCTGGCGGCGTGAGGCATCGGACCTCCCGGCCTATGTCAATTTTCATCCGGCAGACGATGCTCCCCCAGCGGGAGTCCGACAGGAGGCGTTCCTGCGGGCAGTAGCCCGGCTGGCGCTGGCGGCCTGGCACACCGAGCCCGACCTTCGGACCCCGGCTCTGGTCCCCGTCCTTACCGCGCTGCGCCGGGCTCCACTCCGGATGGGATACAACGCCAACTGGTCGCTGGTGCTGGAAGGGCTCGTGATGGAGAGCTTCGGGTTCGCATGCGGCGAGGTCCTTCCGCAACGTTAAGCCACCCATCCGGCAGACTGTTCGGCGTCTACAATGCGTTCTGATGCCCAAAGGATCACTCCGCAAGCTGCGGCAACCGCAGGTCCCGGCCGGGAGCCCCCCGACCACCCCGATTCTGGTGGTCCAGACCGGGATGTTGCGCGAGAAATGGATGATCCTCGGCGGTGCGGACCCGGTACAGGTCCGGGAACTCATCATCTGGAAGAACGAAGAAGCGGGGCTGGAGTGGGGGATAGTCGCGGCGCGACTTACCCTGGGGGACCTCACGCGCGAGGAATGGGACGAAGTCTTTGGGCGGTATGAACGGAATGTTACCGATGCCGACTGGGAGGTGATCGGGAGCCTGCGATCCGAAGAGAGCAGCGCCCTGACCACCTGTCGACAACGGGTGGCGGAGCACCAGTTGCCGATGAAGATCCTGGGAGCGGACTGGCGATTCGACAGGGGGAAAATCACGTTTCACTTCTCGGCGGAGCACCGGGTGGACTTCCGGATCCTGGTCCGGGATCTGGCGACCATCTTCAAGTGCCGTATCGAGCTGCATCAGATCGGGGTGCGGGACGAGGCCGCGATCTACAGCGGCATGGGGACCTGTGGACGGGAACTCTGCTGTCACCAGCACCTCGACCTCTTTCCCACGGTCGCTGTGAAGATGGCCCGGCTGCAAAATCTGCCGCTGGACCCCGGCAAAACCAGCGGTGTCTGTGGTCGGCTGAAGTGCTGCCTGCGCTATGAAGTCGAAGTCTATGACGACCTGGTGAAGCAACTGCCGGTCCTGGGGAGCCGGAAGGAGATTGGCGGGGTGCCGTGCGAAGTAACGCAGCACCTCCCCCTGTCCGGGCTGGTGGTGGTCCGCTTTGATGACGGGCGTCGGGCGACCCTGAGTGCGGAGGAATGGACCCAGGGGCAGCAGGATGCATCGCGCGAGCGGCCCGCCATCTACGCTGGCGAGTACCAGGGAACTCACTATCAATAGGGAAACCATCGTTAGAAAGCGGTGTTGTGCCATGTGCCTGGGCAGCCCCCCTTGCGGCACATGGGGTCTTTTAGATACTTTGAAGCCCATGGAAAGAATATCGCTCTAAGCGGTGTTCAACCGGATAGCGCCAACCGCGCTCCTATTCCGCAACTACTCACGACGACCGACAGGATCACAGGAGGAAGAATCGGTATGCATCGCTCACTGCTTCGCGGGGGTCTGCTGACCCTGCTGCTCACTGCCCTCATGGGGCTCGCGCAGGCTGCTGAATACAAGGTAGACAGCAACCATGTCGATGTGTCATTCAAGGTACGTCACGGCGGCCTGAGTTGGACCCGTGGCTCATTTGAAAAAGTGGCCGGGACCGTGAAGTTTGATCCCGCTGACCCCGACGCGACCGTCATCGATATCACCATCCAGGCCGAGAGCATCAACACCAACAATGCGGGCCGGGATAAGCACCTGCGCTCCGCCGATTTTCTCGATGTCGAGAAGTTCCCGACCCTGACCTTCGTTTCGAAGCAGATCAAGGACTTTGATGGCGACAGCCTGAAAGCAGTCGGGGACCTGACCATCGCTGGCGTCACCAAGGAAGTGGTGCTGGAAGTCTTCGACATCACCGAGCCGGTCACCATCGAGGAATTTGGGGGCGTGACCAAGCGGTCGGCGTCGGCCAAGACCAAAATCAACCGCAAGGAGTTCAACCTCACCTACGGCGGCATGCTGGGGATTGGGGAACTGGCGATCGGTGACGAGGTTTTCATCGAGATCGACCTGGAACTCGACCGGGTGTAACAGGAACCAGAGTCTGCACCTGTAATGCCACCGCCCCCGGGTGACCGGGGGCGGTGGTGCTGTAAGTGGTGCCCAGGAGAAGATTCGAACTTCCACGCTCTTGCGAGCACCAGGACCTGAACCTGGCGTGTATACCATTTCACCACCTGGGCCCAGGCAGCGAAGTGACTGTGTACCACGGCTGGCAAAGGGATGCAAGAGGCATTGCGCGAAGGTCCGGGGGGTGCTAGACTTCCCCTCTGTCCCTGCGGCCTGTCCGGGCCGCAGTCTGTTGTAACGACTCCTGCCGCATCCCGGCCGGAGAGCTTGCCAAGGGAGAACCACGCCATGCAGGCGGTGATCCGCATCGGCGGAAAACAACTCCTGGTCGCCGAGGGCCAGACCTTCTTTGCGGAGCTGCAGGAGCAGGAACTCAAGAGTTCCTTCCAGGCCCCGGAAGTCCTGGCTGTGCTGGATGGCGATTCGACCACCATCGGCCAGCCCACCGTACCCGGTGCGACTGTCACCCTGAAGGTGCTGGACCATGGGAAGCATTCCAAGGTCAAGAGCATCCGGTACAAGCGTCGCAAGCAGGTCCACAAAATCACCGGGCATCGCCAGCCGTATACCTGGCTGCTCGTGGAATCCATTAAGTCCTAGTTTCCAGGAGGTCCGGCCGCTATGGCTCATAAAAAAGGACAAGGCTCCAGTTCCAACGGACGTGACTCCAAGCCCAAGTATCTGGGCGTGAAAGCCTCCGATGGGACTGTAGTCGTGACAGGCAACATCCTCGTGCGCCAACGGGGCACCCGCATCAAGCCGGGGCGGAATGTCGGCTTGGGACGGGACCACACCCTCTTTGCGCTCCAGCCGGGCATCGTCCGTTTCATTGACAAGGGACGGCACGGCAAGTTCGCCACCGTGGAGATGACCGAGGCGGCCTAACGCCCCCGCGCATCGCTGACACTGACGCTCTGACTCCCGGTCCGCCGGGAGTCGTCGTTTCTCCCGCCTCTCGCATCCCCGATCCCCGTGATACCGTGAAGAGACTATGGCATCGCCCCGCCCTTTCATCGATGAAGCCACCATCCGGATCAAAGCCGGCGACGGCGGGCATGGCATGGTCAACTTCCTGCGGGAAAAGTACCGCCCCAAGGGGGGCCCGGCCGGTGGCGATGGCGGCAAGGGCGGCGATGTCTATCTCAAAGTCGCCACCGGCCTGGTGACTCTTGAAGATTTCCAGCGGACCCGGTTTTATCAGGCGGAGCGGGGCGGCGATGGACAGTCAAAGAACCGTGCCGGCAAGGCTGGCAAGGACCTGGTGATCCTGGTCCCGCCGGGGACGATCGCGACCGATGTCGCAACCGGCCAGCTGGTGGCCGACCTCTCCCGCAAGGGGATGAAGGTCCGGATCGCGATCGGCGGCGAGGGGGGGCTGGGGAATCAGCACTTTGCCACGGCGACCAATCGGGTCCCGACCCACGCCACTCCCGGTAAGCCCGGGGAAGACCGGATGTTGCATTTGGAGCTCCGGCTCCTGGCCGATGTCGGACTGGTCGGCTTCCCCAACGCCGGAAAAAGCACCTTCCTCAACCGGGTCTCCAACGCCAAGCCCCGCATTGCGAACTACCCGTTTACGACTTTGCGTCCCAGCATCGGACTCGTGCGGGTCGGCGATTTTCACAGTTTCACCATGGCCGACATCCCCGGAATCATCGAAGAGGCCCATGCGGGGAAGGGCCTGGGGCTCCAGTTTCTCCGGCACATCGCCCGGACCAAAATTCTGTGTCACCTGGTTGAAATCCCCGCCGGCGCGCCAGCGGATTCCGCCGCGCTGGACCGGATGCGGGAGGAGTACGACATCATCCTGGCCGAGCTACAGGCCTATGGCGAAGGTCTTGTTGATCGGCCTCGTGTGACGGTCCTCAACAAAGCAGATGTCCTGCAGTCGCCCGACGAGGCGGCAGCGCTCCGTGAAGCCTTCATCGCCGCGACCGGCTGTCCCACCACGGTCTATGTCACCTCCACGCAGGAGGGGAACCAGCTCGAAGAACTGGTGCTGGACCTGTTGCGGCTCGTGCAGCAGGAAGATCAGGAGCCCGATCCCCATGCTGACCTGGAGATTCGCTATACCCTGCCAGAAGCGCATCTGAACATTCGCCACACGACCCGGTCCGAGCGCTGGTGGGAACAGATTCCCGGACAGCTGCCAGAAGATCTGGCAGCCGGAGATGGGTCCGAAGATGCAGATGATGACGACCCTGAGGGCTACATCACCATTGAGGGGGGCGAGGTGATCCCCGTCCAGGGACCCCGTCGCCCGCGCCAGTCGTCATGAGTCGCATCGGAGTTTTCGGCAGCTCCTTCGACCCGCCGCATCTCGCTCACCTTGCTATGGCCCGCACCGCACTGGGGTGGGGCCTCGATGCAGTCTGGTGGATGCCTGCCGCGATTCCGCCGCACAAACAGGGGCAGGTGACCGCTGGCAGCGACGAACGTCGCGCGCTGGTAGCCCTGGCGATAGCAGGGGAATCGCAGATGCGACTGGAGCCCCTGGAACTGGAGCGGGGGGGCGTGAGCTACACCTGTGATTCCCTGCAGGTGTTGCGTGAGCGCTGGCCGACCCATGAATGGTTTCTGATGATGGGAGAAGATACCTGGCTCACGCTGGGGACATGGAAAGCCATTGAGGAGTTCCCGCAGTGGGTGCAATTCATGGTTTTTGGCCGCGAGGAGACAGAGCCCGGTCCGACCCATCCGTTCCCCCATCTCCCGGGCGTCATCCGCTTCCCGGCGTTCGATATGCCCATCAGTTCACGGCAGATACGGGAACAGATCGCCGGAGGCTCCGATCGCTGGCGCGCTCAGGTGACGCCGCAGGTGGTGGAGTACATTGAACAGCATGGCCTGTACGGGATCCGGAAGGCAGCGCTCCAGACTGTGACCGAATCGGAGGAGAACTAGATGCGGAATGGCATGTCCCGGCTGCTGTTGTTCGGACTCCTCCTGGGCCTGTTGCCAGGACTGGTGGGCTGTCCGGGACGTCCGACCCCCGCCTCGCAGGCTGCCGCGAGTTCTGCCCGTGTAGAGACTGAGGCGGGTCGCCTGTTGCTGGCTGGACTGACCGCTTCGGATACGGTCCTCCAACAGGAAGCCGCGACCCTCCTCCTCGCTCTCCCCTACAACACGCTCATGGCGCATCCGGTGTTGGGGGATCGTCTCGGGCAGGGGCTCCTCACGCAGCTCAAGTCTGATGACACTTCGCTTGCGACCGCGCAATGGCTGATCACGAATATGAAGGGCTCCCCTTTCTGGACCGGCCTCGAGCCAGAAGTGCGCAAAGAAGCGCTGGCGTGGACTGCCCAGCGTGTCGACGACCCGGTGATGGAGCGACGGGAAGTGGCGGCGTTTGCGATCCTGAGTCTGGGGAGTCCGGAACAACTGGCCGACCTGGTGCCGTACATCGCCGACAAAGAGCGGACAGTCCGGGCTATTGTGGCGGAAGCGTTCGGACGCTGGGGAACCGGAGTCGAGTGGCCGATGATTCGTCGCTTCGCTGATGACCCCAATGAGTATGTCCGGTTGCGGGCAGCAAAAGCGCTGGCCTTCTGGACTGTCCGCCTGGGACCAGATCTCGACCGGGAAAAGCGCGATGCGGTATTGGCGAAGCTGGAGACTGATGACGATCCGTTTGTGCGACGGATGGTGGCGCAGATCCGGGGTATCGATGTCATGTACGACCATGATCTCTACCGGGCGACCATCTATACGCCGCTGCTGCGTGGAGCCGGTCCGCCGCAAGAGGAAGAAGCCTGGGAGGCTTTTCGCCACACCGCGTTAGGTGAATTCGCCTGGAGCATCGGTGTCGACCTGCCGGTCCCGCAAGGGATCGCAGACCTGGTCCTGCAATTTTTGTGGGACTCCCATCCCGACCTGCGGACCAGCATCCTGGATGCGATCCAGCGGATGCCGCAAGGCGGCGACACCGGGTTTTTTGCCACTGCCTGGGGCACTGGTGAGCCGGTTTTGCGCAAGAAGGTCCTCGAGCTGCTGTTGGAATCGCTGGCTACGGATGGAGTCCTGGGGAGCGGGGCCGATGACATCGTGAAGGACATCACCAGCGACGACTGGGTGGAGATGGACCCGGTCCTGCGGGATCTGAGCATCCGACTGGTCCTGCTCCTCGCCCGCTCGAAGAGTCTGTCGGCCTACGATGACACGGAGGTCCAGGGCTGGGAGCGCAAATTGGGGGACCTGTACTACTCCCCCCGGGAGTCCGTGCGGTACCTGGTCCATCAGCTCAATCCGGCCCATCCGTGGCTGCAGCGCGCCGCATCTGGCCGCTTTCAGAGCGATGAGCGGTTGCGCAAAGCGCTCCCCCGACTCGCGAGAATGGTGTGGTATGGCGAGGACCCCCGCTCCATCGATCCGGCGACCGGCGCGATAGTAGATGCCCCCGCCTATCCACTCCTGGCGGATGACTGGGAGCAGCTGTGGCGCTGGGGGGTCGCGCCTCCGACCGCGCTGATGAGCGATGTGGTCAGTCCCAACGCTGAGGTGTCGCTGGAGACCCTGCGGGCGGCGGCGATTGCGCTGCGGGGCGAGGTGCCGGTCGCACCGTTGAGTCCCCGTCGTGGGTCGGCTGGTGAAGACTGGGTAGATCCACAAGCGCCTCCCATCGAACCTGATGAAAGTCTGCGTCTGACCTGACGAGCGAGCGCTCCTTTAGGTCACCGACTGGCAGCGATTCTTCAGAGTCAGTACGCTGAGTGCTATGCGCCTCCAACGTTGCCGACTGACTGACACACAGGGATTCCTGCTGCTGGTCCTGCTGGGGAGTACCGGCCTGGCGGACATCGCCCTGTCCGCCCCGGGCATCAGTGATCCGTCGCCTTATGGCGTCCCTGCGGCGACAGCCCTCACCGCTCAGGTCCGGCAGGAAGGGGGGCCACCTCCGGACTACCTGGGGACCGATGCCTGCCTGTTGTGTCATGCGCTGCCAATCGCTCCGGGACAGGCGAGCCACGCGTCGCTGCTGACTTTCGGCGAGCTTGCGGCAGTCCAGCACCATGCCTGCGAGGTGTGCCACGGCCCCGGGAGCGCCCATACGGTCGGTGGGGGCAATCAGAACGGCATCCTGCATCCATTGCGTACAACGGCTGAAGTGGCAGATGCGATTTGTCTGGAATGCCATCAGTGGGAGGGCGGGGACTCCAGCGGGGTCTGGGACACCAGCCCCCATGCCGGTGCTGGGTTGTCCTGTGTCACCTGTCATCAGCCGCACCACGCGGTGCCCGGGCTCCTACGGCCGTTCCGTGGTGCGACCCGGGGCGACCTCATGCGGGGCGATGAGCTGGAAACCGTGCTCGTCATTCCAGAGCCGCCCTTTGCCGGACCGGAGTCCACGTTGCTGCAGATTCCGTATGCGGACCTGGTGGGAGCGTCATCGACACTCGAGCAGTTCTGCGCCAGTTGTCATCCCGGTGTGGCATCAACTGCACTGCATCAGTACTTTCCCGCTGATGTCGCGGGTCAGCTCAATTGTGCGACCTGCCATGATCCGCATCATCGCTTTCCTCCAACAACAACACGCCCCCAGTAGCCGAAGCTGCCTGGGGGCGGGGGAGTGGCTGCGAGAGGTGCGGCAGGTAGTGCGCCTCAGTTGTTCGGAGCCCCGGAGAGAATCCAGGACTGGATGAGCGCTATTTTACCGGCACTGAGGTAAGGCGGTCCATTCTGGGGCATCCGTAGTCCACAGGAGGGGGTGGTCTGCGAGACTTTCTCATAGAGGAACGAGAGGGCCGGGTTGCCCGGCTCGATGTAGTCGTTGCCGCAGCTGGACATGACATTGACCAGGTTGTTGTAAGTGGCCAGAGAGTTACTGTCCATGAACAACCCACCTGAGCCGCTGGCGTGACACATCATGCAAGCGGAAGCGCCAGTGGCGCTGTCGCCATTCATGATGATGTCGTGAACCGCAGTCCAGGTCCCCACGGGCGGCACGAAGGGTTCCACTTCCAGCTCGAAGAGGGCGTAGCTCGCGAAGTCGTAGCGGGTTTGAATCTGGCTGGCCCGGTCATAACCAAGGGTCGGAAGCGGAGAGGTGGCTCCCGCGATCGCCCGCATTTCGTCGACAAACGCCACGACCCCCAGGTAGGAGTCCGGCGCTCCGGTGATCTGATCGCCAGTCAGCACGACCGCTGCAGTCAGCGGGTCGCTGGGGGTCCCGGCACCGGTGAAGCTCCCCCGATTCACGGTCAGTGCGGTCGTCAGTGCGCCAGGAATCGCGACGGTCGCGCTGGAGAGGTCCGAGTCGTACCGGATGGAGGTGATGGGGTCGGTGAGGGCATTGAATGCCCCGGAACCTGAAAGGCCGATCTGGTGATCCAGGACGGCGAGGGTCAGGGTGGTGCTGTCACCACTGTTGCCCCCCTCCACCGGACCGCTGACAGCAGCGCTCACGCGCCAGGCTTCTTTCTGATTGAACTCCGGATTGAGATAGCGCGGATTCAGGCGACTCCCTGGATTCGGATTGGGGATGCTCTTCATGGCCGAAGCACCATAGCTGGCATCCAGGGCCACCATGATGTCCAGCGACGTGCCGGTCTGGATCCCCAGGTCAAGGTCAAACGGGTACGCTCCGGGTGCCTGGGGCACCACATTCCAGCCCGCCGGAGTGACCGGATCGACCGGCCCCCGGGCATCATCCTGATGAATCAGCACGAATGGATAGCAGGAAGGCGCCAGCGCCCCGAGGACTGGCTCCACCACTTCATCGCCCCAGGTCGACCAGCCATCGGCGTTCTGCAAATCGATGTCCGCGAGTACCAGCGCTTCGTTCACGCCAGCCGCGCCGGTCGGAGCGGCGATGCCACCCGCTCCAGCGAAGCTGGTGCTTTGTGCATTGCTGGTCAGGACATGCGCCCGCAAATCAAACACCGACAGGTCGCGCCGAGTGGCGGTCGACGGAAGTGGATGCTCCCAGCTCATGGAGAGTCGCAGCACTGTGGGGGATGGGAGATCAATGCCCGTGAACTTCAGCGTGCTCTCGGAGAGGGTCGTGATATCGACAGCGAAGCTGTCGCCGAGGGCCCGGACTGACCGGTCGATTCGGCTGAACTCAAAACTCAGAGTGTCGAGGTCTCCGGTCAGGCGATAGAGGCCCAGGTTCGCCGGAGCTGCGATGGTGCCGAGCTGGGCCGATGCGGCGGAGTCGGCGGATGGACTGGACGGGATGGTGTCGCGATTGCAACTCGCCAGCAGGAGCGCGCCAGCCAGAGCTGGCAGCCAGAGTGCGGAGCGGTACATGACAGTCTCTCCTGAGACCAAAGGTGTGAGAGTGTCAGGTACAACCGAAGCAGCCCGGGAACTATTCCCAGCTCAGCCAGAAAATCAAATCTGACACTGCCTCAGGCTGGCCTGCAACGCCGCCAGATTCCCGGCCATGGTCCGACCTTCCCGCTCATCGAACGCGGCGTTTCCGACCACCAGCATCCGGGCACCTGCTGCCACGACCTGCGACAGATTCGCGACTCCGATGCCGCCATCGACTTCGAGGATGGCCAATGACTGACGGTGCTCCAGCAACGTGCGACAGCGGGCGATTTTGTCCAGGCTCGACTCGATGAAGCGTTGGCCAGCGAATCCAGGGTTCACACTCATCAGCAGGATGAGATCGGTGAGGTCGAGGAGTTCTTCAAGCGCGGACAGCGGTGTCCCAGGATTCAGCGAAATCCCGGCACCGCACCCGTGATCCCGGATGAGCTGCAGCGTCCGCAACGGATGTATCGGCGCTTCCGCGTGAATCGTGATCCAGGCCGGACGTGCTTCCGCAAAGGCGGGGACAAAGCGATCGGGATCAGTCACCATCAGGTGCACATCGAGGTGCATTTCATACTCGCGGGCGGTGATGTACCGGGCGAGGTCCACCGCGACTTTCGGACCGAAGGTGAGATTCGGCACATAGTGCCCATCCATGACATCCAGATGGAGCACCTGGATCCCTGCTGCTGCGCAGGCGTCCACTGCCGCCTGCAGATTGGTCTGGTCGGCAGCCAGCAAGCTCGGAGCCAGTCGGAGCATGGACATACCCGGCATCATAACGGGGACCGGGGATGCGCCAGCAGCGTGAAGCAATAGAGGAGTCCGAGGGCGAAGGAGCTCACGAGCAGGAAACCATCGCCTTTATCCATCAGCCCCCCCTGACTGGGGATCAGCTGCGCGGAGTCTTTGACATGGGCTTCCCGCTTCAGGCAGGAGACCAGCAGGTCGCCGCACTGCGAGCAGGCCCCGAAGAATGCCCCCAGTATGGCTGCCACAAGCCAGGCTCCGACCGGCACGACCCAGGCGTTGCCGGCGAATCGTTCCGTGATCCAGATAAGGCCCATCATCCCGACCGCTCCCCCCATGAGTCCTCCAGCGAATCCCTCCCAGCTCTTCTTCGGCGAGATATGCGGAGCCATCGGCAGGGTGCCTGTCGCCGCCCCAGTTCCCAGGGCGCAGGAGTCGTAGCACCAGGCACCGAAGACCGGCAGAAGCGAGACGGGGTTGAACGCGATGGCCGGGAGCCAGGCCAGGTCCATCCAGGCTTCTCCCAGGTCCCGCAGGCCGAAACACGCCGCCAGTCCACCCGCGACCCACAGCGTGGAGAAGAAGATGATCGATGGGGCGCGCAACACAGGAGAGTCGAGCGGGAAGTGACGGAGTCCTGGCAGCATGAGCGCGACCAGAAACAGTCCGCTCCACGCCGGGAACAGCAGCCAGTGGCCGGTATGCGCCAGGATCAACAGGAGCCCCCCGAAAGTGCAGCCGACCAGCGCGTCGCGAGTCAGGCGTCCGTTGCTCGTCACCAGACCCTGCAGGCGAAACACTTCCGCCAGCATCAGGCAGCTCAGAGGTAGCAGGCAGATGAGTAACAGGTGTGGAGTCCCGGTCCGGGGAAAGCCAAACAAGAGCACCATCAGGAGGCCCAACGGTATGCCGGTCGCCAGGCGAAGCATGGGAACGGAGTGTACCGCTCCTCTGCTGGATTAGTCCCTGATCTGGTCTGGCAAGGGCGGGAGCCAGACCACGCGGTAGTTCCCAAAGGCGATCGCTTCGCCCATGTGGGATGGCAGATCGCTTTTGGTCATCAGCTGTGACAGATAAGGGCCGTAGGCAGCTGCGCTTGAGGGTGATGGGGGACCCGGAAAAATCAGCAGTTGCAGGCCGTATCTGCGCTGGAGATTCTGCAGAGAGTCCGCATCGAGCCAGAGTTCCGGACGATTCACCGTAGAACTGACCCCGATGAGCTGGACATACTCCGGGGCCTCCAGCAGCAGGTCTCGCGCGGCCCGGGTACCGGCGTAGACCGTCCCCGGCGGCACATGCTGACGCATCCAGGCAGCGATGTGTCCGTGGCGGGCCTGCTGGGGAATGACGAAAGGGACCTGCCCGCTCTTCACATGAAAGCCGAGCATCGCCACGAGCACCAGCCATCCGATGGCCCGTTCCCTGACCACCGGCCCGACCCGGCAGAGGGCCTCGCTGGCGCAGAGCAACACCCAAATACCCACGAGTTGGTGCTGCGCAGGAATGGCGCGAAAGGAGAGCGCCAGCAGGGGTAGCGGCAGGAGCCAGCCCCACTGGCGATAAGCGAGGGGCAGGTTCCCACGCTCCAGAAACTCTGCCGCGAGGATCAGTCCCGTCACGAGAAGCAGCAAGGTCACCGGTGCCAGGAAGCGGAAGGAGACCGGGTCGAAATGCCGATGGGTCTCCGCGAACGCCAGCGCGCCGCTTGCCAGCAGTGCTGCGATGGGCAACAGCAGGACGCGCCGGCTCCGTCCACTGGCGATCAGGCGGGGCCAGGCCGCGTTGAAGATGAGTCCCAGCATGAAGAGGAGCAGGAGGGCCGCCAGCCAGCCCTTCCCCGGCAAATCCCGACCAAAGAGCTGCCAGAGGATTTCTTCAGCGTGATCCCGAAGGGCGCGTATCCCCGGACGCGGCTCTTTCCCCTCCAGGGTCCCCGCCAGCCACCAGTTCCGCAGGAGCCAGGGGACCACTCCGAGCGCGACCACGCCAGTGAATCGCAGGATCGCCGCACGACGCGCTGCTGCAGCCGCAGGTAGCGCCCACCAGAGTCCCAGGAGGATGCCTGGCAGGACCAGTACGAAGGCATAGCGGCTCAGGAAGCCCAGCACGACCACCAGCGCCAGCCAGTCGACCGGGGGCCACGCCTCCGCATCGAGTTCCTTGCGTCGGAGGGCTTCATCCAGCAGCAGATGTGCCGCCATGAGGCAACAGAGGGCACTCCCTTCCGACCAGGCCATGGTCGCGATCGGCACCATTGCTGGGGCGGTTCCCAACAGCAGCCCGCTGACAGCGGCGTAATGCGGTGGGGCGTGACGCAGGATCAGCCAGAGGGCGAGGCCCAACGCCAGGATGGTCATGATGTAGTTGGTGATGACTCCCGCGACATCCAGGGGGAGTCCAGCAGCGATGGGGAGTGTCGCGAAGAGGGGGTAAACCGGCGGCCACTGCGTCAGGGGGCGCAGCAGGACGGCATCGGGGCTGGCGGTGCGACGGGCATCGACCTGAGAGAGGACCAGGCCACGTCCTTGCGTGACATGCCAGGCCGCGTTGAGGTAGCTCCAGGAGTCGGGAGTCACCTGGAAGCGTCCCCGATTGAGCACCCAGGGACCCAGGGCAATACTCAGGAGGGCGATCACCAGACCGACCCAAAGGAGAGGAGCGCGCCACATGCTGTGGCCCGATAGTACCCCCCTCCGGAGCGGTACACTCACCGGTCCTCATGGAGCCCTCCCCTGCCGGATCCGAACGGGTTACCTGGAGCACGATCCCGGCCCCGGTCCGGCAGATCACGCTCGCGTTCATTCTGGCGAACCTGGGGGGCTCGATGTTCTATGACCAGCTGGCAGTTTTTCTTACCGAAGAGATGAAGGCGACCCTGCCGCAACTCAGCATCTTCTTCTTTGTCTCGGCACTGTTTGGATCCGTGGTCCGCATCCTGGGAGGCTGGATCAGCGATGCCATCGGTCACTTTCGGGGGCTGGGAGTCGGTTCCATCATCGGACTTTGTGGGGCTACGGGGCTCTTTCTCTCCTGGAACTGGCTCTCTGCACTGGTGGCGTATCTGCTGGTGAATCTGGGCAGCGGTTTCGTGGGGCCATCAGCCAATGCCGCCATCACCCGACTGACCCCCGAGGCGATCCGCGGGCGGACCTTCGGCCTCACCAGCAGTGTGTTTCAGATCGTCGCGGTCCTGGGGCCATCGCTGGGAGGCTGGATCATTTACCAGTTCGGCTGGAAGGCGGCGATGGGGATCAACGTGGTGCTTTTTGTCGGTGCGACCTGGCTGCGGACTCGTTTGGCGAGCTTCGAATCGCTGCCGCTGACCCGTCCACGCTGGCGCATTTTCCTGCGCGACATGTCGGCCCTGTATGCTTCCGTTTTGATCGGTGGCATCTTCGGGATTGTGCTGTTGATCGACATCGGCCTCGATTTCCAGATCAACCTCACCTTCAACCTGCGTGCCCTCTTCCTGCAGGAAGTCCGGGGTCTGGACGCCGGAATGCGTGGCCTCCTGTTCACTGTCTCGGGACTGGTAGGCATGCCAGCTATGCTCTTGGGAGGCTGGCTCGGCGATCGTATCGGCGAACTGAGGACGATGCTCCTTGCGCTGATCGCCGGGGCATTGGGGTTTCTTCTCTTTCCCCTGACCGGACATCTCGCCGGGCTCATCCTGGCTTTCGCACTCTGGGGGCTCATCGGAGGGCTCTTCGAGCCAGCGGCCCGGTCGCTGATTTCCCGGAGCATTCCCAAAGAACGACTGGGGATCGCTTTTGGCGCAGTGTGGGGTTCCACCAGCCTGATGACCGTCCCCGCCGCGCACTTGGGACCCTGGCTCTATGACCACGGAACCCCAGCACTGCCATTTCATCTCGCCGCGGTCTGCCTCGGACTCGTGGCACTGGTGCTGATCGTGCAGCTGCCACGACTGGAAGCTCGCCTCCGAAGCGAGAGTGCCGCCGTACAATAGGCGGTGCAGCAGTCTGTCACTCCGGTCCGGGGGAGGGCGTCCCATGAAGGGCTTCAGCTTCGAAACACAGGGCGAGATGAAGGCGTATGACCGGGGACGGGAAGACGCGATCGCCGAGTTGTATCAGCAGCTCTATGCTGAACTCGTCGAGGCGAATGCTTTTCCCGATGCGGACCCTGCTGGCTTCGCGGCGTGGGGCACAAAGTCACTCATGCCGAAGCTGGCGAAGTACCGCAAGGGCGATGATCTCTTCAACAAGCTGATGTCGCTCGATCTCTAGCGGCCGGGGGAGGGGGGCTGGCCCCCCTCCTGCAGGATCTGGCGTGTTTCCAGAGTGAGGGCCTGCAGCGCTTCCGGCGGCATCTTCGCCCGCTGGATCGTAGCGCTGGCCAGAACAAACAGCAGGCCAATCGCGATGACAAAGCGGATGTGATGCTGACGGGCGATGAGCCCGACAGGAAGGGCGACCCAGGTGAAGCCCAGTGCCAGGAGCAGGAAGAGATCAATCGGTCCCAGCAGGTAGTAGGTCGCCAGTCCCCAATACTGGTCGAAGGGGAGTTCGGCGGGCAGGAGGAGATGGAGTCCGGGATACCAATGCGACGCATCCGCCTTGAGGGCATTCCAGCTGTCGTAGTGACGGCTCAGCAGCAGCGTGAGATCAACGCCAAGTGTGTAGAGAGGACGAGGGAGCCACGCGAAGGCCATGAGGCTCAGCCAGTGGGGATATCCCAGCGGACCGAGTCTGAGAAAACGCGCGACCCAGTAGACCCCCAGGGCGTAGACCCCGCACAGCAGGATGTGGTTGATGCCAATCGCCGCGACCGACCAGAGCACCATCGTGGCGGTGGCTTCCGGCAGGCCTTCCCGCTGCATATCCGAAAGCTGCGCTGCGGGGATCTGGTCATAGACCTGGGTGATGTCAGCCTTGATGATCGGATGCAGCTGCGCACCGAAGGCGAGCATATAGCCCACCCCGACTATCGTCAGCAGCATCAGCGGCGTAAAGATGTCCGGCGCACCGACGAGTTCGGCTGCCAGTTGTCGGGGATGAGTAACCAGCAATCCGATTTTTCGCAGGCGACCCGGGACATCCCATTGGAAGGCAAGGTCCGGGCCGGCCTCCGGGCGCAGCAACTGGTCTTCCTCTTCCCGCTCTGGATGCAGGGCAGGATCAGTGGCGGGACCGAGATCCTCAGGTACGGGAAGTGAGGAGTCTGACTCAGGCCGTCGAGCCAAGGGCTTGCCGCTCCGCCTGGGCAGCATCGGCCGCGGCCCGCTGCGCTTTCCACTCTTCCAGGGCGTCGGAGGCCCGGACCCGGCTCGTGACCTGGTAGTCCTGATCCAGCAGACCATCACGGAAGTGCAGGACCCGCTTGCACATTTTCGCGATGTCCGGTTCGTGAGTCACGATGACGATGGTGCGTCCCTGTTCGTTGAGCTCCTGGAAAAGCATCATGATTTCGTAGGAGTTCCGGGTGTCGAGGTTGCCGGTCGGCTCGTCGGCGAGGATCATGGTCGGCTCATTGACAATCGCCCGGGCGATAGCGACCCGCTGCTGCTGCCCACCGGAAAGCTCGTTCGGTTTGTGATGCACCCGGTCCCCGAGCCCCACACGTTCCAGGGCTCCCATGGCCCGTTTCCGTCGATGTGGAGTCCCGGCGTAGATCAGTGGGAGTTCGACATTCTCCAGGGCGCTGGTGCGGGCCAGCAGATTGAAGGACTGGAAGACGAACCCAATTTCCTTGTTCCGGACCCGGGCCAGGGCATTGGCACCGAGGCTCGACACTTCCCGCTCATTCAGAAAATAGGCCCCGTTGGTGGGGCGATCCAGGCAGCCCAGGATGTTCATGAGGGTCGACTTCCCCGATCCTGAGGGGCCCATGATGGCAACCATCTCGCCTTCGAAAATCTGGAAGCTCACACCGTTCAGGGCACGGACCTCATGCTCACCCATTTTGAAGACCTTGTGGAGGTCCCGGACTTCGATCAGGGGATGTTCACGGGTTGCCATGGGGCTGCTGTCACTCCTTCAGGTCAGTCGCCGGGCCTCTTCAGAGCCATTATGCACAGGTTTCTAGCCGGACTGTATGGCAGTGATGGGGTCGAGCTTCGCGGCACTCCAGGCCGGATAGATTCCGAAAGCCAACCCGACCCCAGTCATGACCAACCAGGCGATGCCGATAGCCTGCCACGACAACACCGGCACCAGAGGCACATTCAGGGTCGGCTCCGTCAGCGGGATGATGAGGAGGCTGGCGCTCCAGCCCAGGAGGATCCCCAGGATGCCGCCGGTCGTGGTGAGGATCAGGGCCTCGGTCATGAACTGGAGCAGGATCGAGAAGTCGGTTGCACCGGCGGCTTTGCGGAGTCCGATTTCCCGGGTCCGTTGTGCCACCGAGACCAGCAGCACATTCATGAGCCCGACCCCTCCCACCACCAGCGCGATCCCGGCGACCACCGCGAAGACCAGGGTAATCGCTCGCAGGATGTCTTCCACGAAGCTGAGCATGAAAGCCATGTCCAGCACCTGAAAGTTGTCCCGGGAGGGATCGGTGATTTTGCGTAACGGTCGCAGAACACGGCTGACATCCTGTCGCGCTGCTTCCAGTGTGACGCCCGGGCGCAGTTCCAGTTGCAGATAGGTGATGGCGTCTTTGTGGGTAAAGCGGGACCGGTAGGTGGTGTGGGGGATAAAGACCGCCATATCTTCATCGAGCGCTGTTGAGAAGCTGCCATCTCCCGCGACTCCGATGATGGTCAGCGAAACCTCATTGAAACGAAGGCGCTGGCCGACCGGATCTTCCCAGGGCTCGAACAATTGCTGATAGACCTTCGGACCCAGCACCGCGACACTGCTGCCGGCGGCGACATCCGCTTCCCCGAAAAACCGACCCCGCACGGTCGTGTAGCGATACATACGAAAAGCCGAGGCCGAGGTGCCAATGAGCTGGCAGGGATACTGACGTCCGCCGACTTTCGCCAGTCCACGCATCCGGCTGTGCGGCTCCACTGAGGCCAGGGTGGTGGCGTGCTGTCGGAGCGCTTCCAGCTCCCGGTAGGTGAAGGGGACTACCTCGGTACTCCGGGGCCGACCGGGAATCTGCGGGGCATACGGCAGCACAAATCCGAGGTTGGTTCCAAATGAGAGCATCTCCTGCCGGAACAGGCGTTCGGTCCCGGCCCCCAGTCCGACAATCGCAATGACCGCACCAACCCCGACGGCGATGCCGAGAATCGTGAGCCAACTCCGGGCACGCTGATGCGTCAGGTGGTGATGGGCTTCGAGGAAGGCGGTCCGGAAGAGCAGGTCGATTCGCACCGTGACACCTCCCGGTTGCGATCAAGCTAATCGAAGCGAAGGGCGCGAATGGGGTCCATCTTGCTGGCCTTCGCCGCCGGGTAGACCCCGAAGATGATGCCGATGGCACAGGTAATCAGCACAATGATGATGGCGTAGAGCCAGGGGACTTCCGGACGGACTCCTTTGCCAAAGGCCTGCTCGAGAAAGGGTGTGAGTGCGGCCCCGAGGCCATATCCGGCGAGCAGGCCACCGACTCCGCCGCTCCCAGTGAGGATGACCGCCTCAGTCAGGAACTGGATCAGAATCGCCTGGTCCGGAGCACCCAGCGCTTTGCGCAGGCCGATCTCCCGGGTCCGCTCCGCGACCGCCACCAGCATGATGTTCATCAGCCCAACTCCCCCCACCAGCAGGGCGATCGCCGCGACTGCGCCGAATACTGCCACCAGGACGTTCAGGAAATTGTTGCTGAACTCCAGAAAGTCATCCAGGACCAGAAATTGGTAGTTGTCTTTGGTGGGGTCGGTGATTTTGCGCTGGGCCCGCAGGATTGGCTGCAGGTCGAGCTGCACCATCTCCCGGGTAACACCCGGCTTCATCTTCATGTAGTAGTACAGCACCTTGTCGTCGCCGTTGACGTAGGTCTGGACCGTGGTGTACGGCGCGTAGATCGCGCCATCGACATCCTCAGACTGCCCCAGTTGCCCCTTTTCTTCCAGGGTCCCGATGACCAGAAACGGCAGGCCGTTAAACCGAACCGTCTGCCCGACCGGGTCCTCGAACTCCGCGAAGAGGGCCTTGCGGACCTTGTGCCCCAGGATCGCAACCCGTTCCCGACCGTTGATGTCCAGGGGGGTCAGATTCCGGCCACTCCGAAGGGTCAGGTTGTTGGCCCGCAACAGGTCCTGCGTGCCGCCGTAGAGCGAACAGGCGTAGTTGTTTTCATTCCGCTTGGCGACCCCACTCTTCTGGAGGCCGGGCTGGATCTCATAGACCGTGGTGGCGTAGCGCTGCAGGGCGGCGGTGGTGTCGTTGTCAAAGGGGACCGGACGCCGGCTGCGGATTTTGCCTTCCACCTTCGGCGCGAAGGGGACCAGATAGATGGTGTCGCTGCCGTACTTCGCCAGCTCCCGGGTGAAATACGACTTCACCCCTTCCCCCAGACTGATGATGCAGACCACCGCGGCTACGCCGATGAACACCCCCATGGTCGTGAGGATGCTACGCGCCCGGTTCAGCCAGAGATTCTGAACGGCGAGCCGGACCGCGATGGGAAGGGTGGTTAGCATCATCACTCGTACCGCAACGCTTCGATGGGGTCGAGCTTCGAGGCCCGAATGGCGGGGACCATGCCGAACGCAATGCCAATGAGTGCCGTGATGGCCAGCGTCGCGATCGAGACCGCCACCGGAATAGAAGGATTGAACTGGTCCGCCAGGAACTGCCGGAGGATTGGGACCAGCCCGAAAGACGCCAGGTAGCCCCCCGCCATGCCGAGGAGTCCGCCGGTCAGGGTGAGGACGACTGCCTCGATGAGGAACTGGCTCAGGATCGCGCTCGGCGGTGCCCCCAGCGCTTTGCGCAGCCCAATCTCCCGGGTCCGTTCGGTCACAGCAACCAGCATGATGTTGCTGATGCCGATACCGCCTACCAGCAACGAGATCGCGCTGATGACCCCGAAGACCGTCACCAGCACATTGATGAAGGTGTTCCCGAACTCCAGGAAGGTGGTCGGGAAGATCATCTGGAAGTCATCTTTGGTGGGATCGGGAATGCGGCGAATTTTCCGGAGCAGGGCGGTCACTTCTGCTTCCGCGTCTTTCATCTCGACCCCGGGCTTGATCCGCATGTCGATCCAGAAGAGCTCATCGTTGCCGGTAATGCGGCTCAGGACCGCGCCGGTAGGGGCCACTCCCTGCTTGTCGATTTGTGGCGCACCGCCGGTCGCCCCTTTGCGGTTGAGCACGCCGATGACCACAAAGGGCTGCTCATTAACGCGGATGGTCTTGCCAATGGGGTCCTCATAAGCGGGGAAGATCTCTTTCGCCACCTCATTCCCCAGGATGATCACGCGCTCGCTCGCCAGGGCTTCGCCCCGGGTCATGTTGCGCCCTTTCGCTATGACATAGTTGTTCAGCGGGAGATACCGTTCGGAACCGCCCGCCACTTGTCCCGGAAAAGAGTTGGTGCCGTACTTGAAGGTAACCTGGACGAAGTTGGGGCTGGCTTCGATTTCGGCGATAGTGGTGGCTGACCGCTCCAGAGCTTTAATCTGCTCCACCTTGAATGGCCGGGACTGAATCAGCGCCCGGTTGACCCCCTCGCGTTGTGGCGGCTGCGGGACCACGAACATCCGGTCTGCCCCGAGCTCGCCGATCTCCTTCGCGAAATACGCCTTGATTCCTTCGCCCAGCGAGACGATGGAGATCACAGCCATCACGCCGATGAACATCCCCAGCAATGTGAGGGCCGATCGCACCTTGTTCACAAACAGGTTGCGAAAGGCGATCCGCGCGGCGTTGAGATAGAGGGTGATCACGGCGTGGCTCCCCCGGAGCTAGTCGAACTCCGCTCCGGCGTTCAGCGCGACTTTGGCTTCCTGCGGCAGGTTGGTCACCATCACCTGCTCACCGGCTTCCAGGCCCCGGATGATCTCGACCTTCGCGAAGTCGGTCGCGCCTAACTGGACGCTACGTTCCTTCGGTGCGAACTCCTCACCCGGCACAAAAACCACGGGATTCCCCTGTTTATCAGAGCGGATACTCTCGAAGGGGACCAGCACCACGTTGGTGACGGTCTGGGCGGTGATATTGACAGTTGCGGTCATGTTGGCAAGGAGCTTGCCGGCATCGTTAGGCACATCGACGATGACGATAAAGCTGGTGACGCCGGCCGAGGGGACACCCTGCGGATAGATGTTGGTCACGGTACCGGCAAAGGTTTCACCGGGGTACGAATCGACGGTGACCTCGGCTTGCTGACCAATCGCGACCCGCCCGATGTCGACCTCATCGACACTCGTCCGGACCTGGACGGACGCGAGATCCGCGAGGGTGACCAGGGTCGTGCCCTCGCCGAAACTGTTGTTCGTCCCGATGACGGTGTCGCCTTCGGAGACAAATTTTTCCAGGATGGTGCCGGTGATCGGACTCGCCAGTGCGGCGTTGCCCAGCTCGCGATTCGCTTCACGCAACAGCACCTGCGCCTGCTGGAGCGCCAGTTCGGCACTCCGGATGGCATCCGGATTCCCCTGTAACCGGACCTGCTCCAGGTCCTTCCGGGCTTTATTCAGTGAGATGTGCGCCGATTCCACTGCCCGATCAGCCTGCTCCAGGTCCCGCTCTGCCGCGAATCCCTGGTCATACAGACGCTGCAGTCGCTCGGCTTCCCGCTCTGCCTGGTCGAGTTGCAGGAGTGCCTGCTCCACCGCGGTTTCGGCGTTGCGAATCTGCTGCACCGAGGCCCCGCGCTTCAGTTCGGCGAGGTTGTGGGAGGCCTGGGCCACCTGTACCTGTGTGCGGTCCCGCTGGAGCTCGGAGCGCCACTGATCGAGCACCGCGATCACCTCGCCAGCGGTCACCCGCTGCCCCGGCTCGGCGTTGAGGGAGAGGATTTTCCCCGAAGCCTCCGACTTCAGGCGCGTGATGTCTTTCGGCTCAATGGTGCCGGTCGATTTCACGATGAGCGCCAGATCACCCCGGTCGGCCGGAGCGTAGTCTTCCGCTTTATAGGTGGTTTTGGGTTTGCCGCACTGCGCTCCCAGCAGGAGCAGCAGCGCGAGGGGGATCAATGGCAGAAGTGCCCGTCGAGCATCCATGATGCAGAGATTCCTTTGTTACTCAGCCGACGACCCGGCGATTGCCGATTCCAGCAGCGACAGCCCCAGGGTGTTGAAGAGCCGGGCCTGGCTCGCAAGGAGATCCAGCTCGGCATCGATGGCGGCACGACGCGCCTGCGCGAGATCCTCTTCGACATCAAGGACCAGCGTAGTAGTGCTCAGCCCCAGGTCGAGGCGTGCCCGTTCGTTCTGCAAACGCTCCTCGGCCACCCGGACACCCGTACCGGTAATGCGGAGTCGCTCACCAGCGACCTGCACATCGCGCAAAAGTTGCGACAGCGCCGTCTGAATCTGTGATTCGGTTTCCTGACGCTGGAGGCTCAGCTGTTCCAGACTCAGGCTGGACTGCTGGTACTGTCCCTTCGCCCGGCGATCCCGCCCCAGCGGAATGGTGTACTCCAGCCCGACAGTCCATGAAAAATTGTCGAGCCCCTCGATGGACTCCCCCAGGTCATCGCCCGCGCCATCCAGTCCGGCGGTGGCGGTGAAGTCGAGGCTGTTCCTGAGGCGATCCTTCGCGTCATCCCGCTGCAGCCGGGTGAGATCTTCCCGGATCCGCAGGATGCTCATTTCCGGTCGCATGGAGGCGGCGATCGACCAGGCGCCGTCAACGGTGTCCGGGAGGTCCAGCGCGAGTCCCGGCAGCGGGTCGAGGGCGATGGGGGCATCGAGCGGGAGACCCAGCGTCTGACGCAGGGCGTCCAGGGCGTTGGCAACCCCCTGCTCCGCGACAATCAGAGCTTCCTCGCGGGCTGCCAGTCCACCTTCCGCATTGGTCTTCTCGAAGCGGGCCGACACCCCAGCTTCGAACTGGGCGGTCACCTGGCGATACAGCGCATTGGCGACCTCCAGGGAGAGTTTCGCGGTCTCGACCTGTCGCTGCGCCCGGAGGGCGGCCAGGTACTGGTTCGTGACTGTCTGCTCTATCGAGAGGAAATCCTGGCGTAGATTTTCAGCCGTGATCTGATAGCCGAACTCGGCCTGGCGAATGGGGGATCGGGTCCGGGTGCGTCCTGCTCCTTCCAGCAGGGGCTGCCGAAAGCGCAGATTCATGCTGGAGTTGTAGCCCTCGTTCGAACTGGTGCTGCTGCTGCCACTGGAGCGGACTTCCGCACGCTGGGTGTTGTACGTCAGCGACCAGCTTCCGCCAGAATCGGTCGGGACCACCGCGCTGGCCTGCAGGGTGGTGGTGGATGTTTCGCTGCCGCCTGTGGTGGTGCTCCCGAACGAGCCCTCGCTTTGGCGTTCGCTGTGGGTTAGCCCCATGGTGAGCGTCCGGTCGAAAATCCCCCGGGCGATGTAGACATTCCACTCATCCCTGGTGAGTCCGAGCTTCGAGGCCGCCAGCCCGTAGTTGTGCTGCTGTGCGAATGCGATGGCCTCGGTCAGGGACCAGGTGGGTCCCATCTCGGAGGTCTCAAGGGTGACGTTTTCCCCGGCCAATGCAGCGGACGTACAGGCAAGCAGGGCCATACCGCTCAGAATGCTGATCACAATGCCACGACGCATGGAATGCGTGCCTCCCCTTCTGGGCTGCTCTGCAGACGGTGCCACCCGGTGAAACGTTGCAGCCGAAGCGAGTCTATTTGTATGCAAATGAATTGTCAACGCACCCGCTGCCAGCCGCAAAATCCGACCTGTAGCCCCATCCCAGGGCCTTCCCGACGATAGGAAAAACACTCCGTTGGTGAGTTGAATGTGTCCACCCGGCTCACCGCCAGGTGCTCTGGCAGGACCCCAGCTGCCAGGAGCTGAGCGACCACGAATCCCGGCAGGTCGAGCCGCCAGCGTTCCGGTGCCGCCGGATCTGGCTGTAGGAGCCGCTCGTGGTCGAAGGAGGGGAGTTGAGAGTTCCATTTCAGACAGGCATCCCGGACCTCCGGGCCGACCTGAAAACTCGGCTGCTGGATCGTGGGGCCCAGGGCAATCCACACGTCTTGCGGATCCACCCTGAACTCTGCAGCGCAGGTCTCGACCATCCGCAAAGGGAGGCCCTGGACTGCCCCGCGCCAGCCGGCGTGAAACACCCCGGCGAGGTGTCGTGTCGGATCAATGAAGAGTCCAATGCAGCAGTCTGCCGACTGCGCGAGCGCCAGCGCTCCCGGATCAGTGAGAAGGATCCCGTCATTGCCGGGAATCAGCGTGAAAGAGCCTGGGGAGAGTGACGCAGTTGACTGCATCTGGATATCGACCCCATGGACCTGCTGTTCCCCGACCACGGGGAGCTCCTGGATCTGTAAAACATCTCGCAGATGGGCCAGGCCCGGTGGGGGAGTGTCGTCATCGGGCCGGCGAAAGCTCCAGTCGTCCTGCCATGGAGCATCGGGACCCGGTCGCCATTGCCGGGACGTGAAGCCCGCCAGCAACCCAGGCAATGCTGGCCAGGGAGGGGTCCAGAGTCGCGCTGTCGGCAGGCTCAGTGAGTGGAGGTCCGGAAAATACACGACCCCTAGCCTACCGGAGAAAACTCCCGGCTGCCTGAGGCCTGCGATGAATCACGACGGGAAAACTGCGTGGCAGGGGAAGCGCTAGTCCCACTCGAAGGGGAGGTCCTCGATGCTGCTGTCGATTTCCAGCGCGAGCTCGTACTCTTTCACACTCGCTGTGGAGACCGCATTCTTCACGATCTCCTCAATTCGCTGCTTCTGCTTCTCGCTCTTGACACGTCCGGAGACCACCACCACGTTATGGCTGACTGTCACCTGGACCTTGTCCTTCACATTGGCGAGCCCCGGATCAGAAGCGATGCCGGAGCTGATCTGACTCTCCACGGACATATCGCGAGCCTTGGTCATGTTGTCCAGGCCCATGTCCGTGTTCTCGATGATCTTCTGATTGGCCTGCTGAGCCGCCTGTTGTCCTGCGACGCAGGCATTCAGAAAGCTCAGGCTCAGGACAACCAGCAGAGTCAGGTGCAGATGCGACATGCGGGGCCTCCGTTGGAGAAGTCCTAGACGTACTGCGGCAGTTGCTCTTTCAGGATGCCATAGAACATCGCCAGCAGGGTGAACGCGATGGCGAAAACAACACCACCAGCGACCAGCGACAGCAGCAGGCCGATGATGGTCGGGACCCAACCCACGCGGAAAAACTCCCGCATGATGTTCAGGAGCCAGAGAAGCTGGATCAGGGCCAGGACCCCATAGAGACCCCAGGCAGCGCTGTGTCCGAAAATCTGCGCCTGTGCGGAGGACCAGTACATAAAGGGGGAGAGGAGAATCGGGTAGGCGAGTCCGCAGACGGCATTGTTCACGCCGGCGGCATTACGCATTCCGATGAGCTTGCCCGCGATCAGGACACCGACACCCCAGGCGTACCAAAAGAGCGTGAAGGTCAGCGGCACCATGAGGAAGAAACCGAGCGCCTTCATTACCGTAAGGTCGGGGTCATCAATCTTGAAGTTGAAGGCCGTCGAGACATACGGCACACCCATGCTGGCGTACATCTCAGTGATGCCAGACAGCGCCTGCCCGATCTGATCAGACTGCGACTCGATGTACTGCGGGGTGGTCATAATCATGAGGGAGAAGATCGCGGTGATCAGCCCACTCATGAGGACCACAAAGAGAGCCGGCAAGATTTGCTGTTCCCCCATGATCCGGCTCGATGCGACCGAGGGGGCTGTCAGCAGACCGTAGAGGTTGAACCAGAACTCCACCCCCAGGACCAGCAGGATCACGACAACGGCGAAGACCAGCGTAAAGATGGCCAGCTGGGGAGCGGAGATGTTAAGTCCGCTGATCATGGAGTCCAGGGCGCCGGTCGCGCCAGTCTGAGCCACCGTGGACCAGAACAGTGCTGTCACGGAGTGGGATCCTCCCGGGGACGAATCAGGCGGCCGGGCGCACAGGCGTCCCCGGTCGTGGGATGGCCCATTGTACGCAGAGTCGGAGAGATTGCCAGACAGTCCCCAGCGAGAAAGGAAAAGGAAGGTGGTCCAGGGGCGGCAACGGAAAAACCCTCCCGGGGGAGGGTTTACATAAGGCGTCGGTGTCGCGGATAATAGTGTTCGACTTCCCAGGGGATGCGAGACCGGGCTGTATCCATCACCGGGTCCGTCGTGCACGGACTAGCGGAAGAGGGACAAGAGTTCCGCCGACTTCTCGACTTCAGCTTCGAGCTTCGCTTCGATGATCTCCTGCTCAGTTTTGCTGGGCAGGTATTTGGCGCGCAGCGAGTCAGCCATCGGCGGCGGGGAGGGCTCACCGCTGTCACCAAACTGCCATTCCTGGCAGAGGACATTGGAGACGAACACCAGCTCGAGGGTCGGATTCTCCACTGGCGGTTGTGGCGCGTGATGATGCCGAATGACCTCCACAAGGTGTGTCGGGAACTGCCAGCGTTCCGCGATCATGGCGCCGACCTCGGCATGGGTGACGCCCATGATGGCGGCTTCCGCCTCGGTCGTGGGCATCGGGGTTTCCCGGGCCAGCTGCTGAGCCGAGGCGAAGTACTCAAAGAAGTACTGGTCGAGGATGATTTTGCCGATGTCGTGGAACAGCCCCGCCATGTGGGCTTCGTCTTTGTTCTCAAAGTTGCAACGGGTGGCCAGAATCTTCGCGCAGGACGCCACCGCCAGCGAGTGCTCCCAGAACTTGTGACGGTCGAACGCGCCGTTGCGGCCCGCGCCACCAAAGGCCTCGATCACCGAGACCGAGAGGGCCAGACTCCGGACGGTGTTAAAGCCCAGCAGCGTGACTGCCCGACCCAGGCTGGTAACCTTCCCGGGCAACCCGTAGAATGCCGAGTTGGCGAGCTTCAGCACCTTCGCCGCAATCGCCTGGTCGTTTGTGATGAGCTGGTTGAGGTCGCTGGCGCTGGAGCGGGGGTCGTTGGTGGTCTGAATGATTTTCGTAACAATCAGCGGAAGCGTGGGCAACTCCTGAATTTCCATGATGTGCTGGGCGATGGGCGAGAGCACGGTAGAGACCTCGGCGATCTGCTGGAAGTAACTGCGAACATTTCTAGTATCTGGAGGCCCTCCCGGCTTCGTACCCGGCGGAGCCGCATTTTTTCAGTGATAAACCATACCGACAGGTTTGTCGCTGGCACGATGCCAGCCCGCTGCTCGGAAGCCCCTTTTCGACTCGCGCAGGGAGGTGTCGCATGAATCAGCAGGTCCTGGTCCTCAATGGGGACTACCAGCCCCTCAACATCACCAATCTGCGCCGAGCCATCGGGTTGGTCATCCTGGGAAAGGCCGAAGTCCTCGAGGCGGATGAAGGGCTCATCGGGAGTCCAACCACCAGGTTGAAGGCCCCGAAGGTCATTCGACTCGGCTACTACATCACCAAGCCCCGGGCGGCGGTCAGGCTTTCCCGACGCGCCATCTTTGCCCGGGATGGCTGGTGCTGTCAGTACTGCGGAGTGGCTGACCGGCAACTGACAGTGGACCATGTGGTCCCCCGGACTCGCGGTGGACAGAACACCTGGGAGAACCTGGTGGCCGCCTGTAAGCGTTGCAACAATCGCAAGGGGGGACGAACAGCCGAGCAGGCTGGTATGCCTCTGAAAAAGCGACCCACCCAGCCTCATTTCATCCTGCCAAACAGCTATCCCTATCTGACGCAGGAAGCGCTGGATGAGCGCTGGCGAAAGTACCTGGAGTACTACCTGCCGAAACATTAGATTCAGGGTCCCTGCTTCCGGGCAGAATCGCTGATATGTAACCTCCCCGTTATCTGCGGAAGCCCCGCCCCATCCAGAATGGGCGCGGTACGATGCTTCTTATGACGCCGCCCCGACCTGACACGCTCCCGGAGGACCGCCTCGCCGCGAACGGCGAGCAAGCCCTCCTGCCGGGCGTGCCACGGCCTGTCCGCGATGAGAAAATCCATCCGCTGGCGAATCAGCTGGTAGCCAGCATCGATGTCGGTTCCAACGCCATGCGCCTGCGGATCGCCCGGGTCACCAGCACCGGCGGGCTCATCCCGGTGGTGGACCACCGCGAGGCGGTCCGGCTCGGGGCAGATGCGTTCCGCGACAAGCTCATTGGGCCGCAGACTTTCGAAGAGACCGTCCTGGCCTTCCGGCGCTTCCAGAGCATTCTCGAGGCATATCCGGTCGCCCGGATTCGGGGTGTCGCGACCAGCGCCATGCGGGAGGCTCAGAACAGCCTCGCCATCATCGACCGGCTCTACGAAGAAACCGGGATTCAGCTTGAGATCATCACCCCCCTCGAAGAAGCCGAGCTGGTGGTGCGGGCAGTCACCCGGAGTCTGGAGCAACCCGGCGACCGGCTGCTGATTGTTGATGTCGGGGGGGGCTCGATTGAGGTTTCACTGGTCGACCATGGACGCATTGTGGCTATAGAGGGCTTTTCGGTCGGGACAGTCAGGATGTTGCAGTTCCTGGCCGATCAGCGGGCCGATGAACGGGACTATCCCGCCCTGATACAGGCGCACCTGGCCTTCATGCGGAACCGTCTTGAGCGGGTTGTGCAACAGCATCCGGTCGACACTGTGGTTGCCATCGGTGGCAACGCGGGTGCGATTGCGGCACTGGTGGAAAGTGGTGGCCAGGCGATCCGGGAGGAAACCCGGGAAGACCGGCAGACTCAGCGGATCCCCCGGGAGAAGCTTCGGGAAATGACCGAACTCATCGATGGCCTACTGATCGGGCAACGGACCACCCTCCTGGGTCTGGCAGATCGTCGTGCCGATGTCATTCAGCCAGCGGCGCATCTCTACCTGACGACCCTGGAAGTCGCGGGGAAGGACGAGCTGGTGGTGCCCGGGGTTGGAGTGCGCGACGGCATCCTCTGGCAGATGGTGGATCCCCACCTGGCACCGGAGGTGCTCGCCACCCAGGAAGAGCAAGTCGTTCAGATGGCGCATGACATTGCTGAACGCTTCCGGGCGGACATGGGTCATGCGGAGCAGGTGAGCTGGATGGCTGGTCGACTCTTTGATGACCTGACAGAAATCCATCGGTTGCCAGCCGATGATCGCTCGCTCCTCCTGGCAGCGGCCATCCTGCACGATGTCGGACATCTGGTGAATCACGGGAAGCACCATCTGCACTCGTACTACCTGATTCGTCATGCTGACTTCTACGGGCTGGCACCCCGGGATCAGGAAATCGTGGCCCTGGTCGGCAGATTTCATCGCAAGGGGGAGCCGATGGCGGATCGGCACCCCGAGTTCGCTGCCCTGACGCCTCCGGATCGTGTCCGGGTCATGAAGCTCAGCGCTCTCCTGCGCCTGGCCGACGCCCTCGACCGCACCCATAACCGGGTGGTCTCCAGCCTGTCCGCTGCCGTCACCCCGGAGGGGGTCCAGTTGACGATCTCGGGTCCCGATGGAGCCGAGATTGAACGCTGGGCACTGGAACGGAGCGCCGGCATTTTCCGGCGCGTCTTCTTTACCCAACTTACCCTGCAGATTGCGGAGGCCCCTGCCTCATGAGTGCCGCACTCCCCCGGCTCAATCCCAATCCCTATCCCGGCAAGCTCATCGCCGTGGAAGGGGTCGATGGGTCGGGTAAGTCAACCCAGCTCTATCTCCTGAAGCGCTGGCTGGAACAGTCCGGTGCCAAGGTCTTTTTTACCGAATGGAACAGTTCCATTCTGGTCTCGTCAGCGACGAAGAAGGCAAAGAAGCGCCACTTACTGAGCCCCACGACCTTCTGTCTGATCCACGCGACCGATCTGGCGGATCGCTACGAACGCCAGATCAAGCCGCTGCTGCAGGCGGGCTACCTGGTCCTGGCGGATCGCTATGTCTTCACCGCCCTGGCCCGGGATGTCGCACGGGGAATGGACCGCGAGTGGGTACGCGAAATCTATGACTTCGCCGTGATGCCGGACATCACCCTCTTTTTCAACGCACCGCTGGAAGTCGCCCTGTCACGCATCCTGGAAGGACGTCCCGAACTCAAGTACTTCGAGGCCGGCATGGATCTTGGACTGCATCCTGATCCCACCGAGAGCTTCAAAATCTTCCAGGGGATGATTCACAAGGAGTACCAGCGACTCGCCAAAGAAATGGACTTCGTGGTCATCGACTCCAACCGGCCCGTTGATGAGATGCAGCCAGAGGTCCGTCGGATTGTCCGGAAGCGAATCCCCCTCGAAAAATTCAAGTCGCGCCAGGCCGCCGGACGTCGCCTGGTATCGAATTAGGAGGCGCGGATCATGAAAAAGAGCACCCAACATCAGCAGAGCTACGGCCGGTCGATTCCGGGCATCTCTTACGACAGGCTCGAGGGACGCCTGATCGTCATTGAGGGAGCGGATGCTTCCGGACGCTCGACTCAGGTCTCTCTGATCCAGAACTGGCTCGAGCGCCTGGGATACGCTGCCGCGACCTTCGGGCTCAAGCGTTCGGTCCTCATTGCCGAGGAACTGGATCGCGCACAGCAGGGGAACATCCTCCTGCCGGTCGCCCGGAGTCTCTTCTATGCCACCGATTTCTACGATCAGCTGGAGAACGTCATCGTCCCCTCGCTACGGGCTGGGATGATCGTCGTGGCAGACCGGTACATCTACACCCTTATGGCCCGCGACTATGTCCGGGGGACCGACAAAGACTGGGTCCGGGATCTCTACTCCGCCGCCCTGATTCCCGATGCCGTCTTCTATCTGAAGGTGAATCCCCGGAATCTCATGGAGCGCAATTTCCTCAAACGCGACACTCTGGACTTCTGGGAGTCGGGCATGGACATCGGCTACAGCCGGAACATGTTCGAGTCCTTTAATCAGTATCAGAAGGCGCTCGCGGGGGAGTACCGACGGATGTCTGAGCAGTACGGCTTCATTTCCATCAACGCGAACAGGAGTGTGATGGCGGCTCAGCGGGACCTGCGTCGAAATCTCATCACTCTCCTCGACATCCCCGAAGAGCGCCTCCAGGAAGCCGCAGAACTCAGTCCGCACTAACGTCAGTTGATGCGGTACACGAGGATGTTCGGCTCCGGAGTCCCGCCAAAGGGGTCCTGCAGGGTCGAGGCAATCAGCTGCTTGCCACCCGGAGCAAAGACCAGGGAGGTCACAATGCCTCCCTGCTTCGTGAGTTGTCCGACACTCCGACCATCGAGGTGATCCCACAGCCGGATGGCGTTATCTGCCCCGCCGGACGCCAGGAGTCGACCATCGCTCTGTCGATAGGCGAGGGAATAGACACCGCCTGTATGGGCCCCGGCAAGCGTCGCGACCAGCGAGCCATCGGTCTTCCAGAGTCGGATGCTGCCATCGCTGGAGCCGGTCGCCACTTGCCCCTTGCCGTTGAACGCAATCGCCTGCACCCAGCCTTTGTGTCCTTCGAGCAGCGCGATCATTTCACCGGTCTTCAGATTCCAGAGGCGGCCCCGGTTATCCCGTCCCCCGGTCGCCAGGAGGCGGCCATCGGGGCTGATCTGCATGGCCTGCAGGGCTCCGCCATGCTGGAGCTTGGTCGGGATTTCCTTGCCCGTGGCGGTGTCCAGGACCCGAATCATGCCCTTGCCATCGCCGTAGCCGACATACAGCCGGGAGGACGTGGGATCGAAGTCGAGTGCCCGGACCACGACACTGTCGCCGGGTGTCCGGAAGGTAGTGACGAGGGCGTTGCCATTCCGCAAGTCCCAGACTTTGACCCGGGCATCTTCGCTGCCAGTGGCGAGGTAGCGACCATCCCGGCTGTAGGACACGGACGTGATCCAGGAAACATGATCCTTGCCGGGACTGGTGACCTGGCCCCTTTTGCGACCCGATGTCAGATCCCATAGCGCGGCGTATTCATCACGTCCACCACTGGCGACAGTCTTGCCATCCGGGGAGACATCGACGCTCCAGACCTGGCGTTCATGCGCTGAGAAACCCCACTGACGAGTCCCGGACGTACCCGGTAGCGGACTCGGGCTCGCCATCGACGGTGTCTGAGGCTGCTCCAGGAGTGGTGCCGGATCCCGACCAGGCCCTGGCAGCGGGAGCATCGCCGGAGTCGTGCTGTCAGTGGCCGGTGAAGGCTCATCGAGATTGAACAGATGCGTCTGGCCGGAGGGCCGATCCGCAGGGGCGGGGTCCCGGGACGGCACGGGATCTGGGTCCGGTGTGGGGGCGGCTGGTGCCGGAGTCGTGACCGGGGTCGTGGCTTCTGGAGCCGGAGCGGGGACCGGGTCCTCTGTGGGTGGTGCTGGGTCCGGCACGGGGGTCGGTGTCGTGACCTCCGGCGGAAGGACCAGTGTCGCCGCCGGGGCCGACGGAGACTCAGGTGCAGGCGGCGGCATGGTAGCGGGAGCCGGTTCCGTCGGCTGGTCCGGTTGTGGCGGCTGCGGATTCTGCTTCGGTGCCGCCGGCTGTGGCTTGTCGAGGGGTTGGCTCGGTGGAGCTTCCTCGACCTGCACCGGCACCAGTCCCGTGCCGATGTCACTCAGGAGCGCCAGGGTCCGGTCCTCGGCGTGGGGATCCTGTACCTGCGACGGACGATTCACCGCCCAGAGCGTCAGTGCCAGCAGCAGCACTGCTCCGCCAATCAGGGCCGGACGTTGCCAGGTGGCGGCTGATCGGGGCTCAGGCAGAACAACGTCGGTGGAGTCTTCAGCTTCCGCCGTCCAGGGGGGAGCGGTCGGCGATTCCGCGAAAACTTCCGGGGCAGACGCAGCAAGATCATCGAAGTCGATGCCATCAGACGTGACCGGCACCGCCGAAGCGACTACGGGATTAGCCTCTGGCGTTGGCTCGGCATCCGGCTCTTTTGGAGTGAAACGACTGAGGAGTCCCGTCAGGGGTGTGGTGGCGGTGCGATTGGAGAGCTTTTCCAACGCAGCTGCAGCTTCTGGGCGCAGTCCTGGGTCCCGCTGCAGGAGACTCAGCAGTACGCGCTCAAGAGCCGTAGGGACCCCGTGAACTCTGGCGCTGGGCGCGACTGGCAAAGCGGTGTAGACCCGTCGCTGTTGCCGCAGGTCCCGATACTCCTGTGATTCAGGGATATAGCCCTCATCCGCAAGTTCAGCTTCAAAGGGGGCGAAGCCGGTCAGTGCCCAATAGATGACCGCTCCGGCGAGATAGCAGTCGGCCGCAGTGGTCCAGAGTCCCCCTTCCAGGACCTCCGGGGGAAGCCACCTGGCGGGGTCCGCTTCCAGCGGATCGGGCAATGGCGTCAGCACCCTTACCCGCGGCGTGGCATCGGTCGTCAGGATCGATTCTGGCCGGAGTCCGGGGAGCGTCAGCCCCAGTCCGTGCATCCCGGCCAGGAGTTCCAGGGTTGCTGTCAGCAGCGGACGGACCGCGCCGGGGGCCAGATGTGGTGGTGTCCCGGTGCCCCGACGCTCCATCACTCCCGCCAGGGAGAGTCCGGGCACCTGCTCCTGGATCAGGAACGGTGGCGTGCCCGAGGGATCGTTCAGGATGACCGCTGGCATCCAGGGCGCGTCGGCGCGATGCAGGCGGTCGCTCAGACGGGCGGTCATGGTCCACTGGGCGGTGAGCGACTGGTGGATGGTCGCGGGCTGGAGCAGAAGTTTTGCGGTGTCGAGGACCTGGATCGTGATCGGCTGCTGGGTCAGGGTGTCGTGGCCAGTCAGGGTCAGTCCGAGGGGGGTTGGCGTCGCGTCATCCGTCAGCCGGAAGCGGCCGGGCATCAGGACCGCGAGACGGTCCTCCAGGGCGAGCAGCAATGGATCCGACGGTGGTGCCACGGTGGCCTGCTCCCATGCGGCATCGGGAAGCGTCGTGACGCATCCTCGACCTGTGAGACCTCGCAACGCTGCAATTGGTTTACAGCGGTGGTGAGACTGGCGTTGCGGCGGCCTTGCGCAACTCCTCGATGCGATCCTTGACCGCATCGATCTCATCGTTCAGGGTACGGGGATCATAGCCTGCGCTGAACCCGGCCCTGAAGCCGATGAGTATCCGCTGGACATCTTCGACTTTTACCCGGCGCAACAGATCGTCGGCATCACGCACCCAGCCCCGGATGGTGTCCAGATCGGCGGGTGTCAGGCTGTCGGTCGGCTGCTGGAGTACACGGATCTGTCCCTGCCGAATCTCGCAGACTGCCATCATGACCCGGGCCACATCCCCGGCCGGGCGCAGTTCAGTGGTGAGCGCGGCATCGAGCTCCACCTGTGGAGCCTTGCGGTACCAGACATCGGTCGCGACCAGCGCTTCATCCAGCTTGTTAAAAGCCCGGGCCCAGTCCCCCGCGACATAGGCCGACAGGCCATCCCGGAATGGGAGCATCGCGGCAAGCACCGGGTGATCCACCATCGTCGGGTCCGCTGGCTGGACTCCAAAATCGAGCATCCTGGTCAGTCGCGCCAGGGCCGTCTGACGGTTGTACGGCCAGGGGTTCAGCTGGAGCTGTTGCTGCTCGATAGTCTGACGCGCGGCGTTGATGCGTGAAAGCGTCGGGGCGGTGAACTGGGTCTGTTCCGTCTGCTGCTGTGCTTCCTGGATCGTGGTCAGCAGCTCCAGCATAAAGCGCTTCATCACCTCGGCTTCGTCGGCGGCCTTTTGGACCGGTGGCAACCACCCCATGAAACCCGGGTACCGTGGCGAGAGTGTAATGAGAAAGCCGCGTTGCGATTCCGGATCGAGCTTTTCCGCCTGCGCGAAGAACTCCTGGGGACTGCGCGCCATGAGGACCGGCTCGACCTTCCCCCACAGGGGTGTCAGCTGAAGGCTCATGTCGGTTCGGATGCCTGAGGCCACCGCCATCGTGCCAATGAACGCGCCCCCAGCGATCATTACCAGCAACAGCACCAGGATCAGCCAAAGCGCGATGTCACTGGCTGGTCGCTGTGCGGAGGCAACGATCCGTGCCTGGGCAGCCTGCTCTTTCGCAGCCTGTCGGTCGCTGGGGAGAGGCTTGCCGTACTCCACGGATCCCGGAGGGCGATTTGCGCCGAGCGGCTGATGCGGATCCTGGAAGCGGAAAATCGACTCCCCGATGCCAATGAGATCGCCGGTCAGCAGGGGTGCCCGTTTAATCGACTGTCCATTGAGCAGCGTACCGCCGGAGTCATCGGCATCGTGCAGCAGAAAACGGTCCTGCTCATGGATGATCCAGCAATGCTGGGCGGCGATGCCGAGGTCCTTCGACAGGTCTACATCGGCGTAGGGACCCCCCAGGGTCGTGATGCCGCCCGACAGTGGGAACTGACGCCCCTTGAAGGGACCATCGAGGGCTATCAGGGCAGCCCCTTCGAGGCGTACCGGTGTCCCCGATATCATCGTCGGCCGTTCGAAATCGTCGGTGATCGCTGCGATCGAAGGAGCTTGCGGTGCTTCCACGTCCCCAGACAAGGCGTGCAACAGGACCGCCCGCATCGCGCTGGCGGTCTGATATCGCCGCGCCGGATCGACGGCCATCGCGGTTTTCAGGAACGTCTCGACCGCTTCTGGCAGTTCCGGCCGAAGTTGCCGGGCCGGTGAGAACTGACCCGCGCTGATCAGCTGTACCAGCTCCGGGTAGCTATGCCCGATGAACGGGGGACGGCCAGTGAGGAGCTCGTAGCACATGACGCCGACGCTGAAGAGATCAGACCGGGGGTCCGGTGCGCCCCCCTGCAGCTGCTCGGGTGCCATGTACTGTGGCGTCCCGATCAGGGGACCGGGAGCAGCCCCGATGCGGGCGGCTGCGCCGAAGTCGAGGAGTCGCATCCCGCCGACCTGGTCAGCCAGTACCATGACATTGTTCGGATTCAGGTCGCGATGGACGATGCCAGCGTTGTGCAGGTACTCCAGCGCATCCAACAGCGACACCAGCAACATGCCGCTCTGAGCCGGCGCGAAACTCTTCCCGGCGGCCAGGAGCGCCCGGAGACTCTGACCCTGCAGATACTCATAGGCAATGTACGGACGTCCCTCGTCCTGTCCCATCTCGATGAGCTTCAGGATGCCCGGATGCTGGAGGTCCCGCAGGATAAGGGCCTCGGTTTCATACGCTGCCTGAAAGCGCCCGAGCTCCCCGACAGGGACATCACCACCCGGCATCTTGACCGCGACTTGCTGGTTGTTCGTGGTGTCCAGCGACTTCCAGACCTGTCCGGTCGCGCCCTGGCCCAGGAACTCGACGGGTGTAAAGCGGGGCATGTCAGCCTCCGGGCGACAGATGAGGGACAGTGGATTGTACGGGTGCCAGTGAAATCAGGGGAATAGCAGGGCGAGAGACTAACGGCATCAGGGTTGGCTGGGAGCGGCGCGAATGACCTGCGGGTGGCCGTCAGCGTCGGCCAGCATCGAACTGCGAGGTGCGAACTCATCGGCAACCTGCTGGGCATCATCGACCTGCAGGAGAGGAAGGGCTGCCTGGATCGCATCTTCGAGTTCGCCCAGACGCCGCAAGTCCTGGCGCAGTGACTCGGTCAGCAGCCGCTCATTCTCGCCACCGGCCCGATGCCAGACGGCGACTCCCTCGCCGATGCGAGCCAGTAAATCGCTCCGCTCCTGGCGAAAACGCTGGACTTGCGCGAACAACGCCGCCCGTGCCGCAGCCTGCTGGCCTTGCGGACGGAGTCGGTGGAGGAGCTGGTTGAAGTGGTTGAGCATCGGCGTGTCCCGTCGAAAGTCGACGGATGTCAAACAAGTATACGCAAAACCGGTCAGCACTTCTATGGCCTGTCGAACCCCCAGGACTGTCCGGGAATCGACAACAGGCCGCCGTAAGTGACCCAAATGACGCCATCCGGAACGCCATCCGTAGCGATCTGATACTGGTCAGGTGAGCTCCCGGTGGGCCCGATTAGCGCCAGATCCCCATCGGTGGCGGATCGCCGAAAGACATCCAGCCCCGAAGAACCCTCCGCACCAAAGACCATCAGCACATAGCTCTCGACCTGGCCGTCATCGTTCAGATCAAAGGCCCGATAGAGGAAGCTGCCCGGCAGGGGGACCGGCTGATCCGGCGCCAGGGCTTGTGGCAGGAGGCTCACCGGGACCCGGGGGTCGCTGAGCTGATTCCCCATCCGGATCCCCTGGAGCCCGAAGCGGGGTTCTGACGAATGACGCACCCGGGGCAGCCACTGCGTCCGAAGCGTCTCGAACGCCTTTTCCTTCTGCCCGAGGAACAGCCCAGGGAGGGTCCAGCGCTGACGTCCGGGCATGTATGCCCGGTGCAGATGGAGGGGATTCCGGGGATAGGCTTCCAGCAGCCCTTCCTGCAGCAGGCGGTCCCGATGGCTCATGCCGCGCCAGCTCGCGTCATCTCCTCCAAAGACATATGCCGGCACCTGTCCGCCGTGGTTGATGCGGAACTTTTCGATGGCGGCCCGGATTTCGAAGCCCCCATCGATCGCCTGTCGCTCCAGGTCGCGGAGGGTGTCGGGATGCACCCCCACGATCGCCGGATAGAGCCAGAGCAGGGGAGTAAAAATGAGCAGCGCCGCCAGGTTTCCCAGAGTCGCGAGGGAAAAAAACTTGGTGAATTCCATCCGGGGGAGGGCGACCCAGGCAAAGGGGAGCTTGATGAGCGTGGTCGCCAGAAAGAGGTCCCGGGTGCCCCAGGAACTGATGAACAGCCAGTCGCCATAAAGGAACTGAACAAGCGACCCTACCTGGGCGACCATCATGGTCAACATCACGATCAGGATCAGGCGCACGAGGAGGCGTCCTGGCGGTAGCGCCAGAAAGCGACTGAAGAGCGCCCAGTCTGCCAGCAGGACCAGCAGGGCATACACCGCAAGGGCTCGCACAGGAGTGGAGTGTACCGGTCGGGCTAGAGCCCGAGGGCATGTCGCAGGCGAGGTGCAAGCCCGGTGCAGCGTCGATCCGCATCGGCATAGCCACGCTGGACAGCGATCCCAAGGGCCTTTCGCTGACCGATGAGGATGACCAGCTTCCGCGCCCGGGTGATAGCGGTGTAGAGCAGATTGCGTCGCAGCATCATGTAGTGCTGCGTCACCAGGGGCATCACCACCACGGGGAATTCGCTCCCCTGCGATTTGTGGACCGTAATCGCATAGGCCAGCTGCACTTCGTCGAGCTCACCGCTGGTGTAGGTGACCGGCTGCTCGAAGTTGATGACACATTCCTGCTTTTCGCGGTCGATGCGGCTGACGAAGCCGATGTCGCCGTTGAAGACATCCTTGTCGTAGTTGTTCCGCATCTGCATCACGCGATCACCCAGGCGAAACTCCCGTTCCCCCAGCCTGAGGAGATCCTGCGGTGTGGCTACCGGATTCAGGGTCTGTTGCAGCAGGGGATTCAGGGCCCGGGCACCGACTGGTCCGTGGTGCATGGGGGTGAGCACCTGTACCTGCCGGATGAGATCGACATGTTGCGACAGGACCTCGGTGAGATACCGGACCAGCTTCTCTTTGGCTTCCTGCGGGGCGAGGTCCTTATCGTTGGAGACTGAGAAAAATCGAAAATCCCGCTTTTGCCCCGCCTGAGGCTCCAGGTCCGGCATCTCGCCGGCATTGATGCGATGGGCGTTCACCACGATCTGGCTGGTCTGTGCCTGACGATAGATACGGGTGAGATGGACTCGCGGCACGGTGTCTGAGGCGATGAGGTCCGCCAGGACATTGCCGGCCCCCACCGACGGGAGCTGATCGGGGTCGCCGACAAGAATCAGGCGGGCCTCTGCTGGCAGGGCGGCGAAGAGCGCGGCGGCGAGCTGGGCATCGAGCATGCTGACTTCATCGACGATCACAACATCGCATTCCAGGGGCGTCTCGGCATTGCGCTGGAAGCCCCCGGCAGCCGGCTGAAACTCGAGGAGCCGGTGCAGGGTCGATGCCGGACGCCCCGTGGTTTCGGTCAGGCGTCGCGCTGCCCGCCCGGTCGGTGCGGCGAGGGCGACCCGGGCCCGCTCGTGTTCCAGGACATCAACCGCGAGCTTGAGACAGGTGGACTTGCCGGTCCCCGGACCGCCGGTGAGGAGGAAGACCGGAGCCAGCAGCGACTCCCGGATTGCCGTGAGCTGTTCATCGGAGAGTTCGAGCCCCTGTCGCTCCCGGTACTGCTGCATCCGCGACTCCCTGTCGGGTGGCAGGGCGGTGGCAGCCGGTGTCTCCAGACGGCGCTTGAGTTCCCGGACCAGCTTTTGCTCGGTGTCCCAATGCTGGGGCAGAAAGATGGGACAGGCGGACTCCAGCTGCTCCGCCTGCAACAGAGAGGGGTCGGGGCGCTCCCGGGCAGGCAGCAGATGGGGATCAGCAATGACGCGTCGCTCATGCAGCAGATCCCCGAGGGCTTCGGTGAGTCGCTGCGTGTCGACTTCCGGGAGCTCGGTCGCGGCCTGCTGGAACAGGCGCTCCAGCGGCAGGTAGGTGTGACCGTCATCCGCCCCCTGGACCAGGGTGTAGCGCAACGCCGCCTGGACTCGTCGCGGATCATCAGGCTGGATCCCGAGTTTCAGCGCGATTTCATCCGCTTTCCGAAAGCCGATGCCGAAGACATCTTCAGCCAGCTGGTAGGGATTCCCCTCAATAGTCAGAATCCGCAGAGCCCGGTCGCCATAGGTCTTGAAAATCCGACGCGCCTGATTCGCCGTGATACCGAAGGACTGGCAGAAGACCATCACCTGCCGCTCTGCGCCCCGGGCGGTCCACTCTTCCTTCAGGCTCTTCGCGATCGCCCGGGTAATGCCCTTGACTCCCCGGAGGCGTTCCGGCTCGTGATCGATGACGTGCGACAGGTCCTCCCCGAACGCCTCGACCAGCGATTTGGCCCGGGAGGGGCCGATGTTGTGGAAGGTGGTGAGGTAGTCCCGGAGTCCCGCGCCGCTAGTGGGGAGCTGGATCTCAAAGCGTCGGACCTGCAACTGCGGCCCGAAGCGGGGGTCCTCGTTCCAGACTCCATGAATCTGGAGGTCTTCGCCTTTTTGGACCCCCGAGAGCGAGCCGACTACGGTCACCAGTTCGTTGGTTTTTTGGACGCGGAAACGGGCGACAACAAAGCCGGAATCGACATTCTGAAAGGTGATGCGCTCTATGGTGCCGTCCAGCGAGGCTTCACGTCCGGGGGCAAATCCACGGGGAGGACCAGCCAGCGGGAGACGGGAGTACTGGGACATCGCAGGAAGGGAGTGTAGCGAAACCTCGGTCGATGGACGGAAAGCGTCGGGTCGTTTGAGATACCGCGGAGGTAGCGGTACGCTATGCGAGCCGACTACAGCCTATGGCGAGTCAGGCGCTAGTGCCACAGGGCCACTCTCTGCAACCTACGACGAAGGAGCGAACTATGTTTCGCCTGTTAACGCTTTCCCTCTTTCTGCTTATCACCTGCTTTGCAGCCACCGCCTTTGCTGGTGACCACGGGGCGACCTCCGCTGAGGAATCAGCGGTCTGCATGCACTGTGTGACCCGTGCGCTGACCTGCGAAGTCTGCGGCCCCCAGATCTACTGCCAGGAATGCACCGATCACATGGCCTCGTGCCCTGCCTGTGCTGCTGGTGACATGTGCAACTGGGCGCAGGACAAAATGGCCAACGGCTGTGAGGCCTGCCTGGCCAACATGATGACCATGATCCCCTGCGCGGACTGTGCCAAGGGCATGATGACCTGCAATGTCTGCGCCCCGCACTACATGTGCGATGTCTGCAAAGAGGCGGTCGCAGGTTGCGAGGCATGTCAGGATGACGACCACACCCTGTGTGGGGAGCATCTGGGAGCAATGTTCATGTGTGATGACTGCATGCTGAACATCGTCTGCCCCGACCACCTCAAGATGATGCGGGCCTGCGAGATCTGCTCCTCTGGAGGGGACTGCGATGAGTGCATGAATTCGTCGCTGGCCTGCGAGGCCTGTGTCGCGCTCCACATGCCTCCGGCAGACGACGAAGCCGCCCATGCCGATGCCGACCCGGCGGAAGCCGACACCGATGGTGTGATGTAGTCGCCTCCTGGTTTCGAACCATTTCCGCGCGCTCCCGGCCCAGGCTGGGAGCGCTTTTTATGCCCCGGACAGCAGCGGAGGTCTCTTTTAGAGTGCGGGCAGGACATTAAGGGGAGTCCATTCTCCGCCAAGGAGCCCCGTGCGCCATGTCCGATGTCCGGTCTCTCGCTAACGCTCTCTCCGATGCCCAGCAGCGGACAGCCAGTGCTGCCCCGGGTGCCGCCGCTCTGCGGGGACTCGCCGAGGGGTCGCAAATCGCTATGGAAGCGGCGGTCCTGGGGCTCTTTTTCAAAGCGCCCTCGCGCAACTTCGCGGAAATCCTGCGGGACTACGGTCCGGCGCTGCCCCTTTACACCTCCACCTACCGTGAAATGGTCCGGGTGATTCACCTGCTGGCGGACAGCGAGATCCAGGAAATGGACCTGGGAGTCATCGCCAATGCCCTCCAGGAAGCCAACCTGCTCCATCAGCTCGGGGGGATCGCCGGGCTGGAGCAACTGGCGAACGACTGCATCGACTCCGTGGAAGAATTCCCGGCCAAGGTCCAGTCCCTCCGCGATTTCCATACAGTCCGGAAGGTCCGGACGTTGCTGGAGACCTGTTTGCACCTGCTGCAGGAGCAGAAGCGCGACCCGCAGCAGATCCTGAATCTCCTGAAATGGGATCTTGAAAAAATCCAGGAAAACGTCCGGTTCGATGAGCCGATGTCGGTCCAGCAGGTAATGGAAGGAATACACCAGCGGACCCTGAAAGGGACGACCAGTGGCTTCCGGACCTATGCCACGGGCTTTGAGAGCATCGACCGGGCGATCAATGGCATCTCCCAGGGGGAACTGATCCTTATTGGTGGGGCACAGGGGGTCGGGAAGACCATCATGAGCCTCCAGATGGCCCGCAATCTCGCCTTCAATGGCGAGGCCACGGTCCTCTACATTTGCTACGAGCACAACGAGGAGTACCTGCTCAAGCGGCTGATCCCGATGGAATCGGTGAATCCCTTCGGCCTGACCCCCTTTGATCTGGGGCTGGTGGAACGGGATGTCCTGGAAGGGATCAAAAAGGCTGGGGATGGGCGGGTCGGGTTCATTGAACTGCTACGGACTTCCCAGCGGGGGAAGCTGGTGCTGGAAAAAATCGAGCAGTACCAGTCGCGGATGATCCTGTTCAAAGGGAACACGATGAAGACGACCCTCCAGTCGATCCGTTGGATGGCTCAGAACCTGAAGAAAGAACGGGGCCATGTGGTGGTCTTCGTGGACTATCTCCAGAAGGTCCCGGTCTTCCCGGAGCCTGCTACTGATGAGGACAAGGTCACCACGATTGTTGAGGGGCTGAAGGACATCGCCCTCAATCTGGAGATTCCGATTGTCAGCATCGTGGCCGCCGACCGTGAAGGGCTCAAGGCGAAGCGTATGCGACTGCATCACCTGCGAGGCGGCTCAGCCATCGACTACGAAGCTGACATCGCGCTGATCCTCAACGACAAGGCGAAGATCATTTCCAAGAACAATGTCGCCTACAACCCCTCGAAACTCCTGGAGTACGAACGGTGGGTGGTGGCGACCATTGAGAAAAACCGCACCGGGCGGAAGTATGTCGACCTGGAGTTCGAAAAGCACTTCAAGTTCTTCTGCTTCGACCCCCGTGGACGCCAGGTGCAGGAGCAGCTCATCGAAGAAAAACTCTTCACTGAGTAGAGGGGCTGGCAGGCGAGTCCGGCTGGTACCATCGATCGCGTGAAACCACTTCCCCTGGCCGGACTGGGACTCCTCGCGATTGGGATGGGAGTTGGCATCGGCCTCTTCCTGAGTCCTGCCCCGCCGCCCCCCCCAGTTGCGCCGCAGTCGGGAATCGATCTGGTGGCCCAGGAAGTCCTGACACCTGGTGGGATTTACACTGCGGCGGACATCGAGGCGAATGGCAATGTATCGCCGTTTGAGAAGTATGCCCGCACCATGCTCGGAGATGAGGCCACGACCCATGCCGCACCGAAAAAGGGGGATGTCCGCTGCCCGATTACCGGATCCCGGGGAACCATGACCTGGCAGATTAACGGCCGGCTGTACTACTTCTGCTGTCCCCCCTGCATCATCGAATTTGTGCGTAAAGCGAAAACCGACCCGGACACCATCGGGGTGCCGGAAGACTATCTGGTGACGGAAGAAAACATCGACACCCTGCCGCCACCCACGATGGGACCGACATCATGAGTCCTGACACAGTTGCCGGATCGCTTCCGAATGCTTCACAGGAGGCCCTGGCCCTGCATCGGCGCTCCTGGGTCATTGATGGCCACGCCGACACGTTTTACGAGGTCATGGACAAGGGCTATGACTTTTTCGAGCGACAGTCATCCGGCCATACCGACTATCCCCGCTTCATCGCCGGGGGTGTCAGTCTGCAGATTGCCTCGCTCTGGACCCCTGCGAAGTTCCATGGACAGGAAGCGACCGCCTTTGCCCAGGATCTCCTGGCGACCGGGCAGCGGATCATCATGCGCTCCGGCGGTCGGCTACAACAGGTAGCTTCCGTAGCTGATCTGGATGGCATCGGACCGGGGTCCGGGAAGCTCGGCTTCTGTTTCTCAATCGAAGGGGCCACACCATTGCAGGGCGATGTCACGCTCCTCGATGCGTTCTATTGGGCGGGAGTCCGGGTCGTGGGGCTGACCCACAATCACGACAGCGAACTCGCCTCCGGTTGCGGGAATCCACAGCCCAGCGGCCTGACGAAGGCGGGCTGGCGGGTGGTCCGCAGAATGCGCCAGCTGGGGATGCTCGTCGACATTGCCCACCTGGCGGACCCGGGGGTCGAGGAAGTCCTCTCTTCTGCCACACAGCCCGTCATCGCTTCGCACTCACTCTGTCGTCAGCTTATGGACATTCCGCGCAATTGCTCCGATGAGACTCTACGGGGTATCGCCGCGACGGGTGGGGTTATCGGTATCGATTTCATCGCGCAGCATATGCGACCCCATGACGATGCGAAGTCGCTGCGCCTGAGTGTGGAAGATGTCTGCGACCACATCGATCATGCTGTCAGCATTGCCGGAATCGGATATGTCGGCATCGGCAGTGATTTCGATGGGTATGAGATTCCGATCACCGGGCTGGAGGATGTCGCAGCGCTGCCGAATCTCACCGCCGCGCTGATGCGTCGGGGGTATCGCGACGATGACATCCAGGCGATTTTAGGAGGCAACTGGCTCCGGGTGCTGCGGCAGGTGCTCCCTGCGACTGCCCAGGACGCGGATCGTCGGCTAACGTTTCCCGAGGAGTAACCCGGCCCAGGCGGCGCCCAGACAGAGCAGCGTTTGCAGGCTCCAGTTCAGCAAAGCGAGCGTCGGATGGTTGCGCTGTATCAGGGTCAGTGTCTCAAGGCTTAACGTCGACATCGTGGTGAATGCGCCGCAGAATCCAACACCCCACAGCAACCAGAGTGACTGGTCTTTCCCCTGTTCCATCCCGGTGAAGAGCTGCGCGAAGAGCCAGCCAAGGAGCGCTGACCCGGTGACATTCACGGCCAGGGTCCCCAGGGGAATCGCCTGCGGGAGACGGTCCGGATGCAGCCATTGCGCGACTGCATACCGGGCGACCGCGCCAAGCGCACCGCCACACGCCACGAGCATCCAGTGCATGATGGCGCTTCCTGCTGGCATGGGCCGTATGCTACTCCCCCGTGGCGACCTTGTCTCCCCCGACTGCGGCTACACCACCATCTGACGGTCTGCTGCTGAAGCGGGTCATGCTGGCGATGGGTGTCGCTGGGCTCCTCCTGTGGTGTGGCCAGTGGCTGTGTCACTCCCGATATCTCGCCCGATGGGACTCCGCGCAGTATGCCCTCGCGCTGGAGCAATTCGATGTCCGGCTGCACCAGCCCCATCCGCCGGGCTACCCGGCGTATGTGGTATCCGGCTGGCTCGGCACGAAAATCATGGGCGGAGAGCCGAATCGCGGGTATCTCCTGGTGAACTGGCTGCTGCTTGGGGGCGCGGCCTGGGCGACCTGGTTGCTCGGGCGGGCTTGGGGGGGCGTGCTGGCGGGAGGTGTCGCGGCACTCCTGCTGCTGGCGAGTCCGTTGACGCTCTACTACGGGTCGGTCGCCCTGAGCTATCCCGCAGGTGCCTGTTGGTTCGCGTGGCTTGGCTGGTCCGCCTGGCGCGTCCGACAGGAAGGGGACCCGCGCTGGTGGTGGCCGTTTGTCATAGCCGCGATCGGTGGAGCGTATCGCCTCCCGAGTCTGGTCCTGGGACTCCCGCTGTTGGCCTGGGTCTGGTGGGGACTCCCGGGTCGACAAAAACACCTGTCACTCGTAGTACTGACAGGACTATCGCTGGCGGCGTATGTCCCGGTCTGGCAGGCATCCGGAGGAGTGGGGGAATGGCTGCAGGCGATCCAGACCGAAGGGGTCAAGCACGAGACCCGCTTCGGACGCTTCGAGTCGGGACCGCTGCAGGAGCTTGCCGCGAACTGGCGGGCGATGCGCGACTTCTTCTGGCTCGGCTTCGCGCTGCCGATCCCGGTGGTGGTGGTCCTGGCGCTGATCCCGGTGGCTCGGCGACTGCCGTCGGTCAGTAACGCGGATGACAGCCGGATTCCACTCGGTTTCCTCTGCTGGTGGGTGCTTCCGGGGGTGCTCTTCTACCTCATCGTCCATGTGAACTTCACGGGGATTTTTCTCGATTATGCCCCATCAGTAGCGCTGGTTATCGGCTGTGGTAGCACCCGGGTGACGCAGCGACAGCCCCTGATTGCGGCGCTGTTTCTGGCGCTGATGCTACCGATTCTGCTCTGGCGCTTTGCCACCGGCGACCCCCGGACCGATCTGAGCTGGCCCCTTTTGCGAATGGTCGACCAGGCGATGGTGGTCCATGTGGATGACATCCCGAAGGCGGGACCTTCGTCGCAGACGCTGGTGCTCCTGAGTGACAGCTTCAAGCAGGCGGGGTACTACCTGCCGAATCATCGGGTGATCTGGGACAAATACCTGCTGCTGGCATCGTCGCCACCGGACCACCCCATCCTCACGATGCAACGTCATCGGCTGGAGCCCTGGGTCCTCCCCGGCACGCGGCTGGCTGATGGCCGGACAGTCCGGTTCCTGGCCTTCCCGGCAGAGACCCACTGGCTCATCGTCACCAATGGCGCACTCCAGGCGCTGGACCCGGCGCAGCAGTCGCAGGCTGAGATGATTTCTGAGCGGAGCGAAGGGCTGTTGCAGCGTCTGGATGTGAGTGGATATGTCGGAGCGGTCCTGGTGACTGGGGGAGGCTGGCAACTGGTCCAGCAGCCCCCCGCGTTCGCTGCTGAATGACGTCGCTATAATCGCCCTGCAATCCCCGAGGAGGTCTCCATGAGGTCTGTCCCCCTGCATCGCTCCCTGGTACTGCTGACGGCACTCTGGTTAGTCGGCTGTGGTGGTAACGCGCCGGCCCCGGATGGCAAGTCTGAAGGCTCGACGGGCAAGACCCCGTCGCCGGCCACGTCGTTGCCGGAGATGTACACCTTCCCGGTCGGCGACATCATTCCGACGCTGGATCCAGCGATGGTGACCGACAGCCTCTCGGCGGGTGTGATCAATCAGCTCTTTGACGGGCTGGTCAAAATTGACCCCGACGGGCAGCTGGTCCCGGCGCTGGCGACCAGCTGGACCGTGGATCCTGCAGGCCTCGTTTATACCTTTGTCCTGCAGCCGGGCGTGAAGTTTCACAATGGCCGGGAACTGACCGCTGATGACGTGGAGTTCAGCTTCAACCGGGTGCTGAATCCGCAAACCCAGTCCCCCAAAACGCTCTTCCTGGACCCCATCAAGGGCGCGGCCGATGTCATGAGCGGCAAGGCCCCATCGGCGTCGGGGATCGTGGTGCGCGACCCGCTGACCATCGAAATCACGCTGGATCGCCCCAACGCCCTTTTCCCCTGGTACCTCGCCCAGAGCACCACCGTGATAGTTCCGAGGGAAGCGACCGAGAACATGGCGAAAGCGTTCTCGAATAATCCTGTTGGGACCGGGCCGTTCCGCATGGCTGAAGGGACCTACAACCCGGCCGAAGGGGTCACGCTGGAAGCCTATCCGGACTACTTCCAGGGCGCTCCGAAACTGAAGGGCATCAAGTATGTCGTGGAGAAGGAAGCGAAAAAGCGCTTCGAGGGCTTCAAGCGGGGAACCTACACACATACGGATATCCCGGCGGAAGAAATCGAGGGGGTCCTGGCGGATCCCAAGCTGGCGGCGATGATGATCGAGAAGCCGACCCTCGATATGTACAACATCGCCTTTAACTGCGACAAGGAACCACTGAAGGGCAACCCGACCCTGCGTCAGGCGCTTAACTACGCCGTTGACAAGGAGTTCATCGCGAACACCCTGCTCAAACAAACCCGGACGATCAGTACCAGTTATCTGCCTAACAACTTCCCCGGCTACACCGCGCCCCACGGAGCCTATCCCTATAACCCCGAGAAAGCGGCTGAACTGCTGAAGCAGGCTGGATATCCCGGCGGTGAGGGGCTCCCGAGCATGACGCTCTGGTGCAACAACGATGAGACCCACAGCCAGATCATGCAGGCGGTCCAGGGGGACTTCGCGAAGCTGGGTGTCAAGACTGAATTGCGGACCCTGGACTGGGGGAGCTTCCTGGAGGCCATGGATCAGGGACAGCATCACATCGGCCAGGCAACCTGGCTTATGGACTATCCCGACCCGGACAACATCCTCTATGTCCTGTTTCACAGCAAGAACAAAGGACCGGCGGGGAATCAGGCGTTCTACGGCAATCCCCAGGTCGATAAGCTCGTGGAAGAAGCCCAGGTGATCGCGGATCAGGCGCAGCGGATGGCGCTGTACCAGCAGGCCGAGCAGATCATCTACGACGACGCCCCCTGGATCCTGCTGCTCAACCGGAAGTGCATGATCCTCAAGCAGCCCTATGTGCAGGGGCTACATCTGACCCGCCTCGACCGGGCACCCCAGATCCCGGGCGTGGACCTGGAGACCGTTTCCTTTGTCCAGCCCTGATCGGGCCGGTAGCCCCGCGAGGGTTTCTCCACTAGCATCTGCGACCGGGGCCTGAGTTCCCGCCAGTACATATCGCCTGACTGAGGCACGCTCATCAACGTCCTGCAGTTCATCGTTCGACGGCTGCTGCAGCTGATCCCGGTCCTGTTCGGGATCAGTCTCATCACCTTTATCCTGACGATGGTGGTCCCTGGGGACCCCATCCGCGTCATGATGGGGCAGCGGGAAGACCCGGTCGCCCGCCAGCAGCTGGAGAAGAAGCTCGGACTCGATAAGCCCGCCTGGCAGCGGTACCTGATCTTCGCCGGCAACTCCCTGAAGGGGGACTTCGGCCGGAGCTATGTCCAGAAGCGCGAAGTCCGGGAGATCATCAACAACTCCTTCTGGAAGACCGTCCACCTGTCCGTGGCTGCGATGACCCTGGCCATCATCCTGGGGGTCGGAGCCGGCATCCTGTCGGCAGTGAAACCCAACACCTGGATCGACTACAGCAGTATGGGCCTGGCGCTCATTGGGGTCTCCATGCCGGTCTTCTGGCTGGGGCTCATGCTGTATCTGGTCTTTACGGTGAATCTTGGATGGGTGGAAGCCACTGGCACCGGGAAGGCGTACTGGGTCACGATTCCCTGGATGGGGAAAGAACTGAAGCTGGTCTACTGGTACCAAAACATCATTCTGCCGGCCATCACCCTCTCGACCGTCCCGATGGCGATCATCGCCCGCATGACCCGGTCCTCCATGCTTGAGGTGCTTAACCTCGACTACGTCCGCACCGCCAGGGCCAAGGGGCTCAACTTCACCCACATCGTGATGCGCCATGCACTGAAGAACGCCATGATCCCCATCATTACGGTAGTGGGGACCAACTTCGCCTCACTGCTGGCTGGGGCTGTGCTCACAGAAACGGTCTTTTCCTGGCCCGGTCTGGGACAGGAGATAGTGTTCGCCATCCTGCAGCGCGACTTTCCGGTCGTGATGGGAGGGACCCTGCTCTTCGCCCTGAACTTTGTGCTCGTCAACCTCGTCGTGGATGTCCTCTACGCCTGGGTCGACCCGCGGATTCGGCAGGACTAACCCATGAGCACGGCCCCGCTGCATCCCGGTAAGGACGAGCTGACCCCCGGACTGGGGCATGACCCATTCCGCCAGATGGAACTCGACATTGTCGAGCAGGGTCATGCCATCAGCAATGTGTTCGGGCTCAAGGAGATCATGAAGCGCCTCGTCAGGAAGCGGAGCGCGCTCTTTGGTCTGGTCATCATTGGCATCCTCTGCTTCGTGGCGATTTTTGCGCCCTGGCTGGCGCCCCATGACGAAAACCTCATTTACAAAAAGGCCAACCTGGTGCCGCCGATTGGGTGGCAAAAGGTGCCCGGGTCCAGTAAGGCGGTCTACCAGCCCGATGCGCCGGCCTTCATGCTGACGCAGGAAGATGTCGACCGGGAGTTACCGGAAGCAGCCCGCAAGGAGTTCCGCGCACCTCGTCCGGCCCTCGACGGTAACTACTACTTCCCCCTCGGCACGGATAAAGCGGGTCGCGACATGCTCAGTCGCCTGATCTACGGGGCACAAATTTCGCTGATTGTGGGCATCGTGGCCGAGCTGATCAACCTGCTGATCGGCGTCCTGATCGGCGCGGCTGCCGGTTTCTATGGTGGGCGCATCGACAACTTCCTGATGCGGATCACGGACATCTTTTTCGCCTTCCCCAGCCTGCTCCTGGCGATCGCCATCCTGGCAGCGATCGAGAAGCCGGGGCTCTGGAACATCTTCATTGCGCTGGGCGTCACCGGCTGGACCCCGATCGCCCGCATTGTCCGGGGGCAGGTCCTGGCGGTGAAGGAAAACGAATTCATCCAGGCGGCACGGGCGCAGGGAGCCAGCGACTTCCGACTCATCGCGACGCACATCATGCCGAACAGCGTGGCCCCGATCATCGTGGTCGCGACTCTGGGAGTCGCCGGGAATATCCTGGGGGAGGCGGGGCTGTCGTTCCTGGGCCTGGGGATTCAGGCGCCGGCTCCCAGCTGGGGCAACATGCTTTCTGAAGGACGGTCCGCGATCGATACCGCCTGGTGGGTCAGCCTCTTGCCGGGGCTCTGTATCGTGTTTACGGTCCTTGGCTTCAATCTGCTCGGCGATGGTCTGCGGGATGCGCTGGACCCTCGACTGAAGCAGATGAACTAGCACCCGTGGCGTAGAATCGGCAGCATGACACTGCAGTTCTCCCTGACCGACACCTGGCCCGCTGATGTGGTCCGGATCCTCCCCACACACAGCACACCAGAATGCCGCTACGAGGCGATGCTGCCGGATGTCCCGCAGACAGACATCGACTGGTTGCGCGCCCAGCTCACCGAGCAACCGCTGAAGCCAAAGCAGCTTGAGCCGGTCCGGTGGCCCTCCGGTGGACCTGCGGTCTGGCTGTACGGGCTGCCCAAACCCGAAGGACTAACCATCCGCAAAATGCGTCTGGCGGTGCGTGATCTGATCAGCCAGGTGAAGAAGCGGGAGTCCGCGCAGATCGCCCTCAATCTGCGGGCGTGTACGCTCCCGGGACTCGAAGGGGCGTCACTGCTGGAACTGGTCTCTGTCGAAGCCGCCCTGGCCACCTATGAATACAAAGAGTTTCAGACTCCCGACCCCGATGAACCCGCCCCAGTGGAGTTGACGAGCATTGTGCTGCGGCATCCCGACGCTGGAGAGGAGTCGCTGGCTGCTGCACTCCTGGCGGCGCAGGCGATCAGCGATGGGCTCCATCTCGCCCGGGATCTCGGTAACCGCCCGGCGAATGTGCTCTTTCCTGAAGCTTTCGCCGAGCAGGCCAGGAAGCTGCAGGATCTGGGGCTCCAGGTGAGTGTGTACGACGAGCATCGCCTGGACCGGATGGAAGATTTCCCCGGAGGCCGCGCAGGCCTCCTGCTGGCGGTGGGGTCGGCGAGTGCCACGCCGCCCCGGCTGGTCGCGCTGGAGCATCGGGGAGGAGCGCCGGATCAGGCACCCCTGGTCCTGGTCGGAAAAGGCATCACCTTCGACACCGGCGGCCTGAATGTGAAGGGCTGGAAGGGAATGCGGGACATGTACCTGGACATGATGGGCGCTGCGGCGGTGCTGGGGGCAATGCAGGCCATTGCCACGATGCAGCTCCCGGTCAATGTGATGGGGGTCTGTGCGCTCGCCGAAAACGCGATCGGCCCCCAGGCGATGCGCCCCAGCGATGTGTATCAGGCCCTGGATGGGAGCTATGTCGAAATCGGCCACACTGATGCCGAGGGGCGGCTGGTGCTGGCGGATGCGCTGGCCTTTGCGGTCCAGCGGTATCAGCCGGCCATCATGGTCGATGCCGCGACTCTCACCGGGTCCGCGGTCGCTGCCCTGGGGACTGGGCGGGGGGCTGTGCTCTCCAAAGACGACGCCCTGGCAGACCAGATTCTGGCGCTCGGTGAAGCGGTCGGAGAGCCGTACTGGCGACTCCCCATGACCGAGGAGTACGACGAGATTGCGAAGAGCAGCCGTGCTGATGTCAGCAACGTGGGGCAGATGGACCCCTACGGCGACGCCATCGCCGGGGCGTACTTCCTGCATCACTTTGTGCAGTCGACCCGCTGGGCACATCTGGACATCGCGCCGATCGACCATTTCGACAAGTCCAGCGGCCTCAATGGGGACTGGTCATCGGGGGCAGCGACCCGGATTTTCATTGGCCTCGCCCGGTCGCTGGCGGCGGAGATTGCATCACCCTAAGGAAGGGTGAGTCCGGAGGGCGACTCTACATCAGGAGCACCCGATCGGGACTCCTGGAGGAGAGGTGCCTGCGTGACTGCTGCTCGCCCACGCCGTTCCGATCCGACCCCGTACCTGCGGAGTGCGGGGGTGTCGTTTGGCAGCTTTTTGCTTTGTCTGGTGCTGCTGGCGGCGCTCCCCGAGTACTACACGCGGATTCCATCGTCGTTCGCCGATGCCTCCAGTCGGTTTGTGGCGCAACGCCGTGGAGTTGATGACGCTGGTGCACCGCTTAATCAGATGGGGAACAAGCTGACCGCTGGTCGGGCGAAAGAGATCGAAATCGCCAAGCGATCCCATGATGGGCTGCACATCCCCAAAGGGAACGGCAACGCCCAGAAAATCCCGATGCAGCCCCTGCGAGTGTTCATCGCTGTCTTGGCCTGCGGCAGCCTGGTGATGTGCTGTGTCCGTCTGGTGCAGTCCGTCCTGGTCGCCTGGCCGCGGCCCGACCCCACGCTCGATCTCCCCGGCCCCCTCCCGCCGGCCTCCTGACTCTTCTTAACGGCTCCACGAGGACCGGCACCGTACAATGCCTCGCGGAGGGTGGAGACATGCGGCTCGCGCTGGGGAGTGATCATCGGGGGTACGACCTCAAGGCCATGCTGACCGCGCACCTGCAGGCAGCCGGGCATGAGGTGTTCGACCTCGGGACGCACAACTCCGAACCGACGGATCACCCGCTGATTGCATTTGCTGTAGGGGAAGCGGTGGCTCACGGCGAGGCCGATTTGGGGATATTGATGTGTGGTTCTGGTCTGGGGGTTTGCATCGCCGCGAATAAGGTCCCGGGGGTGGCCGCAGCGCCCGCATGGAATCCGGACTTAGCGCGGCTTTCCAGGGAACATAACGGCGCGAATGTCCTCTGTCTGCCGGCAGACTTTCTGGCTCCCTGGTATGCCCTGCAGATTGTCGAGGCCTTCATGAAGGGGCTGCCCAACAGCGCGGAGCGGTTTGTCCGTCGACGGGAGCAGGTGGCGCGGTACGAGCAGGCGCATTCCACCGCACCAACGGCGGATTGCCCAGAGTAGCGGAAGCCAGTACACTTTCCCATTCGGCACCGGGCCTCCTCTCAGGGGAGGCTCTCACTACGCCCGCCCGGGCAGCAGCGACGACTCGCGAGGAACGATGAACGAACACGAGCAGATCACAGCACTCGAATGGGCGCGTACGAAGGCCAAGTGGTTCTTCAGCGGCATGGCAGTTGTCATGGTCGGCGCGCTCTTCTTCGGGCTGCAGACCGGGCAGGTCCAGTGCGGCAGCAAAGGCCGGAATCCCCAGGATGTCTTCTTCGCGAAGCAGGGGGAAGCGGTGGCGGTCGTGGGAGGCGAGAAAATCGAGCGCCGGGAGTTCGAGCGGCAGTTCCGTCGGATTCATGACAACTACCGCAATCAGAGCCCGCCGGGCACCCTGGTGGATCCGATGCAGGAATTCCAGATGAAGGCGCAGGCGATCTCGTCGCTGATTTCCTCGCAGCTACTGGAGCAGAAAGCGCTGGAGTACGGCATCGTCCCCTCGAAAGAAAAGGTCCGCGAGCAACTGAAGCTGGCAGAGTCGCAGTTGCTGCCGCCGATGGTGGTCGGGGCCGACCGGTCGATCCTGCAGAAAATCGGCGACAACCTCCAGGAGAAGAAGCGCCGGAATCAGTTCGCGATGGCCGTCTCCCGCATGACCGGGCTGTCGATGGACGACTTCATCAAGATGCTGGAACTGCAGATCATCCAGCAGGAGTACGAAACCGTGCTCCGGGACCAGGCTGAAAAGCAGGTCAAGGAAGACGCGCGGAAGAAGGTCGAAGAACTGAGCGCCAAGGTGGCGGATGGCAGCGACTTTGTCACCCTCGCCCGGGAAGAGTCAGCGGACATCGAAACCAAGGAGGTCGGCGGACGGCTCGATCTCATTTCCGTGGCGCAGATGATCAACGACTACGGCAAAGAGTACGCCGATACCCTGCGAAACACCGCGCCTGGCAGCCTGAGCAAGCCTATCTTTTCCGAAACCCGCAACGGGTACTTCCTGATCAAGCTCGATACGTTCCGTCGGGCAGAGGGACCGGAGTTCGAGGCCGAGAAGGACTCGGTCCGCCAGAAGATTCTTGACAAGAAGCGCGCCGATGCCCAGGCCGACGCGGAAGCCGACATCAAGGTCGATGCCACGGAAGAAGAGATCCGGGAAGCCTATGAGACGGCCAGCCTGTGGCAGATTTTTATCCCGGTCGGCAGCTCTGATCAGGTGTTTTCCGACAACTTCGACAAGCTCCTGGACGAGGCCCAGATTGAGGTCAACGATCCCGAAGCCCGGGCGGGCTTCCTCTGGATGGTCCGGGAGGATCTCCCTGGTGCGCTGGCCTCCGCGGAAGAGGCCCTAAAAGTTCTGCGGGATGAAAACGCCGCTGAACTCCTGGAAGTGACTGACGAAGAGGAGCGCGAGGGTCTGGTACTGACTCAGCATCTTGAGGAAGCCGGGATGCTCTATGTCCTGGGACAGCTCAACAGCCTGATCCCGGACATGGCTGAGACCAAGCGGATGCAGGACTTCTTCGCGGCGAATCAGAACAACCTCGATGCCTTTTCCAGCTTCCCGGAGCCGACCGAAGAAGAGATCGCGTCGGCTGAAAAACACCGGAAAGCCGCGCTGGCACGATATGAAGAGTCGTACAAGCTTGACCCCCAGCGCCCCTGGACTCCCATCGCCCTGGGACAGATGGTGGTTCGGCTGGAGTTAAAGGATCGCTATCCCGAAGCGCTGAGCCTGGTGAAAGAAGGCCTCGAGTACGCGAGCATGGATGCGCAGGTGCATCAGCGGGCGCAGCAGGTGCTGTCCAGCATGAAGGGTGGTTTCGACCCGGAGACGCAGGCGGATCTTGTCACGCAAGCGGATGAAGCCCTGAGCGCGGTCGCGACCAAGATCGCGGACATTCAGAAGAAGCGTGAAGAGTTCGAAAAGAAGCAGCAGGAAGATCTCGAGAAGATGCTCGAGATGAGCCGGCCGGAGACACAGGCGGAGATGACGCCTGAGCCCGAAGCACCCCCGGCTGATGCGCCGCCAGCGATGGAAATCAATCCCGCTGATGTCGTTCCTGCGGTGGATGCGCCTGCCGATGAAGCTCCGGCGGCGGATGCTCCCGCACCTGCCGAGTAGTTCTCCCACGCTGCCAGGATCCCCAGCGATCCACCGAAGCTCCAGCGCGCCATCGACTTCCTGTCGGTGGCGCTTGCTATTGGGGGAATCTCACAGCGTCCCGTAGAATCAGCCTGTGCGACGTTCTCCCCTCCTGCTGCTGGCTTGCCTGCTCCTCTGCGTTCCAGGAGCTGTGACTGCTGAGCCCAACGCCAGTCCGCAGTTGGCGAACGGGCTGACCTGGGAATCGCTGCCCCTGAGTATTCAGGGACGGCAGATTCCGGTGCGCGTGATTCGTCGTTCCACCACGGCCTCCCTGCAGTTGCTGCCCGCGGTGCCAGCAAAGGGGTTACGCCAGCCCGCGACACTCCGCGACATCGCGCGCCAGCAAGGGGCTGTGGCAGCAATCAATGGTGGCTTCTTCGGCCCCGGCGGCTTTCCCATAGGAACCATCGTGATCAACGGGCAGGTTGCCTCTTTCGATACCCGTTCTCGCTCTGCGATCGGACTCCTCAAGAGCGGTCAGTACCAGATCGCCCCCCTGGAAGCGAAGGCGTTTGTAACCTTCGATGATTACTTCGAGCCGATCTGGCTTTGGGGATACAACCAGCCACTGAAGAGTGGTGCGGTGGTGCTGTACAACCAGTGGATGGGCGCGAGTCAGGTGTCGCTGTCCGGTACGCAACGCGGGATGCGACTGATGGATGGGCGTCTGCTGGCTCCAGCCAGTAGTGGGAGTCAGAGTCTGGGCGGAGCCCCTCCGATGCCCGAGACGCCGGTTGAGGAGTCCGGCGCGCCGAAGCGCGTAGTGATCAGTAATCGCGATCTGCCCTCCAGTACACCGCATCGGCCGACTCTCCCCACGGGACCGGCGGTCCTCGGTTTCAACGAGAGCGCCCATCCGGCGTTGCGTCGGGCCAAGGATGCCAAGGCGATTTATGAGGGGGTCGTGTTGCCGCCTCACTGGAAGCAAGCGACCCATCTGCTGACTGCGGGGCCGCTGATTGTCCAGCAGGGACAGGTGCAACGTCAGGAGGGGAATCCGGAAGGGTTCAGCCGTGACATCCTGGGATCAGCGACCCGGTCGGTGGTGGGGATTTCCCGCAGTGGGGAACTCCTGCTGATCCAGTTTCCGCAGCCTGTCACGCTGGAAGAAGCTGCCTATGGTGCAGTGACCCTGGGCTGTCAGAGTGCACTCAATCTCGATGGTGGCGGGTCCATCGGACTCTGGGCGCGCCTCAAAGATGGCAGCGAGCTGTGCTACGGCTGCAACGGGCGACGGTTGGGATCCGCCCTCGTTATCGTGGAAGGGAGCGGTCGTCAGGGGGCACTGGTGCCCTACTTTGATGGCAGCATTTTCCAGCAGTGGCAGGCGATTCGGTCCGGTCAGGGTTAGGCGAGAATCCGGAGCTCTTTGCTGATGCCGGTGAGTTGTACGGGACCAGAGTCCGTGATGGCACAGATGTCTTCCACCCGGATGCCGCCGACTCCCGGCAGGTAGATGCCCGGCTCAATTGTATGGAGCATCCCCACTTCCAGGACATCCTCTGACAGGCGGGAGACCCGGGGAATCTCGTGGACTTCCAGGCCGATGCCGTGACCATAGCTATGGCCGTAGTACTCACCATAGCCCGCGTCTTCGATAATCTGGCGAGTTTGCAGGTCGACCTCTTTGGCGGCGACTCCCGCCCCGGTAACCTCGTAGCCGTACTCATGCGACTTCAGCACGATCTCGTAGATTTCGCGCAGCCGGGGATTGTCTTCGGCGATGCAAAAGACCCGGGTGCAGTCGGAGCAGTATCCCTGGTACTTCACGCCGGCATCAATGAGCAGCACATCGCCCGCTTCCAGGGGACGGTCGCTGCCCCGGTGATGGATGATCGCGCCGTTGGGACCCGCGCCGAAAATCGGCTCGTAGCTGGGGCCATCGGCTCCCACTTCCCGGGCGATCCGCAGGTAATGCGAGATGAGCTCGTTTTCGGTGACTCCCGGACGGGCGTGGACCAGCACCGCTTCCATAGCCGCGTCACCGAGGGCGATGGCGGTTTTGAGGAGTTCCAGCTCGTAGGGGTCCTTGATGGCCCGCAAGCGTTGCACCAGCTGTGACACCGGGGTCCAGTGCGACTCCGCAGCGACCTCCTGCATCTGCTCAAAGGCCGCGAGCGTCACATGCTCTTTTTCGATGCCGAGTCGCAGTCCATTAAGCGGGAGGGTTTCTGTGAGCCCTTTGAGATAGCCATACCCGGCTTTCACCAGTTCAAACAGGGGAGTTTCGAGTTCCGCCTGGGTGTAGTACCGGGAATCAGTCGCCAGATACTGGGACTCGGGCGTGATCAGCAGCATCCCGGCGGAGCCAGTGAAGCCCGAGAGGTACCGCCGGTTGGCCGGATCAGTCACCAGGAGGGCATCCAGCTCGTGCGCTGCCATCGCAGCACGGCAGCGCTCCAGACGGGCGGGGAGATAAGTTGCGAGGTCGTGAGAGAGAGCAGTCGCCATGCGGTAAGTGTACCGGACCGGCGATTAGCGCGATGTCTGCTGCTCCACGATGCGCCGAACTTCGTTCGCGTGCCGGTTGCTCAGTCCGGGAAAGATGATGGGATTCACCCCACCGGTATTCTCAATCTCGACGGTGCTCCAGAGGAGTCCGCGGGTCAGCTTCACCGCCCCCAGCTTGGACCAGGGAATCGATTCCTCGCGGGTGATCCAGAAGAGGGGGAAGTGCCGCTTGCGGGTCACGATATGCCATTCATCGAGAAGCAGCTGCTGCGGGAAAATCATCTGGCCCCAGCGGAGTCGTGTGGTCTGATAGACCCTGGGCCAAAAGGATTCTTCAGCAGGAACGTCAGCTTCGCCTACCGTCGGGAACTTGTCATCCTGGATGGGTTCTTCAGCGTGGCTGGGGGTCGGCATAGTGCCAATTGTAGACTCGGCAATTCCAGGCCAGCGGGAGAGAACCATGAGACGTGACTCCTTCGGGCAGGGCAAAGTGCACAGAAGCCGCAACGACAGAAGCAGCGACGGCCCGATGTTAGAGTCGGGCAATCGGCCGGGATCAAACTTAATGAGTCTGAAAAGCGCCTGAGAAACGCCGGAGTACTGCGATCTGACGGCTTACCGCGGCGGGAGATGCCGGGTCCGGGGGCCGAGGTAGATCTGCTTGGGGCGTGCGATTTTCATGTCCGGATCGCCCATCGCTTCATCCCACTGGGCGCACCAGCCCGGTGTCCGGCCGACCGCGAAGAGGACCGTGAAGAACTCCACGGGGAAGCCCAGCGCCTGATAGATCAGTCCTGAGTAGAAGTCCACGTTCGGATAGAGCTTGCGGCTCACGAAGTACTGATCTTCGAGGGCGATCCGCTCCAGCTCTTTCGCGACCGGCAGCAGAGGATGCGGCTGGGTGACGGCGAAGACCTGCTCGGCGAGCTCCCGGATGATGCGGGCCCGGGGATCGTAGTTCTTGTACACCCGATGGCCGAAGCCCATCAGACGTCCCTGGCCCGTCTTCACGGAGTCGATGAACGCCGGGACCTGCGACACATCGCCAATCTTCTTCAGCATCACCAGGACCGCTTCATTGGCGCCCCCGTGAGCCGGACCATACAAAGCGCCGATGCCCGCCGCGACCGCAGTGTAGGGATCCGCCAGCGACGACCCGACGCCTCGAACCGCGTTGGTGGAGCAGTTCTGCTCATGATCGGCATGGAGGGTCAACAGGACATCCATCGCCCGGACCACCGCCGGTTCCAGCGACGATCCATTGGACTGTCCGAAGACCATCTGCAGGAAGTTGGCCGCATAGGGGAGCTGGTTATCGGGGAGAACGGCATCCTGACCCGCGTTGTGACGCGCAATCATCGCAGCCAGGGTCGGCATCTTGGCGATGAGTCGAATAATTTGCTGCCGGCGATTGGCGGCATCGCGAATCTCTTTTGATTCCGGGAACTGTACGCCGAGCGCCGCGACTGCGCTCATGAGCATGGTCATCGGATGGGCGTTGCGGGGGAACGCGCTGATCAGCCCCTGCACAAAATCCGGGACCAGGCTGTGGTACCCGATCTCCTGCTCGAAGCTCGCCAGTTGCGCGGAAGAAGGGAGTTCACCTTCCAGAAGGAGCCAGGCGACTTCGAGGAAGCTGACCCGTTCCGCCAGCTCCGCGATGGGGTAGCCGCGGTACTCAAGAATCCCCTGATCACCATCGATGAAGGTGATGCGACTTTTGCAGGAGGCCGTGTTGAGGAAGCCGGGATCGTAGGTGCAGAGTCCCTGCCCCTGCGGTGAGCGGACCTGGAGCAGGTCCTTCGCCTGAATGGCATCGTCCTGCACCGCGAAAGTGTAGTGCTTGCCGGTCCTCCGGTCGGTGAGTTCGACGGCATCCGTGCCGGTGGCGACGCTGTTGGTGGCCTGCTGCAGGGTCGTGTCTTGGGACATGGTGCCTTCCGGGCAGTCAAATCGACCTTGATGGTCGGTCAGGGCTCTGGCCGCCGGGTGGCGCCAGCGTATTGCTCACCCATCTTACTCAACCGGCGGGGGCTGGCTGGATGGCGGGCCGATGTAATGTCACCGGGCTGGACCGTTTTCGCACACTTAGTACTGAATAAGACTCAGTACTTCTGTATCGCCCAGCTTTTCCCGACCGTTCAGGAAGCCGAGCTCGATCAGGAAGCAGCAGCCGATGACTTTGCCGCCGATTTTCTCAACGAGCTGCTTGGTCGCCTGGACCGTCCCGCCAGTCGCCAGCAGGTCGTCGCAGATGACGACTGGATTCCCCGGCAGCACCGCATCGACATGAATCTCCAGGGCGTCGGTGCCGTACTCCAGCGCGTACTCCAGCCGCTCGGTGGTGTAGGGGAGCTTTCCGGGTTTCCGGACCGGGACAAAGCTCGCCCCCAGGCGCAGGGCGAGGGGCGCTCCGAAGATAAAGCCCCGGGACTCGATCCCGACCACGGTGTGGACATTCTGGTCGCGGAAGTGCGCTTCCATCTGGCTGATGGCGGCATCCAGGGCCTGGGCACTCGCCAGGAGCGGCGTGATGTCCTTGAACATGATCCCCGGCTTGGGGAAATCAGGGATGTTGCGGATGTAGTCGTTCAGGTCGATGGCGGTGGTCATACCGGCCTCCAGCACGGGGGTGAGTCCGGGCAGGGAGTATAGGCGAGCCGAGCCGGCTTGCGGCACGTGGCACAAAAAGAGCGCCGCCCGGTGTGGGAGGGCGGCGCTGTACCAGTCAGCGGACTGGAGTGTGGCAGGCAGGTGTCAGCCGGTGTAGAGCTGTCGCTGCTGCGCGGTGAGTGAGGTCGGTTTCGCCCCGGAGAGTCCGGCCAGGGCATCCACCAGCTCGAGGGTGGCCCCGGCGACCCGCTTTGCGCGATCGGCGTCGATGTCGTGCTTGGTCCCCTGTTGTTCTTCTTCCCAGTAGGTCTGAATCTTGCTCAGGTGACTCTCAAATTTCGGGTCGATGAGTTTTTTCTCGATGATGTCGTGCCGGTAGTGGGAGACCACGGTGCGATGGGAGTTGCATTCGACTCCCATGTTGTGGAGGGCTGCCCTGGCCGCCATGAACATGGCGTTGTAGGCATCGTAGATGAGGGTGTCGTAAGCCCCCCCGGCCTCTTCGATTTTGGTCTCGATTTCCCGGGCCTTGATCCGGGCGCGACGAATCAACTTCGCGGCTTCTTCCTGCGGATTCAGCTCCTCTGACATAACAGCGCACGCTCCTGTGCTAGGCTTCCCCGCCCACAGGCAGGCGGGGCGACGGGGTACGGCGACCACCACGAACTGTCCGGGAAAGCGGACAGGTCGCAGGGCGCACCCGGAACCAGGACGATCCGGAGAGCGCAGCAGAACAGTGACTGTGCGAAAGGTCGGTGAGCGCGGTGAGTCGTCGATTGCCTGATCGACTTCCCGCTCTGTTTTATACCACACGCATCAGCGATACTGAGCCCGGAAGCCTATGACATCACCCACCGTCCGGGTCCGCTTTGCCCCCAGTCCCACCGGTAAACCGCATCTGGGGAACCTCCGGACCGCCATCGTGAACTGGCTCTTCGCCCGCCATCATGGCGGGGCGTTTGTGGTCCGGACCGAGGACACCGATGCGGAGCGGAGCCGCATCGATTACGAAGCGGATCAGTTCGCCGCCCTGCGCTGGCTCGGTCTGGACTGGGATGAAGGCTCCGACATCGGCGGCTCCTATGGTCCCTATCGCCAGAGTGAGCGTCGCGCCATCTACGACGCAGCGCTCGCGACTCTCTTCGATCTGAACAAGGCGTATTACTGCTTCTGCTCGGAATCCATGCTTTCCACAGAGCGACGGCGGGCGAACAGTCTGGGGGTGCCCTATGTCTACAGTCGTCGGTGTCGTCAGCTTGATCCAGCGGAGGCTCGAGCGCTGGTGAACCGGGGCGAGCCGGCGACCATCCGGTTCGATATCCACGGTCACGACACGATCGTTCACGACCTGATCAAGGGCGATATCCGGTTCCAGGGGGAACTCCTCGGGGATTTTGTGATTGTCCGGGCGGATGGCACGCCGACCTACAACTTCGTCGCTGCGGTCGATGACCACGCCATGGGCATCACTCATGTCCTGCGGGGGGAGGACCACCTGAGTAACACGCCGCGACAAATAGCGATCCAGGAGGTCCTGGGGCATGACTCCCCCGCGTATGGGCATCTGCCGCTCCTGCTGGGGAGTGGGGGAGCCAAGATGTCGAAACGGGAGGGGGCCTTCTCCCTGATGGGGTATCAGCGCAAGGGGCTGCTGCCAGAAGCCATCGGCAACGCCCTGGCGCTTCTGGGCTGGAGTCCGGCGGACGTGGCAGCCGGGGAGGTATTCACGCTGCCTGAGTTGGTGCCGCTGTACGACCTCGATCGCGTCTCGCATTCGGCCGCCCATTTCCAGCGCGAAAAACTCGACTGGTTCAACGCCCAGCATTTGCGGCGCGCCACACCGGACCGGCTCCTGGCGGCGTTCCGCGCCTATGCCCTGGCCCGGCATCCTGACAAACCACTCCCGCCCTCCCTGCGGTCGCCACGACCCGGCTACGACACCATCCTGCGGGCTCTGCAGCCGAGCTTCGGCACCATGCGCGAAGCCCTGCGCGACTATCGCGCTGTTGCCCGTCGCCCGCTGCCGGATCGGGTTCTTGCTCTGCTTGGGGACCCTGTCGAGGCGGCCGCCATGAAAATCTGGCAGCAGGCGAAGGAAGAAATTCCGGATTGGGGCACTCTTCCGGTGGAAGAGGTCGCGCAGCGCCTGAAGTCGTGGCAGAAACGCCTGAAAGAGGTGGAGGGGATTCCTGCCCCGGTGGTCTATCACACGCTTCGGGCGTTGCTCACGGGCTTGCCGCAGGGACCTGAACTCAAAATCGTCATTCACCTGCTGGATCCCATCGAATTGCGAGCCCGTCTGGACATCCAGCCGTGATCCGTCTCTGCCTCCTGCTCCTGATGTTCCTTGCCGGCTGTTCCCGAGGGACGGCTGCGGCAGGGGCTTATGACGCTGCAGCCCAGGCCTGGATGCAGGACAACCCCGATGCCGCCACGGCCCTCCTTGCGGCTGCCCGGCAGCAGGGACCCCTTCCTACGGCAGAAGCAGCGGCGCTGGCAGCGCAGGGCGACTATCTCCTGCGTCACGATGATCCAGCGGGGGCTTCAGCGGCCTATACAGCAGCGGAGCAGCTGGCTCCCACTCATCCGACGGTGCTGGCGGGTCGGGGCGATGAAGCGTTGGTGGCGGGCGATGCCAAAGCCGCGCTGGAGCGCTACGAAGCCGCGCTGAAGCAGGATGCGTCCTTTGCACCAGCCCTGGCGGGTCTCGCGATGCTCTCCATACAGGCAGGGGATATCGAAGGTGCAGAAAGCTGGTTGCAGGACGCCATCGCGCCCGGTGCGACAGGCTATGAGCCCGGCGTCATCTCCGTGATGGGACGGATCCCAGCGGAGCGGGTCGCGGTGCATGAAATCTTCACCACCTGGTTGCGGTCCTGGCTGGAGGAGCACCCCAACGACATCCGGAGCCACATCCTGGCGGGGCGGTACTACCAGCGCCTGGGGCGGGGCGAAGACGCGCTGAAAGTCCTGGGCTGGGCGCACCGGCAACGTCCGGACTATCCCGGGCTGACCCGGGAGCTGGGGCTGCTGCATTTCGAGGCAGGCAACGTGCAGGAAGCCCTGAAGCTCTTCCGGCAATGGCATCAGGCGTCACCATCAGCCGATTCCCTTCACCTGGTCGCGATCGGGCTCGCGAATCTGCAGGAGTTTGATCAGGCCTATGCGCGATTCGAGGAGGGTGAAGCCTCGTGGCCAGAGGACATGCGTTTCCCCCTCGGACGGGGGCAGGTGCGGTACTCCCAGGGCCGCTTCGATGAGGCGTATGAGATTCTCCGCCCCCTTGGGGAGCAGGAACCACCGCTGTTCGAGGCGTTGCGGGAACTGGGGCTGATTGAGATAGCCCGGAAAAATTGGCAGGAAGCCGTTCGCTGGCTCGACCTCGCTTTGGTGCAGCATCCGACAGAGCCCTGGGCAAATTTCCAACGGGGCTTTGTTGCCGCTGCGATGGGCGACCGGGCGGGCTTCGAGTCTCACCTGATGCAGGTCCTGAATCAGGGATATGTCACGGCAAAGAGTCTGTCGGGGTTCGACAACTACTTTGCGCTGATGGAGATCGACTGGGCTGCGGCCTGGGTGGATGAGATGCGGATCGCTGGCGCGCAGGAAAAGTAGCCTGCGGATTGGCCTGGGTCGGTATAATCGCGGGCTGTTGCCCTGACATCCGCCCGCAAAGGACTGGTCCGCTGCATGAGCATCCTGGTGAACGCCGATACGAAAGTCATAGTGCAGGGCATGACCGGCCGCGAGGGGTCGTTCCACACGCGCCTGATGCGGGAATACGGGACACGGGTCGTGGGAGGCGTCACGCCGGGCAAAGGTGGCACCACCCATGAAGAGGTCCCGATCTTTAACACGGTCCGGGAAGCCCGGGAGCAGACCCAGTGCGATGCCACTGTCATCTTCGTGCCCCCGCCTTTCTGCGCCGATGCCATCGAAGAGGCGATCGCCGCTGAAATCCCGGTAATCGTGGCGATCACCGAAGGCGTCCCAACCAAGGACATGGTGCGGGTGTTTGACCGCCTCAACGGTTCCCGGTCACGCCTTATTGGGCCGAACTGCCCGGGGCTGATCACGCCCCCCTCCTGCAAACTCGGCATCATTCCTGGCGGCATGTTCACTGAAGGTACGGTTGGGATCGTATCCCGCTCCGGTACGCTCACCTACGAAATCGCTAACGAGCTTTTCGCACGGAAGATCGGAGTCTCCACCTGCGTGGGTATCGGCGGCGACCCGGTGCTCGGCACGACTTTCAAAGATGTCCTGCCGCTCTTTCAGGAGGATACCCAGACCGAGATCATCGTCATGGTCGGCGAGATCGGCGGGTCTGATGAGCAGGTGGCAGTCCAGCAGGTCGTGGATGGGCTGGTGAAGAAGCCGGTGATCGGATTCATCGGCGGACGCACCGCGCCTCCTGGTAAGCGGATGGGCCACGCCGGTGCCATTGTGTCGGGCCATGCTGGCACCGCCCAGGCGAAGGTCGACGCGATGGAAGCGGCGGGCATTCCGGTGGCAAACACCATCGAGGAAATCGGAGCGCTGGTCGCCGAGCGACTCGCGGCCCGGGTCTAGGACCACCAGATGACCCACGATCCTGGCATCCCGCCTGAGGCTGGACATGATGAGCCGCTGGCTGCGGTGGAAGACTGGACCCTGAACTCCGAGTTCGACTGGAACGGTCATCACCATCGGGCGCATATTCATCATGGCGAGGAACCCGGGAGTTGGTTCATCCAGATTGAGGATCTGGACGCCTACGAGGTCGCCGTGGCAACCTCCTTCAAGTTCCGGATGCCGGAACCCATGCTCCAGTCAGTCCGGGTTCACAGTCCCACGAAACTGCTGGTCGCCGTGGTCAATCAGAAGCGGGAACGCCTGATTGTGAAGGAACTGCTGACCCTCGAGCGCAACGTCTTCCGGACCCCTCCCGTGGAAGAACAGCCTGTCGAAAACTAGCCTGTCAGACCGTGCGACGAGTCACGTCGTGCGGCGAAGCGGGTTGGGTATACTCGCCGCGCCATCCTGACAGTGAGGCCGAGCCACCAGCTGGCCAGCCGCAGGAGTCGAGCGTCAAGACAAAGGAGCAGCTGCAGACCATGGTGCGTGTCGGAATCATTGGTGGCGGTGGGCGGGTCGGATCGAACTTCGCCTTCGCCCTGCAGATGTCAGACATCGCCAGCGAGATCGTGGTGAACGATGTCGCGGGGGAAGTCGCGGAGGGGGAAGCCCTCGACCTGCGTCACGGATCCAGTGTGGCCGGACGTTGCCTCATCCGGGCCGGGTCCATCGCGGACATGGCGGACATGGACATCATCATGGTCTCCGCCGGCTCCCGCCGGAAGCCCGATGAGTCGCGGCTCGACCTGATCAACCGGAATGTCGGCATCATGCGCTCTGTGCTTGGGGAAATCACCAATGCCACCCGGCGCGCCTTTCTGATCATCGTCTCGAATCCAGTCGACATCATGACCTACATCGCGGCCACCACGACGGGGCTGCCGAAGAACCAGGTCATCGGTCTCGGGAACGTGCTTGATACGGTCCGGTTCCGCTCCCTGATCGCAGAGTACTTCAATGTGGACCCCACGGCGGTCGAGTGCACCCTGATGGGCGAGCATGGTGACACCATGTTCCCGGTCTGGTCCCGGGCGGCGATCGGGGGGATCCCGGTGCGCAACATGCCGGGCTTCAGCATGGAGAAGATGAACGCGCTCTTCGAGGAGACCAAAAAGGGTGGCGCGGAAGTCATCCGGCTCAAAGGGGGCGCAGGCTGGGCCGTTGGCCTGTCAATCCTGGAAGTCGTGGAAGCGATCGCCAGGGACCGCCGGTCGGTCCTGCCGGTCGCCAGCTACATCGAGAATTATCACGGGGTGAGTGATGTCTGCCTCTCCGTGCCGACCATTGTCGGCAAGCATGGCATCGAGGCGCGTCCGGTGATGGACCTCGATCCCGGGGAAGTCGAAAGCCTCAAAAAAGCTGAGACGGCCCTGAAGAACGTCATCAACTCGCTGAACTGAGTAACCGCCCACATGTCCGGGCAGTGAAGAAGCAGAGTGCAGGGGGTGGGGTATCCTCGCCCCCATGCGTAAACCTGTCCCCGCCGCTCGCGGCGTCCTGCACCATCTCGACTTCGATTCCGCCCTGCTGCAGGGCAATGCGCCAGGTGACCCCACGCGGCGACCACTCCTGGTCTACACCCCTCCCGACTACGACACCGCGCAGCGCTATCCCCTCCTGATGGACCTGGTGGGCTATACCGGGACCGGGCGCTCGCACAGCAACTGGAAGCCCTTTGGGCTCAACCTGGTTGAACGCCTCGACTGGCTGATCTCCACCCAGGGGATGGCCCCGGCGGTCGTGGTGCTCCCCGACTGTTTCACCGCCTATGGAGGGAATCAGTACATCAACAGCACCGCCACCGGCCCGTACATGGATTACCTGCTGGAGGAGATTCTCCCCTTCGTGGAGCAGGAATTCGCGGCGGGGGGGAGTCCGGCGAAACGGGGTGTCTTCGGGAAATCGTCCGGGGGCTACGGCGCGTTTGTGCATGGCATGACCCGCTCTGATGTCTGGGGGGCGTTCGCCAGTCATTCCGGAGATGCCTACTTCGCGTACTGCTTCATCCCGGAGTTCCCCACAGCGCTGCGGATGTTCGCCAGGTACGAGGAGTCGCCGGCGAAGTTCCTGGAAGCGATCTGGGCCAAGGAAAAGCTAACCGGCGATGAAGTGAATGTCCTCATGACGCTGGGTATGGCAGCTCACTATGACCCGGACCCAGCCGCTCCGTTGGGCTTCCACCTCCCCTTTGATCTGCACACCGGGCAGATGGACTGGGAGCGCTGGAAGCACTGGACTGAATGGGACTCGGTGTCGATCGCGAGTCGTTCCACCACGGCGATGCAGGCTCTCCGGGGGATCTACTTCGACTGCGGGACCAAAGACCAGTACAACCTCCTCTACGGCAACCGGATGATTCATCAGATCCTCACCAGCGCTGGTCTGGCGCATGAGTATCACGAGTTCGACGACGACCACTCGGATGTCGACTACCGGATGAACATCAGCCTCCCCTGGATGTCGGGGCTCCTCACCAGCTAGCGCATGCAAACCTCTGACAAAAAAAACGCGGGGCACGTCGATGACGTGCCCCGCGCGTGCATTGACGGTTTGGATGGTGCGAGCTAGCTGAGGCTTTTCTGGACGATTAGCTCAGCGGCTTCACGCAGACCCTTGGCGAAGGGGAGGCCGGACTCCGCCAGCAGGGCGCGGCCTTCAGCGGCAGCGGTCCCTTCGAGGCGGACCACCAGCGGCACCTGGGGTTTCGTGCGTTCGATCCCTTCCAGCAGCCCCTTGGCGACTTCGTCGCAGCGGGTGATGCCGCCGAAGACATTGATCAGTACCCCTTTCACGTTGGGGTCCTGCAGCACGAGGTCGAGGCTGTTGGCTACGACTTCGGCTTTCGCGCCGCCGCCGATGTCCAGGAAGTCCGCCGGACGTCCGCCGGCGTCCCGGACAGCATCCATAGTTCCCATGACCAATCCTGCGCCGTTGCCGATGATGCCGATGTTGCCGTCTTCCAGACGGACATAATTCAGCTTGCGCTCCTGGGCCAGCTTCTCCAGCGGGTCCGTGGCGTCGGTCTCTCCCTCGGCAGTGACGTTCTGCCGGAAGAGGGCGTTGTCATCGATGATGAACTTGCAGTCGACCGCCCAGACTTCCTTCGTCGGGGTCACCACGAGGGGATTGATTTCGGTCAGGGTGGCGTCGTATTTGACATACGCCTGGTAGCACTTCAGCACCATGCTGGCGGCCTTGGTGGCGGCTTCCTGATCGAAGCCGGCGCGGAAGCAGATGTCCCGGGCGAGCCAGGGGGGGAGGCCGACAGCGGGGTCGATCCAGTGCTTGACGATTTTCTCCGGAGTCTTCTCTGCGACTTCCTCGATGTCCATCCCGCCAGCGGCGGAAACGATGATGACATCGCGCCGGGCATCGCGGTCGAGGGTGATGGCGACGTAGTACTCCGCCTCGATGTCGACCGCCTGCGTGATCAGGACCTTCTCGACCGTCAGACCCTTGATGTCCATGCCGAGGATGGCGGTCGCCTTCTCCCGGGCTTCCTCGGCGGTGTGGGCGAGCTTGACGCCCCCGGCCTTGCCGCGCCCACCGACCAGCACCTGGGATTTGATAACCACCGGCCAGCCGAGTCGCGATGCGATCTCCACCGCCTGGTCGGGGGTCGTGGCGACCTCGCCTGGCGGGACCGGGATCCCGACGGCCCGAAAGAGTTCTTTACCCTGATATTCCTGCAGCTTCACGCGTCAGTCCTCCGGCGAAAGTCACGATACACAGCGCGCCGGACCCGTCACAGGTCCGGCGTCGCATGATACCCAATGCTTTGCGTAACGACGGATTAGCCCGCCGCGTTGTCGTCAGATTCCTCGCTGAACCAGTCACCGTACCCGGTGGGGCTGTACTCCAGCAGGACGATGGAATCGCGGGGAATGATGGCTTCCGCACCTGGCTCTTCGGTCAGCTCGATGCAGAGCGCCCAGGGGTCGGATTCACGCAGGATCCCGACCAGGACCGAGTCATCCATGATGGTGATTGCGATTTCCCGCCCCACCCAGCGCTTGTCCCAGCTTCCGCGGGTCGCGGCGGATGCCTTGGGCTTGCTCGCGGCTTTGGGAGCTGCTTTGGCAGCGGATTTTGGGGCGGTTTTGGTGGCGGCAGTTTTCTTCGGGGCCATGTGATTGCTCCTGTGACGGTGTGGCTGATGAACAGCAGCATTCTACTCCGGAGTTGTAACGCTCCGGTGGCAGTCGAGCGATTCCCAGAGAGAAAACGACCCCGAAAATCCCCTCTTATGCGTACAGATGCACAGATAGAAAGCGCACCGGAGGGAGCTCCGGTGCGCGTGGTGTTGTCTGACCGTCGGGACCGCCAGCAGGGACTTACTTCCTGGTCGCTGCGGCCTTTCGGGGGGTGGTGGCGTGCTTCGTGGAGACCAGCTTCTGGGCTGCCGGCTTCGCGGGGGCTTTCTTCGGTTCCGTCGGCGGCTTGGGAGGCGCGTAGCCCTCGACCGCGGGGGCGGTCCCCTCGCGCTCGAGGCGGACAAAGTTCAGCTTCCCGCCAGCGATCAGGATGGCCCGCTCCCGGGGCGTGAGGTCGTACTCCGCCACAATGGTGGTGCGTCGGGTGAGATTCCGGACCCGGATCGGGGTCCCCTGTTCCAGGGAGGTCCGGACTTCCTTCAGCTCCAGCTTGTCCCCCTGCTCCAGCGCGTCGTAGTCCTTCGGATTCTGGAAGGTCAGCGGCAGGATGCCGAAGTTGATGAGGTTCGCCTTATGGATCCGGGCGAAGCCCTTCACGATGACCGCCTTTACACCGAGGAACATGGGGGCAAGGGCGGCGTGCTCACGGCTGGAGCCCTGCCCGTAGTTCTCGCCACCGATGACGATGCTCTTCTTCGCTTCCTTCGCCCGGGTCGCGAAGGTGTCATCGACGACTGAAAAGACATACTCGGAGATCGCGGGGATGTTGGAGCGCAAGGGGAGGACCTTGGCGCCCGCCGGCATGATGTGGTCGGTGGTGATGTTGTCCCCCACCTTCAGGAGGAGTTCCACCTTGAAGTTGTTGGCGATGCTGTCGTTCATCGGCAGCGGCTTGATGTTGGGGCCGCGGAGGACTTCCACCTCTGACGGGTCTTTCGCCGGGGCGAGGATGTGACGGTCATTGATGAGGAACTTGCGAGGGACTTCGGGCTTGATATAGGGACCAATCCGGCGCGGGTCGGCGATTTTGCCGAGGAGCGCTGAGGCGACACAGGTCTCGGGAGAGGCCAGATAGACCTTGGCATCCCGGGTGCCGGACCGGCCGTAGAAGTTCCGGTTGAAGCTCCGGATCGACACCCCGCCACTGGGCGGAGCCTGGCCCATGCCGATGCAGGGACCGCAGGCGGACTCCAGAATCCGGCAGCCTGCCGCGATGAGGTCCGCGAGCTTTCCCTGCTGGGCGATCATCTCGAAGACCTGCATGGAGCCTGGGGTGACGGTCATGCTGACCCGGGGATGGACCCGCTTGCCCTTGAGGGCGGTCGCCACGATGTTCAGGTCGTGGAAGCTGGAGTTGGTGCAGGAGCCGACACAAACCTGGTCAACCGGGGTGCCGGCGACATCGCTGACCTTCACGATGTTGTCCGGGGAATGCGGGGCCGCCAGGAGAGGCTCCAGCTCATCGAGGTTGATCGTCAGCTGATGGTGGTAGACCGCGTTGTCATCGCCCGCCATCGCGGTGAAGGCTTTGCTGCGCCCCTGGGCGGTCAGGTAGGTGCGGGTCCGGTCATCGCTGGGGAAGAGGGACGTGGTTGCGCCAAGCTCGGCCCCCATGTTGGTGATCGTCGCACGCTCAGGGACTGTCAGGGTCTTTACGCCGGAGCCGTAGTACTCGATGATCCGGCCGACTCCACCCTTCACCGTGAGTCGCCGCAGGACCTCGAGGATGATGTCCTTCGCGGTGACCCAGGGCTGCAGACGTCCCTTGAGCTCGACCCCGACGACTTCCGGGCAGCTGAAGACAAACGCGCCGCCACCCATGGCGACCGCGACATCGAGGCCGCCAGCCCCGATCGCAAGGGAGCCCATGCCCCCGGCGGTCGGTGTGTGGGAGTCAGAACCAAGCAGGGTCGCGCCGGGGCGGGCAAAACGTTCCAGGTGGACCTGGTGGCAGATGCCGTTGCCGGGCTTCGAGTAAAAGATGCCGTATTTGCTGGCGACGGTCTGGAGATACCGATGATCATCGGCGTTCTCGAAGCCAGTCTGCAGCATGTTGTGGTCGACATAGCTGAGGGAGAGCTCGGTCTGGACCTTGTCGAGACCCAGGGCTTCGAACTGGAGATAGGCCATGGTGCCGGTGGCGTCCTGGGTGAGGGTCTGATCGATCCGGATCCCGATCTCCTCGCCTGGACTTAAGGTGCCTTCCACCAGGTGGTCGCGCAGGATTTTGTACGCCAGGGAATCAGCCATCGATGGTGGTTCCATCCTCTCTCGGTCGTCAGTGAGTCGTCGGGGCGGGGACCCCATGGCGGCGCACGTCGTGATAGCGTTATAACAAGGGAATATTCAGGATAATTCCTGCTTGTCCCCTTGCCAAACAGGTAAATCATAGGGGAAGTTCTGATAGAAGTCAAAGAATGCGGCGCAGCGGGTATTTTAGGGAAGGGAAAAGAGCTTCCGGCCAAGCGAGACCCACTATTTCTGGGGTTACTTCAGTGCTTTGCGATAGTGCTGCAGTGGTCTTCCTGCAGAGTCGATCCAATCCTGCCAGCCGTTACTTGAAGTGCCTGTCACGAAGCATGAACACCCAGACGGACTCTTGAACTCAATATCCGTGACAGTCCTAAGCGCGTTAGCGACTGGTTCCAGGCGGCCTAGTTGCACCAACTCCTTTCGGTACTTGGGCATCCAAGCTTGCACCGGATCTTCCATCAGTTTCGGAGATTCTTTCCGCAGCAACGAGCCCGCCTTCACGACATACCGACCGGGCCAGGCGTGCATCGTGGCTTGCCGGTTTCGCTTGTTTGTGCAGACGATCGGGAACTGCACTGGGGAATGACTCGGCTGGACAAGAGCCTCGTGCTTAACCGGGGGCGGCGGAGCGCCGGATCCTGGAAGGAAGATGTCCTGAATGGAGGGAACACCAGCTTTGGACTGACTCTTAGTCTGATTTCCCGGGGAGGTGGAAACGACTTCCGTTTGACTCGCGTCGGGCTCGTCCATCAGGAAGTCATAGCCGAGGCATCGGGTCAGGCAGACCATGTGCTGCAGGAACTCCTCAATGGCCTGACGATCATGCGCGGAAATTTGGCTTTCCCTTGGTTCTTGGGCATTTTGGAGGAAGTACCGGCTCGCCAGACAGCGTCGATAACACCGACTCTCCAACACATGGGTGTGGGCGATGGTGAGCCAGTCATCGCTGCTGGTGACAGCGATCAACTCGTGCCAGTTGGTTCGATTCCGGTGAGTCCGTAGCCGATCCATCAAGTGGTTGGTTTGCCCTACATACACCGTGGGACCAGCTTTGAGGTACCCCAGCAGGAAATAGACACCAGGCTTAGTGAGTTCCTCCCAGTCGGAATCAGCCCGAAGTGCCGCATATGGAACTGCAATGGCCCGGGCTGAACGGTGCTGAATACTAGCCCGACGCACTCCGGTGACGGTGCCATCTACCAGTTCGACTGTCACACGCAAGGACTTCATCGGTGAGTCTCTCCTGCTTCGCTGGTGCTGCCTTTACGCGCTACCGGGACGAAAGCGATCTTTCAGCTTGTCCAGGACCCGGGGCTGGGTGGTGTATTCCATGTCGCTCTGACTCAGGCGATGGGGCTCGAAGGGGCCCATTTTGCGCAGGTAGTCCGCGATCTCGATGGCTTCCCGGCGCGCCCCATCAAACGCCGGATCATCGAAGATGTCCACCGGACCGATAAAGCGTCCTGCCGTGATCTGATACCCCGCGCAAATGACCTTCGGGGGACCATCGAAGCGATTCATGCCGGTGTCCTCGAACCGGACCGGCATCAGCGGCCCCCAGTGCGATCCCCGCATCCAGCCTGCCACCATGTGCGGATGGGCGAAGGGCTCGGTCAGCTCCCCGACACTGGGGTACCCCGACTGCGCCCGGACAATCATCACCGGATCGTCTTTTCCCACACTCTTGCCGGCCACCTGGAAGACCTTGCTCGCCGAGGTGCAGGCGGCGACACAGCCATCGGTGTTGCGACGCACACGACGGATACCGTAGTGCTCCACCGACCCGATCAACGCCAGCAGGTCATAGAGTTCGCCGGGCAGTGAGAGGTCCGCGACCCGGTCGTGCACCAGGTCGAGGACTTCATAGCTGTAGCCGTGATTCATCTTCGGATCGATCACCAGTCCCGGCGTATTGAAGGGGTCGCCGAACATCTTGAAGAGGGGCAGATTCCAGCACCCGGCATCGGTTTTGTCCGCGCAGAAGATCAGCACGACCTCCGAGGCCCGGTCTTCCAGTTCGATTTCTGCCGACCCCGGTCCCAGCCCGGTGACATTCCCGGCGAAGGTCTTTTGCCGGAGGTCCTGCCCGACCCCATACAGCCCCAGGGTGTCGGCGACTTCCGCGCATTGCACAAAGCAGTCCCAGGCAAGCCGATGAATGGTCTCGGCATTCTCCCCGGCGGTATGTGTGAGAAAGAGGTCGATGTCATCGCCGACTGTCAGGATGTCGAAGTCAATGATGGTGCCGGCATCACGGGCCGCGCCGAGAAACTCGCTGGCGGCTTCCACCAGCGCCGGGTGCATGTTGGTATGCCCCACGAGTCCGCCGACATCGGCTTTGATGACTGAGAGTGTGATCGCCACAGGCCTGCCCATCCTTGCTGGAGTCGTTCCTGCGCCATCGGCATCGTGGCGCTTGGGTGGTTGTAGCACGTCCCGGAGGCTTCTGCGATAATCCGTCACTGCTTTAAAAGAGCGCGAAACGCTGGAGGCACGACTGTGGCGGCTTCGGTCCTGACGTCTGCGACCCCTGAGCGGGCGGACCTGATGGCGTCGCCGGAAATCGCCTCGCTGTACCTGGATTTGCTAAAGAAGTCGCTGACCGACTGGATTGGCCTGGATCGTCCCTTTAACAACATGACTTTGTGGGATCCCGCCCGGGAGGGGAAGGACTGGAAAACTAATCTGATTACCCGGTTGGCGCAGTTCCTGGCCCCCAAAGAGATCTACGTGATGCGGGACTACACACGGGGCGGGACACTGGAAGCCCGTCGCGCTAAGCGTGAGGAGGGTCGGGACTGGCCCGCAGGCGCGGAGTCGATGATTGGCCTGAAGCGTCTGGATAATCTGCAGCAGTGCATAGAGACCGTGTTGCGCGAGGGCATCCCCGGTGACCTCATCGAGACCGGTGTCTTTCGGGGTGGCGCGACCATCCTGATGCGGGGCGTACTGCGGGCCTATGGCGTCACTGACCGGTTGGTCTGGGTGGCGGATTCCTTCGAAGGGCTCCCCCCGGTCACCGACGTCGACCATGCGCTGGACAAGGCGGATCCCCACGACCACTTTGAGTTTCTGAAGGTGTCACTGGAAACCGTCCAGGCCAACTTTGCCAAGTACGGTCTCCTCGATGAGCAGGTCCGCTTCCTCAGGGGCTGGTTCAAGGACACCCTCCCCTCAGCGCCCATTACGCAATTGTCGATTCTCCGCCTGGATGGCGACATGTACGCCTCCACTATGGATGCCATCACCGTGCTCTATCCGAAGCTCGCACCGGGCGGGTTCTGCATCGTGGATGACTATGGGGCGGTGGAAGGCTGCAAGCAGGCGATCACGGATTACAGGGCCGCGCACCAGATCACTGCCCCCATCGAGGTCATCGACTGGGGCGGCGTTTTCTGGCGTGTCCCGCAAGTCTCCTGAGCGGGTCGATCGTCATGGCTGAGTCTCCAACTCCTGATGCTGTGCCCGACGAGGAGATCAACCTCGCGGTGTCCGATGAGCCCCTCCCCGGGGAGAAGCCGCTCCCGCCGCCACCCCCGGAACTGGTGTTCAAGGAAGTGGTCCTTTCCCAGTCCCGGACCAGCATTCCCCCCTGGCTCCTCATGGCAACCGGCATTGCGCTGGGGCTTGCTGCGATCTGTGCCATTGGCCTGCTGGGGGGGCTGCGCGAGCTGGGGAAAGTGCGTCGTGACCTGAAAGGGTCCCAGGCGCAGGTGCAGCAGCTGGAGGTGCAGGTGCGACGGCAAACGGAGCTGCTGCAACAGATGGAACGTGCCCTTGGCGGACTCCAGGTGGACCTGCGAGACCTCGCGACCGAACCCTCGCCGCTGGATGCCGATGCCGATTTCGATGGTCCTGCGCCAGCGGAGGATGAGGAGCAGCGACCACCCCGGGGACGGATCGTGCCGGGGCTCCCTGGTGGCTCGGTGCCGGGGGGCTGGTGGAGTGGGGGCTTCTGACCGACGTCTGACGATCGAGTACTACTGGAGGACCGACTGATGTCTGACTGGCCAACTTACGAAACTGCACCGGCGAGTACCGGAGAACGCAGCCCCCTGGCGTCGCAAGCACCGCAGTCCAGTGCCAGTGCTGTCCCGGCATGGATCGGAGTCACGCTGGCATTGACTGTCGGGTTGTTGCTGGCGATGAGTGTGGTTGCCATCAGCGCGGCGTCGTCAGCGCTGCAGCTCCGGAGCGAGCTGACGCTGGTGAAGAGCGAACTGGCCTCGATGCAAAAAGATGTGCAGTTCGCGAAGGAAGAGGCCGCTCGTGTGGCAGTCAAGGTTGCAGATGTGGAATCAGACATCGTCCATCTCAGCGCAGATCACGCGGAATTGGTGCAGGCCTTACGGCAGGCCGAGGAACAGGCTTCTGCTCGTCGACAGCAGTCTGGTTTCTTTGATTTTCTCTCGATCCTCGCGCCGCTGCTGGGATTCTGACAGCGCAGCTGGCTAGCCCTCATCCAGCATGGAGATGTACCGGGCGAGGTCGGCTTCCGACCATTCGGATTCCTGCGCCAGGAGGCGCAGCACGGCCGGGGCATCCTTACGATGCACGAGCAGCTGGTAGGGGATGAACGCGCCGGGGTCATTGGTCCCCATGTACGCCTCCATGCTGGAGCCGCCGATCATCGACTCGATGCCTTCCCCCTGGAGTCGTCCCTGGACGATCTGCGCCTCAATCTGGCTGTCGAACTGTGCGAACACGACGAGTTCCTCGCCATGCGGGGTCAGGGTCGGCTGGACATTCAGCACGCGCAGGGTCAGGTCGCAATTCGGGCAGATGTCAGGCAACGTTTCGTAGGACGTCTGGCAGCCGGGACACTCAGGCATGGGGCACCTCCTGCAGATGTTAATGACAGTATGCCCCACTTCGGCGGCATCAGTCGCTGGTCGCGAGTGCTACGCTCCCCTGATCGTGACACGCATCACCCTCGCCGCTTTTGACAACGATGGCACCCTGCATCCTGCAAAGGGGGTCTGGAGTTATCTGCAAAAACCCCTGGGGTACTGGGAGGGAGCGGGCCGGGACATCCTGATGTCGCACCTGGAAGGCGACCTCCCCTACACCGCGATGGTGCAGGCCACCATTGCCCGCTGGGCAGGACGTCCGGAGGCCGATTTCCTGGCGGTCCTGCGTACGCTGCCCCTAAGGCCGGGAATCATGCCGTTCCTCCGTGGGCTCGAGCAGGCGGGAGTCCGTCGCGTGGTCCTCTCCAGCGGCATCCACTGGTGGGAAGCGATCTGGCAGGAACAGCATGGGGTTCGATTTGATCGCTACGCCACCAACATCGTGGAGGTCGACCCCGATGGTCTCTGTACTGGGAAAGTCCAGATGCTGGTCACTGATGATGATCCCAGCACGAACAAAGGGACCTGGCTCCGACGCTGGCAGGCGGAGTGGGGGATCGGTCGCGACGCGACTTTCGCGATGGGGGATGGGACCGGAGATATCCCGCTGCTGAAGGAAGCCCGGATCGCCGTTTGTGTCGATCCGACCAACGACCGGGTCCGGGAAGCCGCCCCAGCGGGGGAACTCCGTAGTGGCGACTTTGGGGACCTGCAGCATCTGGTGCCAGAACTCGGTACGATGCTGGCAGGCCTTCAGGAGAGGAGCTCCCCTTGATCCGCAATCTCTTCTGGCTCGTGGTGATCGTCGGGCTGGTCTACGCTGGCTGGACGGTGGTCGATAACCTGCTCAATGGTGTCCCGGCGCTGACCAGCCGTAAAGGCGCTCTGGGCGGAAATGTCCGCATCGATGATGATCGGGGTAGCGGGATGCCCGCGACTCCGGCACCGCAGGAGCCGCCTTCCGTGCCTGAAGACGATGCGGGGATGTTCTAGCGATTCGCTAACACCTGCTTACTCCACCGTATTGGATCGCACGGGTGCCTGACGCGGCGCGGCCGCTGGTCGCGGCACCGCGCGTGGCGGATGCGGCACGCTCGGTGGCACCAGCGGATCATTGAGGCGCAGGGCGGCTTCGCCGTACTGCCCCCGCTTGGCGTCGCGGTTGAACAACAGCAGCAACCAGGCGGAGTAGGCGAGGTACGGCACGAACCCCGCGACCACCCACATGTTGTTGAACGGCAGTACTGCACCGGCTCGCAATGTCGAGGCCGCGACCTCCCTGAGTCCCCACTGCATTGCGAATGCGATCCACGCGAAATGGAGCGCGCCCACCTGCAGCATCGAGGCCGCGATCGCCCGACTCAGATGCTCCGAGAACCCTTCCAGCGGTGTCGGAGGCACGATGGTGCCAGGTGCGTCCGGCTGAATCCGTCGCGCAAAGAAGAGGAGCAAGAGGGAGGCAAGTGCCCCATACAGCGCTGGCAACAGCGCGGTCAGGGGGGTACGGGGAGCCCAGGTGATGACCGACCCCTCCCAGGTAAACCGCAGGGGGACCTGCTCCACCGGGAGGGCGAGGGTGCGTCCGGCCTCAAGCGTAGCCAGCGCCAGCAGAATACCGATCCAGACGGTCCAGGTGACTCGTGGAGCGTAGAGGGGGGGAATGACGAAGGAGTCGGAACGAGACATGCTGAGGAGAACCTCTGACCTCGGATTGTACTGGCAGCTTACGGACGAGGATGAAGGCGACGTCGTTTGAGTTCCAGCGGACTAAAAGGGTCGACGAGCAGCGACCGCTCCCGCGTGTAGGTGACATAGCCCGGCGCGGTCCCGGGCGGCTTTTTCAGATAGCGGATGCGGGTGTAGTCGACCGGAATTTTCGTCCCCTCTTTCACCGATGAGTGGGCGACCGCGAGCCGCGCGGCCTCCAGCAGCGCTTCCGCGGTCACCTGATGTGCGGGGAGGGGAATCAGGACATGGCTTCCGGGGACTCCTTTCGCATGGAGCCAGAGATGCTCCGCCTCACCGTAGCGCCACAGCACTTCATTGGCGTGGGCATTGCCCCCGACATAGGCGATGGTGTCATCGGGCAGCTGATAGACCTGCAGGCTGATTCCCTGCAGTCCCTGAGGGACGATGCTGGCTTTGGCGGCAGGTTTCGCTGTTCCTTTGGCCGATGGAGGAGCCGGGAGAGATTTCCCCTGTCGCAGGGCGGTCAGCACCTGCTTCCAGCGATTGGGCTCGACCCGCAGATACTCCTCCCAGATCGATTGCTGCTGATGCAATCGCTCCAGTTCCAGGTCAACAGCAGCCAGCCGGGTGTTGACTTCGGTGATGCCCCGTTGTGCGCGACCGGCCCGGTGGTACGCCTCCCGGGCGACCTGTTGCGCTGATTTATCGGCCGGGATCGTGATCGCTACCAGCGGCGGCGCGGGATTCGTCAGTCGCTCCAGTTCCTCGAGGCTCATGTCATCCGGGAGGGCATCAACGGGTAACTCTGGCGGAGTGGCATAGATATCCGGCACCTCAAGGGTGAGGTCGTAGCCTGGGCGATCCGGGGGAAAGAGATGGAGCTGGGCAAAGATGAGATCGCCGATGCGTCGATGCGCGAGGGCTCCCCGATGGGCGTACATGTCCTCCAGCAGATGCCCCCGCAACGTCTGTAGGTCCTTCTCCCGGGCCTTCATGGCGGCGCGCCACTGATCGGCTCGTTCCCGGTCCTGGTCCTGGGCTTCCCACTCGGCGAACAGCTCCGCCGCGCATTGATGCAGTGTCCTGGGATCCGCCTGAAAGTCGAGCCACGCATCCCAGGGGGGGAGCCGGGAGCCCTGCTGGACATCTACCCACAGATCCTCGATGGCGCCTGCCCAGTGGTGGATCTGGGCGGAGGTCAGCGACCCCACCGGCGTCCGGGGCGGGAGGTCTGCGCTGGCGCAGGCCGCCTGGATGAGACCCGGCGTGAGTCCCCGAAAGGTCGCGAGGAGGAGACCCTGCCACGGACGATCCGGCGATTGCTGGGAAGCGAAGCGTCGCCATTCCTCTACGGGCAGCGGCTGCATCGGGAGCCGCCCTGGTGGTGGAGGTGGCACGTAGTTTTTCCCCGGACGGATTTCGCGGTAGGCGTTGTCATACGCATGGGCGATCCGCCAGGTGGCGAGAATGGTCCCTTCGGCATCGAGCACCAGCAGATTGGAATCGGGACCCATGAGTTCCGCGATGAGGCGGTACTCCTCAGTTTCACCGGTGAAGTCGCGACGTGTCGTTGTGATGCTCAGCAGGCGTTCCCCTGATGGCTGTTCGATTTCCCGGAGATGTCCACCTGCCAGCTTTTGACGCGCCACCATCACCAGATGTGTGTCCAGCGCAGCGTTCCGCGATGGGAGGTCCTGCAGCAGATGCCAGCGGGAATGACGCGCATTCAGGGAAAAGAGCATCCCGCGACAACCCTGGGCATTAGCCAGGGCGACGATCAGGCCGCGACCATCGGGGGCGGACTGGCAATCCCGAATGATGGCCCCTGCCAGGAGGGGACGCGCGCTGTCGAGTAATCGGGCGAGGCAGAGCGCATCCTGCTGCATTTGTGCGACTCTATCATTTGGTGCACCGAAGGCACTGTCGCATCACCTGAGTCCTGTCAGCTGTGGGAGAGTCCGGGCCATGTCCACCCCCCTGAATCGAGTCCCTGCCAATAGTCGGGCAGTCTGTGTCGACATCATCATCAGGCATCAGGGAGGGATCGTGCTGATCAAGCGAGGCCATGAGCCCTTCGCCGGGTTCTGGGCACTGCCGGGAGGGTTCGTCGATCAGGGGGAAACCGTAGAGCAGGCCGCGGTCCGGGAAGCGGAAGAGGAGACCGGACTCCGGGTCCGGCTGGACAGACTAGTGGGGATCTACTCGCACCCCGAACGGGACCCGCACCGCCACACGATCGCGATTTGCTACACGGCGGAGGTGATCTCCGGCGAGTTGCAGTCGGGGGATGACGCGGCCGATGCCCGGGTGGTCCGCCAGATGGAGGAGGCCCGGATGGCCTTTGATCATGCGGAAATGTGCGCTGATGCTGGAGTTTTCGCTTCGACACTCGAGGGTGAAGGCTTTGCGGACCACGACTAGGCGGAGTTTCGGTACGAAAATGTGACCGATTCGACGGCACCAGTCGGCATGTGCTGCATAAGATTTGTACAATCCGAGGATCCGCCGCGGCCTTCAACTTTCGACGTCTTCCGCTTTCGACGTCACATGCGGCGGAACTCAGTGCCGTGACAACACCGCTGCATTGCCTCTCCTCCAACGCCGCGCTTTGGAGGACAAGGGCAGAGTCAGCAAAGGAGTATGTGGTGTCGCAAGCTGGCAGTACAGGGAACATCAGTCAGCATCCGGTGGTTCGCAAACTGGAGCAAAAAGTCCAGGCGCTGGAGAAGCAGCGGAGCGAGACGGATCTGCGAGTCAAGGAACTGGAAGGGCATCTGAAGACCCTGGAAGCGAAGGTTGCCTTGCTCGTCCGGACCGTGAAAGAACTGCAGCAGGGGATGGCGATGGAACCACCCCTCATGAGCTTCCAGGGACCGCCGCAGCCTAATGCCTCCAATGGCGCTGTCCGGCAACTCCCTCAGGAGTCACCGGTCAGTGTCAGTCCTACCACCCCCCGACCTCAGCCTTCCGCTGCAGCGCCTCAAGAGCCCCTCTCCATTCACAAAATCGACACGGTCCTCTCGCATCTGGGGATCCGACTGGTGGACGTTCACTCCGACACCTGTGCCCTGGAACCGATGAACGCCTATGGCCGGGAGAATCTCGACCGACTCCATGGTGATTTTTCGCTCGGGGCGGTCGAGGACTTCGTCCGGGGTCGACTGGAGTTGGCCTGAGCAGAGGATGCCCGTTCCCAGCCGGTTCTAGAAAGCACCAACCCCCGTGACCGCGGGGGTTGTGTCTTCTGATCAAGGAGGTTCGCTGCTGGTATTAGTCGGTGGCGAGGAAATCTTCCGGGCGGAGGTTGGCGATGAAGTCGCTGAAGCGTCCGACCTCTTCCGGCGTGAGGGTCACTTCCATGTCGTGCTGCATTTTGAGCAGGAGGTAGACCACGATACCGGTACCGATGACTTCCAGGGAATTCTTGCTCTTCTGCGACTGACAGAGGATGTATTCCGCGACGCGGGGATTTTCCTGCTTTAGTTCCTTGAAGAGCTGCATCAGATCGTAGGAGTGCTCGGTGAGGGTCTGCGAGACGCGCTCCACGGCCTCTTCTGTCACGTAGATCATGGTCGAGGATCACCCTTGTCGGTCAGGTTCCGCCGGCGTACCGGTCGCAGCACTACGTTGGATGCCATCGGCGGGCTGCTGCATACGCCGCGCCGACATCCGGGCTGCGGGCAGGTCGGCTGGTAGAATCCCATCCACCGTGGACCTTACGCATCAGCACTATATCCAGCCGTCAGTGCCCCCGCAAGGCCTGATTTCAAGCGGCTTTCAGGAAGATTAGGCGAAAGTGCAAAAAACTGACGAACAAGTCTGGGTGGTGCCTCGTCAGGTGGTCCTGAGCACCCTGCGCGTGACCGCCCTGGAGTCTCTCGCGCCGTTGACTCCAGCGCTGATGCAGCTCGTGGATGATGCCGGCTACTTCCTGGATCGCACCAGAGCCGAGCGTGACCCCTCGCATCTGCAGATCATTCCGTACGTCTGTTTGCGACGTGGCGAAGAGATTTTCACCGTGACCCGGCTGGCAACGCAGGGCGAGTCGCGACTGCATGGACGGCTTTCTGTTGGGATCGGCGGACATCTGAATCCCGAGGATGGGTCACCACCATTCTGGCCGGGACTCTCACGCGAGCTGCTTGAGGAGGTGGGGCTCGCCCTTGAGAGCGGCCGACTCAGTCCTGCCGGGGTCATCCTGGATGACAGCACCGAGGTCGGGCAGGTCCATTGCGGCATCGCTTATGTCCTGGACCTGCCAGCGGAGCAGCCGGTGTCCATTGCCGAGACTGATAAGATGACCGGCGGCTGGTGGACCCTGCCGCAATTGGCAGCTGCTGAGGAGCGACTGGAGTCCTGGAGCGCCTGGCTCCTCCCCTGGCTGCAGCAGCACTCCGCACAGGTCTGACATTCCCCCCCTAAGCGCAGGAGCCATGGCAACAGAGGCCACGATCCCGGACCCCGCATCAGCACCCGCGCCGGGTGCCACGCTCCAGGACTATCTCGACCTGGCGCGTCCATTCACGCTGCTCGGGCCGTTTGTGGGGATCCTGTGCGGCGCGCTCATGGCCTGGGGCTGGAGTCGCTCGCTGGGGCAGGAGCCGGCCTCGTTGGTGCTGATCAAGGGCCTGCTGCTGGCCCTGGCGGGCGGGCTGATGAATGCCGGCAGCAACGCCATCAACCAGATCTACGATCTTGACATCGACCGGATCAACAAGCCGGGTCGCCCGCTCCCTGCGGGACGTCTGTCGATGCAGACCGCGTGGTTGTTTACCTGGGTGTTCTACGCCCAGGCCTGGGCAGTTGCGCTCTGGGTCGGGCCAGGACCATTGGCGGTCGTGGCGGTAGCGACGTTCCTGTCGATTTTCTACAGCGCACCCCCGTTCCGCTTTAAGAACAATGGCATCGTGGCCAACATCGCGATGGCCATCCCGCGGGGGATTCTGCTGCCGGTCGCGGGCTGGCTGGCGATTCGTCCGGAGCCGGTGCTGCAGCCGGAGCCCTGGTTAGTTGGCGTGGTGATGTTCCTCTTCGTAGTGGGGGCGGCGACGACCAAAGACTATGCCGACATGGAAGGGGACGCCGCATACGGTGCCCGGACCCTGCCAGTGCTGCTGGGGGTCGAGCGGAGCGCCCTGCTGATCGCACCCTGCTTTGTCCTGCCCTACCTGGTGATCGCGGTGCTGGCACTCGGGGGGTACCTCCCGATGACCACGCTGCCTCTGTCGCTGCTGGCTCTCTGGGGGGCATACATCGTCTGGCTCATTCTCCGGGACCCCTCCGCGCTTTCGAGGGGAGAGAATCATCCCAGCTGGAAGCACATGTACCTGCTCCTGATGGCGAGCTATGTCGGCTTTGCCATCGCCTTTTTACGCTTGCCAGCGAGCCAGTAGGCGGGCAGGGTTCGTATAATCGCCAACTGCGCATCAAATCGCTTGCCCGCCTGCCGGCGGAGCTGGTCCGGAGGAACGGTCAGTTATGGCCATGCCCCCTAAGAAGAAGTACAAGACCAAGCCCAGCAAGGTCCAGCAGGCCGCGGCCGATCAGGCTGCGATGAAGAAGATCATCAACCTGAGCATCGTGCTGTTGCTCCTGCCGATGGTGATCTTCGGCATCAAGCAGGTCAACCCCGGTATTTTCTACATCGCTCAGGGTATGACGATGGAGAAGTTCAAGAGCGATCGGGGAGCCGCCAGAGCGTTCGAGAGCGCCTACAAAGCGAATCCCGAGCAGAACGTCAAAGGCCTCGTGAATGCCGCCCGGATCTACGAGTACCTCGAGGACTGGGAAGCAGTGGATGAAATCTGCCGACGCATCCTGGAAGAAAAGGCAGCCTCTGAAGAAGAAAAGGGATCGGCCCAGCTGCACCTCGCGTGGCGGGCTTACGCCCAGCAGCGGTACGAAGATTCGCTGGTTCTGTCGGAAGCAGCCCAGAAGAAGACCAAAGGGGACTACCAGTACCGGGCCTGGGTTTGCATCGGGGCGTCGCAGACCAAACTCTTCGCAGGCGACAACGACAAGCTGCTGCAGGCCTACAACTCCCTGGATACCGCCATCAAGCTCAAGCGACTCTTCGCTCCCGAGGCGCACTACTACATGGGGCTGCTCTACCTTGGCTGGAAAAACCAGACCGCCGATGCCCTGGACGAGTTCGACTATGGTCTGTCACAACAGCCGACCCCCAAGCTGCGTCAGAAGCTGCTGGCGGCGAAATCAGCGGTGAACACCCGCTAGCTTTTCGGTCGGGTCAAATCTCTGGACAGCCATGGCGTAGAAGCTGTCAGTTACGTGACGCGGGACCTTTCTCGCTGTCCGTTTCTGTCTCTGGATCCTCCCCGGCTTCTTCATCCCCGGGCTCTGCTTCATCGTCTGTGGGCTCTTCCACAAGCTCTCCGTCTTTCTCACCTTCCGATTCAGGCGGACCGGCCTCTTCATCCACATCACTCGCGCCGGCTGCTCCTGCGTCGGCCGTCGCTGTAGCTGTTTCATCAGCGTCTGCCGGTGGGTCGTCCACGATCACAGGTTCTTCGGGAAGATCGAGGGTGATGTCGATGCCTGGCGCTTGCAGTTCGGGCGCGGCTTCCATCTTCCACCAGGCGGGTGACTGACCATTGGCCACGAGGAGTGCACGGTCTGCGCCATGCCAGGAGAGGCTCCAGAGGGCGGGCAGGGTGCCATAGCCCGCGCCATCGCGATGCTGGCTGCAGAAGATGATCCGCTTCCCCTGGACCTCGGCGATGGGGGCATCGACCAGCAACTCTCCGGGGAGTACAACTCCGGTGATCTGCTTCCGTGCGAGGTCCCAGATCAGAATCTGGCTGTCCGTGATCCCGGGGTCGGTGGAGTCAGCCCGCAACACCACCTTCAGTGGCTCGCCAATGGGGCTCTTAAACGCAGGGGTGTCGCTGAAGCGGAGTTCGGCGCGTTCCCAGGATGCCTCCTGTCGCATCAGCAGGCCGCGTGGCTGGGCCTCGAGGAGCTGCAGAGCGCGTCCAACCCCGGGGGCGTAGAGGCTGGCGAGCCAGCGACGCTGATCCAGCGGCATTGCTGTGATGGACTTGCCGGGAAATCCCCGGACCTCTTCGGTGGCATCGCGACGGCACTTCATCCATCGGAGTCCGCCGGGGTGCTTCACCACCGCGACGATTCCATCCGGGGCCGGGTAGAAGTACAGAAGTCGTTCCTCAGCTTCCAGCTTCAGTCGCTGGACACCCGCACCTCCCTGGGTAATGAAGATTCGGAGTGGGGTCTGGCGATCCGGGGCGTAGGAATACCCGAGATGGGGTATGGCCTCGCCGGTCCAGGCCAGGGACTCCACGAAACCCTCTGCCGCCCGGACCAGAAACGCTTCGCCCGTGACGAGATCATGAATCTCCAGCGCATCCAGGGCTCCCAGTCGCCGGACGACCGCGACCCGGTTCCCCACTGGCGCGACGGCGTAGCGCTGAATTGTGCTGCCAGTGGCGAGGGCGATGCGCTGATCGGAGCCATCGGGAGCAGCGCTCCAGAGGTCGCCCTGGCGGAGAAAGAGGAGTCGCAGCGTGGAAGCTGATGGGGCGGCGTCTAGCGGAGGGGTCAGGCTCAGCAGGACCAGGCAGACCAGACTGCTCAGTACCCAGTGGCTCCAGCAGCGGGGCGTCGGGCGTTTCATTCGAAAAAGTATAGGCGTCGGTGGCGCGCAGGTGGGAAAGTTGTGATTCGGGCAAGATAGCTGATTAGACATCAGGTCGAACTACCGAGAGGTTGGCTATCATCACCACCAGGCCGGTCCACCATCCGGAGGATGCGCCATCGGCCAGGGAGGATCGTCATGAGTCAGCCCCAGCGTCTTTGTTGGAATTGCGACGCGGTGGTACCGGGGAAGGTCCAGTTCTGCCCGACCTGCAACGCCCTGCAGAAGGAAATGGGGGCGGAGATGCTGGCTGAACCCCGGGTACGGGGTTCCGTCAACATGACCTCGTTCTTCGTGGGACTCGTGCTGCTCGTAGTGGTGGTGCTGGGAGTCGGCTGGTACATGACTCGCGAGAAGACACCGCCAGCAGAGGTCCTGCCTGAGGGGAAGTCTGGCTGGGATCAACAGACGTCCCGAACCATTGACAGTCCGAACGAAATCACGCCAGCACAGCGCGATGTCCTGCCCAGCGGCCAGGACAGCTAGTCTGCAGCGGCCTGCAGCACACCCTGATTTGTGACTAGTGGTCGGATCCTGCGGTACCCGGTTCGGAATCTGGCGTCTCGAAGGCGAGATTAAACAGGACCAGGGTGCTGTCGCCACCGGGCTGATCCAGCGCGTGTATCCGCTCTTCGGCTTCGGCCAGGATATGTTCGATGTTTTTCAGGACATCGTGGCGATCTGCCGGATCGCAGTGAACCTCGAATCGCGCAACCCGCAGCTGGAAATGTCGCTGCAACTGAAGTGCTGTGGTCAGTTCATTCGTAGTAGTGGTGGCAACCTGCTGGGCGAGGAGATGCGTTTCGCTCAGGGAAGTCCCGGTCTGCTGCGGCGAGATCAGTAGCTCGCCTTCCCGGACCTTGTAGTACCGCTCCGCCACGGAGCGTCGATGCGGGACATTGACCTGCTCCACTACGCCAGCTTCTTCCAGGACCTGCATGTGGTGGTAGAGGCGGCGATAGGACACGCCCAGGCGGTCGGCGACCTGCTTGACGGTCCGGGGGGTGGAGAGCTGGAGCACCATTTTGAGGCGGGTGGGGTCCAGGAGCGCTTTTTCGCGGGACGTGGAGAGTTCGTGCGCCATAGCTGTAAGTGGGACCGGTGCCATGACTGCGGGAAGACTCCCACAGCACGCCAGGATCAGGTGGGCTCCGCTGAAGCCGTACTGTTAACGTTGGATACCAAACCTGACATCCTGCATAGCCCTCACAGAACGGGGCTGCGAACATCAGTCTGGCAGCGACCGGCTCTCGGAGAGTGCGGATGAGAGCCCGGCGTGTAACGCAGGCAGGCGCAACAACCTTGAGCATAGCAGGGACCGGGAAGGCTGGATATAAGTCATAACATGGAGTATCTGTCAGGTCTCAGGACTGACCCGCTGCAGATCTGCCCAATGCGGCAGAACTGGGGTGAAAAAGCCTCCCCCCCGGCGAACCAGGGGGGAGAGCAGGCGCAGACTCAAGGTAGGTGTGTCAGGGGTCCCGCTTCAAGGCATCGGGCGCGGGAGATCCCGAGGCTTAAAGCGGGACAGAGTCTTCGAGCAACTCGAGGGTCGCAGATCGTTCCTGAATGCGATGCCTCGGTTGCTGAGGAAGAGAATACGGGTCCTGTAGGGCTGTGTCAAGTACTTTTACAGACATTGGTAAGGAAATTTGTCCATCAGTCCCGTCGGCATGGTACGAGGGAAAATCGCTGCAGGAGTCGAAGTATCCGCATCGGGGGCACCGTTGTTTACAGGCCCGGGCTTCCAGGCGCGAGTCGCAGTTGGGGCAGATCAGGTGGTGCGAGGTCATGTGAGCAGTCTCCGACGCGATCCACGTTCGGATGAGCGTCCTCGAAGGACGTCCCCGGAACGGGTGATTCAGGTGGGAGGCTCGAGGGGGCGAATGCGGACTGGCAGGTCCGGGGAGAGCAGGTGGCGCGTCTGGCAGGACTCGAACCTGCGACACCCAGCTCCGCAAGCTGGTGCTCTATCCACTGAGCTACAGACGCGCGTGCCTGTGGAACGGGCAATGTACCAGAGAGGGGCCGGGGCTGACAACCCTCAGTTAAGGCGCGCAAATGCGTCACAGGTCACGTCTGGGAAAGCAGAGGAGCGATGTGACAGATGAGTGACATTTGGGGACCTCATGATTTTTACTCTTCCCCCGGAATGAGGCACAACGCGCCTGCTCCGACACTCCCTGTCGCGATGCTGGGCATTACCCATCGTGAAGCGGCGGTACGGATCCGCGAACGACTGGTCCTCCGGGAGGAGGCGTGGGAGACGTTATGTGATCGACTCCGGGCCGAAGGGCTGATCACTGGCGCGGTCTATCTGGGGACCTGTAACCGGACCGAGTTCTATGTCTCCGGCCCCCAGGCGACTCTTGCGCTGCAGCAGATTCAGGACTTACTGCTGGGAGCATTGAGCCCTGCCGATGCGGATGGCCTGGAATGGAGTGTGCGGGAGGGGACCGAGGCCTTGCACCACCTGTTCAGGGTGGCATCGTCGCTGGACAGTCTGGTCCTGGGCGACACCGAAATTCTGGCGCAGGTCCGGACCGCTTACGAAAAGGCGCGCCAGTCGCAGTCCACTGACAAAGTGTTGAATCAGGTGTTTCAGCAGGCCCTGAGTGTTGGCAAAGGGGTGCGGACCCACACGAGCATCCAGCAGCGGGCGGCGTCAGTCGCTTCGCTGGTCGCACAGGAACTGCGACGAGTCTCCGGGAAGGGAACCATCGTGGTGCTGGGGGCGGGGGAAATCGCCCAGGCGGTCCTGCGCGCACTGAAGAAGGCCGGCCCCTCGGTGGTGGTCCTGAACCGGAGCGAGTCGTCGCTGTCGAAACTCGCGTCCGATCATCAGTTCACCGGCGGACGTCTGATGGACTTCATCGAGCATATGCACGGAGCGGTCGCGTTGGTGAGTTGTCTGGCGGTGGACCGTCCGCTGATCGATGCCGCTGCATTGGCCGCCGCGACCTGGGGACGACTTCAACCGCTGCAGGTCTATGACCTCGGCGTCCCCCGTAACATCGACCCCCTGGCCCGGACGCTGCCTGGGGTTCTGTTGCATGATATGGACGATCTGCAGGCGACAGTCGATGCCAACAAGGCAGGACGGGCGGCGGCAGCAGCGGAAGCAGAGGAGTACGTGCGGGCGCGGCTCGACGACTTCCTGATGCGCTGGGTGCTCGCGCCAGTCGCGCCGGTGCTGGAGAGTCTGCGGGGGCGTAAAACACTGCCACCCGCCGACCTGGAAGCACAGTTGGCACCATATCTCGCCGACCTGCCACCTGGAGCGCTGGCATTGCTGGCGCGTCAGTTGGGTCCGGCCCTGCAGCAGCTTCCTGAACCCATGCGCGCCACGCTGCTGGCGGATGCCTGACCACCATGATGCGTCTCGGAACACGGGCCAGCGCCCTCGCGCGCTGGCAGGCGGAGCGGGTGCAGTCCCGACTGGAAGTCCCTGCGGAACTGGTCCTGATCTCCACGACCGGCGATGAACAGCAGGAAATCCCCCTGACTGAAACGGCAGGGGTCGGTTTTTTTACCAAGGAACTCGAACAGGCGTTGCTGACCGATCAGGTGGACCTGGCGGTGCATTCCCTCAAGGATCTCCCGACCCGCCTCGCGCCAGGGCTCGCGCTCGCCGCGGTGCCGGAGCGGGCCGCGGTCGCCGATGTGCTGCTGATTCATCCTGACGCCGCCGATCCGGACCAGCCTCTTGGGCTGGCCCCCGGGACGGTGGTCGGTACCTCTTCCAATCGACGGCAGTTTCAGTTGCTGGCCCTCCAGCGGGACCTGGCCTTTACGGTGATGCGGGGGAACATCCCGACCCGCATCGCGAAAGTCCAGGCGGGAACGGTCGGTGCGCTGGTGGTGGCACAGGCGGCCCTCGACCGACTGGGAGAGCAGATTGATCTGGGATCACTGGTGCGTCGCGATCTCACCCTGCAGGAAATGCTGCCGGCTCCGGGACAGGGAGCGCTTGGCATCGAGTGCCGGGACAATGACACCACGACGCAGGGGCACTTACAGTCGATCCATGATCCCCTGCTCGGGGTGCAGGTCGGCATCGAGCGCGAATTGCTGCACCAGCTGGGGGGAGGCTGCAACGCGCCACTAGGAGCGCTGGTAACCCGCTTATCCGATGGCAGCGACCAGCTGGAAGCGATTTACTTCACGCCCAGTGGCAGTCATCACATCCGGACCCGGGTGGTCGGCTCCGATGCGGCGTATCTGTTGCGCTCTGCCCTGCACGACCTCTCACCCCTGAATGATGGCCTGCCGGCAGAAGGTCCGTTGTCGGGGCTCACCGTGCTGAACACTCGTCCGCGAGGACGGGGGCAGCAGCTCACCCGTGCGTTGCTCATCGCTGGAGCTTCCGTATGGGTCCAGCCCGCCATCCTGACGATCACACGGACGCTTGACACAGAAGAGCAGGCCGCGATTGCCTCCTCCGGGGACTATGACCTCGCCCTCTTTACGTCGCCCGCAGCAGTCGAGCATCTCTGTGATGCGGCAGGCTGGGGGATGCACCTGGCCGGACCGCGTCCGGCGGTGGTCGTCACGATGGGGCAGGCGACGACCGAGAGTGTGGAAGAAGCGGGCTGGAAAGTGGCGGGACATCCGCGACGGGGGAATACCGACAGCCTGCTGGACTTTCTGGATGATCGGGAACTGTTGAATCCCGGTTGCCGGGTGCTGTATATCCGGGCTGATGAAGGACGGGACGATCTGCCGGAAGCCCTGATGGAAGAGGGGATGGAGGTGGATCTCGTCCGGCCGTACCGAACGCTGTCGGTCGCGCATCCTCCCCTGCCCGACTTTCCGAAAGTGGATGTCATTACATTCAGCAGCCCCAGCACAGTCGAGAGCTTTCTGGCAGTGAATCCCTGGCGTCCGGGGTGGACGGCCCTGGCTATTGGTCCGACGACCCGCGATGCCTGCGAGGATCGGGAACTGAAGCCGATCGTGATGGCTGATGATCCGACCCCGTCGGGGCTGGTGAAGGCCCTCACCAAGTTCATGGAGTACGCCCGCTAAGGAGCGCGAGATGGACTCACCAGACGAGCCTCTGTTTGTGCCGGCGGGGATGTTTCGTCCGCGACGCCTGCGCGAAAATCCTCTCATGCGGGAACTGGTCGCGGAGACCCGACTGCATCGTTCGCAGCTGGTGATGCCGCACTTTGTCGTGGAAGGCCCAGCGGCGGCTGGCCCAATTCAGGCATTGCCGGGGCTGAGTCGTGTGACTATTCCGGGTCTGGTAGAGCAGTGTGCTGCGGACCTCGCGTTGGGAATACGTTCGGTCCTGCTCTTCGGGCTTCCGGCCGGTAAAGATGAAAGCGGCGACATCGCGGCAGACCCCGGAGGCATCGTGCCTCAGGCGGTCCGGGCGCTAAAGCAGGAATTCGGAGCGGACCTGCTGGTGATGACCGATGTCTGCCAGTGCGCGTATCTGACCCACGGGCATTGCGGCTTTCCGGATGCGGCGACTGGCCGGATTCAGAATGATGTGTCCGCGATGCAGCTGGCGCGGGTCGCGCTGACACATGCCGAAGCCGGAGCGGATGTCGTCGCCCCCTCAGACATGATGGATGGCCGGGTGGGGGCGATACGTCTGCTGCTCGATAGCGCAGGGCTGAGCCATGTTCCGATCATGAGCTACGCCGTCAAGTTCGCGAGCGCGTACTACGGTCCCTTCCGGGAAGCGGCGGGCTCGGCTCCCGGTTTCGGGGATCGGCGCAGTTACCAGCTTGATCCACGCAACGGACGGCAGGGGCGTCTGGAAGCTGCCCTTGATGAATCCGAGGGGGCGGACATCCTCATGGTGAAGCCAGCGCTGGCTTACCTCGATGTCATTGCGGACGTGCGCTCCCGGACTGACCTCCCGGTGGCGGCGTACAACGTCTCTGGCGAATACGCCATGGTGCATCTGATGGCGCAGGCGGGCCTCGGCGAAGTGGTGTCGCTCGCGCTGGAGAATCTGACCGGGATGGTCCGTGCCGGTGCCGGTATCCTCATCACCTATCACGCCCGGGAACTGCTCCAGGCTCAGGTCCTCTAGCGTTCCGGCAGCAGATCGCGCCCCCGGAGGGTCTCCGCAGATGTCGCAGTCGACCGTGATCAGCCAGTCCGCAGCACTCTTTGAGCGTGCGCAACAGGTAATCCCTGGCGGCGTGCATTCGCCGGTCCGGGCGTTTCGCCATGTGGGAGGGACGCCGCTCTTCATGACCCGGGGGGCAGGCGCGCAGATCTGGGACGCGGATGGCAATGCGTACACCGATTACTGCCACTCCTGGGGTCCGCTGATCCTTGGTCACGCGCATCCGGCAGTCGTCAGCGCTGTGCAGGAAGCTGCGGCGAAGGGACTCTCTTTCGGTACGCCGACCCCTGCTGATGTCGAACTGGCGGAACTGATTGTCAGTGCGTTTCCTGGATTCGAGCAGGTCCGGTTTGTTTCCAGTGGGACCGAAGCAGTGATGACCGCCATTCGTCTGGCCCGGGGGGCAACCGGACGGCCGAAAGTCCTGAAGTTTGCCGGGTGCTACCACGGCCACGTTGATCATCTGCTGGTACAGGCTGGCAGCGGGGTGGTGACCCAGGGACTCCCCGGCTCCGCTGGAGTCCCCGAAGGATTCGCCGCAGAGACCCTGGTCGCGCCGCTGAATGACATCCCGGCCCTGGAAGCGGTCTTTGCGTCCTTTGGTAGCGAACTGGCAGCCGCTATCATCGAACCCTTGCCGGCGAATAACGGGCTGATCCTGCTGGATGACACCTTCACCGGAACGTTGCAGCGCCTCTGTGCTGAGCATGGCGCACTGTTGATCCTCGACGAAGTGATCTCGGGCTTCCGCTATGGCTGGGGCGGACTCACCAACTGCATCGGAGCCGATCTGGTGACCCTCGGGAAAATCATCGGCGGCGGGATGCCGGTAGGGGCGGTGGTGGGTCGGCGCGAGGTGATGGAGCATCTGGCCCCTCTGGGGCCGGTCTATCAGGCTGGGACCCTGAGTGGGAATCCGGTCGCGATGGCTGCCGGACTGGCGACGCTCCGGGTGCTGCAAACCGAGGGGATCTACGATCAGTTGGAGTCGCTGGGGGCTGCCCTTGAAGCGGGCGTGGACACGTCATGGCCCTGGACTTTCTTCCGGCTGGGGTCGGTCTTTTGGGGCTATGGGGTCCCCCAAGTGAGCATCCGTCAGGCCGCTGACATCTCCGCCGAAGCGATGCCGGCGTATGCCGCCTTGCATCGCCACCTGCTGGAGTCTGGTATCTATTGGGCCCCGAGCGGGTATGAGGTCGGGTTCCTCTCGACCGCCCACACACCAGCAGATGTGGAGCGATTGCTGAACGTCCTGCACGACTTTTTCGCGAGGGCATAGCGGGGCCGGTACACTCCCCCGGACAATGCGCACCGCCTGGCGTCAACCGGCTCTCCTCTTTTTCCTGCTGTCCAGCCTGATGCTGGCCATCCTGGTGGTGTGGTGGGGCGTGTTCTTCCTGCGGCGGGTCAACGATTTGGAGCAGGGCGCCATTCATGCAGCCCAGGTCGAAGCGCTGGAGTGGGCGCTGGCGGCGGACCCCGGACCGCTCCCCCCAGGGCTGGAGCGGATCCCGAAGGCTGAGGCGTCAGCCAGTGAGCACGCGTTTCAGGTCATCCTTCCCGGAAGCCCCCATGAGGTGGTGGTGCTCTCCCCCTCGGCGGAAACGGCGATTCATGCGTCGTACGAGCGACGCCGGGTCATGATCCTGGGAGAGGGGTCGCTGCTGCTGGCGCTGGTCATCATTTCGCTGGGTGCCGTGGCGGCGAGTCAGAGCAAGGCTCTACGGCTGAACTGGGAGATGACCAATTTCCTGCAGGCCGCGACCCATGAACTGAAGTCCCCGCTCGCTTCGCTGCGCCTGCTACTGGAGACGCTGAAGGACCAACCTGCCGCGCTGGGGGATCCGGCCCCGATGCTGGAAGCGGGACTGGTGCAGATTCAGCGACTGGAGCGGCTCATCGCCAACATGCTGCAGACCAGCGCCCTCGATGCCCGGCGTCTCAGGCTCCATCTGGAGCCGCTGGAGCTTGGGCGGGAAGTCCGGATCTGGGCCAAGGCCCGGGAGGCGGATGTGACCGCCCGGGAAGGGAGTCTGACGTTGGACTGCCCCAATCCCATTGTGGCCCGGTTTGATCGGGGGGCCCTGCAACTGGTGCTCGACAATCTGCTCGACAACGCGCTGAAGTATTCGCCCGGTGTGCCAGTGATCAGCGTGGAGCTACGCGGTGAGGAAGCCGAAGCCGTGCTCAGTCTGTCGGACCAGGGGATTGGGCTTCAGGCTGCGGATGTCCCGCGAGTGTTCGATCGCTTCTGGCGGGCCGGGGATGAGCTGACCCGCACCAGCGAAGGGACCGGGCTGGGACTCTATCTGGTCCGGAAGCTGGTGACGATGGCGGGGGGCAGGGTGCAGGCTGCCTCCCCCGGACCCCAGCAGGGGACTACCATCACCCTCCGGCTCCCGCGAGGGACGTTCGATGATCTGGTCCCGACCAGGGATCTCATTCCAGCGGGGTAGGGGATGAGCGCAGGACGCATCACGCTTGTAGAGGATGAGTTCCTCATCGGCCAGCTGATCAACGCCAATCTCACTGGCGAGGGCTACCGGCTGGAATGGCTCAGGTCAGGAGAGGGGGCCGTGGAGCAGATTGCTGTCGCAGCGCCGGACCTGGTGATCCTGGATGTCATGCTCCCCGGTGAAGACGGATTCTCGATTGCCAGGAGTTTGCGGGCGGTGGGGAATCGGGTGCCGATTCTGATGCTGACCGCCAAGGATGATCTTTCCAGCAAAGAAGCCGGCTTTTCCGCCGGGGTCGATGACTACCTGACGAAGCCCTTCGCGCTGCAGGAACTCAAGCTGCGGGTTGCCCGGCTGATCGAGCGCTCCCGGCAGCCGGCCTATGCGCCGCATGGCGGGGTCTACCAGTTCGGTCCATACTCGGTTGATTTGCGCTCCCAAGAAGCAATCGGTAACAGCGGACGTCAGACCCTCGGACGCAAGGAATTCGAGATCATGCGGCTCTTTATTGAGCGGCGGGGCGAGGTTATCGATCGGGCGGAACTGATCGAGCGGGTCTGGGGTCCGGAGGCCATGCCCACGGAACGGACTGTGGATAACTTCATTGTCAAACTCCGTAAGGAATTCGAACCGGACCGGAGTCAGCCGCAATACATCATCAGCGTCTATGGGCGGGGCTACCGGTTCGAGGGATAGGCGGTATGACAGGCCGGTGACAACCCGACATTGCGTGGCTGGCACGGTATGTCCGGACAGAGAGAACGCAGGCACGAGGCACCATGAACAAACGCGAACGACTCCTGGCGGCCGCCAGATGTCAACCGGTGGACCGGCCGCCGGTCTGGCTCATGCGTCAGGCGGGACGCTACCTCCCCGAGTATCGCGCCCTCCGGGCGGAGCACGAATTCCTCACCTGCTGCAAGACGCCGGTCCTGTGCCGCGACATCTCTGTACAGCCCCTGGACCGCCTCGATGTCGATGCGGTCATCATCTTCCAGGACATCCTCACGCCACTGGAGCCGCTGGGCATCGAGTTGCGAATTGGCGATGGTGGCCCGCGCATTCTGAATCCTGTGAGAACCAGTGCAGACCTGGCGGCACTGGCATCGGTGGATCTGGCGACTGCGATGGGATTTGTGGGCGAGGCGCATCAGGCGATCCGTACCCGGATCGGCGAGGAGGTCGGGCTCATCGGATTCTGCGGCGCGCCGTTCACGCTCGCGACATACCTCGTGGAGGGCGAGGGGGGGAAAGAACACCGTACATTGCGTCGGATGCGCCACCAGGAGCCGGCGTTGTTCCGGGCCCTGTTGCAGCGTCTTGCTGAGGCGATGGTGCCGTACCTGGCGATGCAGGCGGAGGCTGGGGCGAATGTCCTGATGCTCTTCGACACCTGGGCCGGGGAGCTACCGCCGGCAGACTTCCGCGCGTTTGTTGTCCCGGTCATGCAGGAGATGATCCAGGAACTTCGGGGACGCACCGGGGCTCCGTTGGTCTATTTCCCGCGCGGCATCGGGGGGTACTGGGCCGAGACACTGCCAGTGGGGGCTGATGTGTATGGCATCGACTACGGTCAGGACCTCGCAGCGCTCCGACTGAGCCTCGGGCCTGCGCCAGCGCTGCAGGGAAACCTGGATCCTGCCCTGCTTTATGGACCCGCTGAGGAAATTCAGCGCGCCGTGCAGGACCTCCATGAAGGGATGGGTGGCGCGCCGGGACACATCTTCAATCTTGGGCATGGGATTCTGCGCGACACCCCAGTTGAAGGAGCGCAGGCGTTCGTGCAGGCCGTGCAACAACTCCGGACCAGTGCGCCGGCAGGGGTGCAACGCGCATGAGCAGTGCTGTCACCCCGGACTTCGCCACCCTGCTGCCGCTGCTGGAGAAGCTCGACACCAGCGGCCCCCGGTACACGTCGTACCCCACAGCACCCCGCTTTTCGGAAGCCTTCGGCTGGACAGACTGGGAAGCATCGCTGGCGGCGAACCGCGAGATGCGCACGGCGACCGACCCGCTCTCGCTCTACACGCATCTGCCCTTCTGCCTGACCCGCTGTCACTTTTGCGGCTGTAACACCATCATCACCGAGGACAAGGGACTGGTCGCGCCGTATCTAGAAGCGCTGCTGAAAGAAATCGAACTGATGGCTGCACGGGTGGAGACTGAGCGTCCAGTGGCACAGTTTCATCTGGGAGGTGGGACACCGAATTACCTGACACCGCCGCAGCTATCTGAGCTGATGTCCGCGTTCCAGTCGCACTATCGCTTTGCTCCGGGAGCAGAACTGGCGGTGGAACTCGACCCCCGGACCGTCACCGCGAGTCACCTCGACATGTTGCACGCAGCAGGGTTCAACCGGTACTCGCTGGGCGTGCAGGATTTTGATCCGACAGTGCAGGAAGTGATCAACCGGCACCAGTCCCGGGAACAGACCGAATGGACCATCCAGTCTCTGAGAGAGCGGGGGCAGGAGGCGATCAATCTGGATCTGATCTACGGCCTCCCGCAGCAGACGATCGGGACGTTTGCCGACACACTCCAGACCGTGCTGCACCTGCGACCGAGTCGTATTGCGCTCTACAGCTATGCCCATGTCCCCTGGAAGAGTCCGGCGCAGCGACGCTTCGGCGAACTGCCGCGGCTGGAAGGGCCCGCCAAATTCGAGCTCTTTCTTCACGCCTGGGAAGCCCTGCGGTCCGCGGGGTATGTCGCCATCGGATTCGACCATTTTGCCCTGCCAGAGGATGAACTGGTCCTGGCGCAGCAGGAGCAGAGCCTGCACCGCAACTTCATGGGCTATACCACCCAGCGGGGGACCGATGTGCTGGCGCATGGGGTGTCCGCTATCAGCGACCTGGGAACCACCTACGCGCAAAACGTCAAGAAGCTTCCGGACTACTACCACGCGATCGAGCAGGGTGCCTTGCCGGTCCATCGGGGGTATCGACTCACCCGGGAAGATGAACTGCGCCGGGAACTGATCCTCGATCTGACCTGCAACTTTGTCCTGGACATCCCCGCGTTTGAATTGCGGTGGGGCATCGATTTCGCCGGGCATTTCGCGCCGGAGCTCGCGGACCTGCAGCCGCTCATCGCGGATGGATTGCTGACACTGGCACCCGGGAGACTGGAAGTGACGCCCATCGGACGCTTCTTCGTTCGCAACATCTGCATGGTCTTCGATGCGTATCTGCCACGACAGGGGCGGGAGCGTCAGTTCTCCCGGACGTTGTGAGTCATGACACGCGACATCCCCGGCCAGCCTGGCGTGCTCATCGCGAATTTCGGCGGCCCCCGGTCGCTGGAGGAAATCCCCCTCGTTCTGCGGGATCTCTTTACGGACCCTGACATCTTCGATACGCCGTTGGGTCCGCTGGGGCAGCGAGCACTGGCTGAAATCATCGTCTACTTTCGTACCCCCAAGGTCGCCCGGGCCTATGCGACCCTGGGTGGGTCCTCGCCGCTGGTCCCCATTACGCAGGAACAGTCGGAACTGGTGCGCCGGGAGCTGGAGGCTGCAGGGGTCGCTGTACCGGTGAGCATCGGGATGCGTTATGGGCTGCCGACCCTGGCAGAGGGTGTCAGAGAGCTGCTGTCCCAGGGCGTGGACCGAATTCTGTTGGCACCGATGTACCCGCATTACTCGATCTCGACTGTCGGCAGCACCATCAACGCCATGCGGCAGGTGATGGCGACCCTCGCGCCATCGATGCCCTGGGACACGCTCCCGCAATTCCCGACCTATCCTGGGTTCATTCGCACGTTCGGCGACCGGCTGCGGCAGTCACTGCAGGAATGGGATGACGCCCGTCTGACCGGCAACCGGGTGCTGATGTTCTCAGCGCATGGGCTGCCGCAAAGCTTCGTAGATCAGGGAGACCCATACCCGCGGCAAATCAGGGCGACTGCGGCCGCACTGGTACGGGAGGTGGGGTATGTCGGACGCTGGGAAGTGACTTTTCAGTCGCGGGTGGGTCCCGTGGAATGGCTGAAGCCCTATACCGATGAGGCCATTCCCCGGTGGTCGGATGAAGGAGTCGAGGGGATCATCGCCGTACCGATCAGCTTCGTCGCGGACAATCTGGAGTCCCTGGAGGAGATCGATCACCAGTATCGGGAGCTGGCGTCGGAATGCGGCATCAGCGCTTTCGCCACCGTGCCCTGCGTCAATGCCGACCCGGAGTTCTGTGCGGAACTGGCAGGGATGGTGCTGAAGCGCCTCCGCAAGCCCGGACCGGTGCCGGTGGCGTGCACGCTCCCCGGACGCCGTCGACCAGTTTCGCAGCTTGTCGGGTACCCGCAGTATCTGGAAGCGAGAAGACGGGGAACTACGTTTCGCCCGGAGTCGCTGCGTGTCACCGCTCCCTGGTGGCCGGATGTCCGGAAGCGCTCTGGTCCGCAGCAACTGGTGTCGCAGGTAAAGGCTGACGAATGACGCTGCCGGTCATCATCATCGGGGCAGGCATGGCGGGACTCGCGACCGCAATTGCACTTCAGCAGCAGGGACGGGAAGTCCTGGTCCTGGAGGCCGGAGAGGCTGAGGGAGGAGTTGTGCGGTCCGAACGTGTCGATGGCTATCAGATTGAGCATGGCCCGAACACGGTCCAGGCTTCCGGCAAAAACCTGCAGTACCTGATCGATGCCATAGGGCTGCGGCAGGAAGTGCTCTACTCCTCTGCTGCGGCGAAAAATCGATACATCTTCCGGGAGGGGAAGCTCTGCAGGCTCCCTTCAGCTCCGCCGGGACTGCTGACCACGACGGCGTTGAGTGGGCCTGGCAAGTGGCGGATGGTGCAGGAGCCCTGGCAACCCCGACCGTCCCGCCGGGATGCAGAGGAGTCGGTGGCGGCGTTCATGGAGCGTCGCCTCGGTCCGGAAGCGGTCGCCTACCTGGTGGACCCCTTCATATCGGGCATCTATGCCGGTGAGGCGCGACAGCTGGAGGTCGCTTCGGCGTTTCCAGCGCTGGTGGAGTTTGAGTCGTCGGCGGGCTCCCTGATGCGGGGGGCGATGGCAGCCCGCAAGCAGGCGAAGCGGGCGGGCGAGCCCGCACCGCCGAAGGGACTGCTGTCGTTCCGGACCGGGCTGCAGCGATTGCCGCAACGGCTCGCGGAGTTGCTGGGGGATCGGCTGCACTGCCAGACACCAGTAGAGGGTCTTTCTCCCAGGGATGGGGGGTGGGAGGTCGTGGCAGGAGGGGAGTCCTGGCGGGCATCGGAGGTCGTCATGGCGACTCCGGCAGTGGTTTCAGCGAAGCTTATCGATGCGCTGGACCCAAAACTTTCAGGGCTATTGCGGGAGATTCCCTACGCCCCGATTGCCGGCGTGCATCTGGGGTATCCCGATGCGGCCTTTGCCCAGATCCCATCAGGATTCGGTGTTTTGATCCCGCGAAATCAGGGGATTCCGTTACTGGGTGCACTGTTTCTCTCCAGCCTGTTTCCTGAGCGCGCGCCTGCGGGTCATACGCTGCTGACCTGCTTTATCGGCGGCTTCACGAACCCCGGTGCACTGGAGCTTGATGATGCCGCGCTGGTGAGGCAGGTCCACGAAGCGCTTTCGCAGATCCTGGGAGTCCGCACGGGGCCCACCTGGCAGCGGATTGTCCGGTGGCGGCAGGCGATACCCCAGTATGTGCCCGGACATGGTGTCCGGATGGAAGGGGTACGTCAGAGACTCCAACAGCAACAGGGACTCCATCTGGTCGGGAATTTCGATGGCGGGATCAGTCTGGATCAGGTGGCCGGGAATGGGCTGAAGCTCGCGGAGCGGATGCGTCAGTAGGGGATTGTCTACACTCCCGTGGCACGCATGGTTGCCCAACCTGCCGAGCCCCCATCTGTAGCGCGACGGCCGGACTCGGTCTGGTTGCTGGTCGCCGCACTGGGATTGCTGATGGCATACCTGCTGCCGCGGCTCTCCTTTTACTACCACGACACGATCTACTACACCGCGCTGATTCAGTCGGGGTCCTGGAGTGACCGGCTGCATCCGCATCACCTCGGATTCCCCCCGCTGATCTGGCTCCTCTGGACCGCGCTGCAACATTGGGGCTTTGATTTCACGCCGCTCGCTGTCATGCGGCCCATCAGTGTCGGGGCGACCCTGTTAACGCTTGGGACAGTGGGAAGTGCCCTGCGCCAGCTGGGATGGGGCAGCGGGTGGGTCGCGTTGCTGCTGCTCTGGCTGGGAAGCGCGTGGTACCTCTGGCTGTTGAGCGTGACTCCTACGTTGTATGCCCTCACCCTCTGTTGCCTGACCCTGACCTGGCGGGAACTGCTGCAGTGGCCCACGTCGGGGATGACCCATGCCAGCCTGCGTCGCGCGGCCTGGTGGTACACCCTCGCGCTCCTCTGGCATCAGATTGCGATTCTGGCCTTACCGGCGATTTTGTGGGCGGCCTACAGCAGTCCCCGAGAGGAGGCGGATCAAGCGAGCTGGACGACCATCACTGGCTGGCTCCTCAGACCGATCATCGGCTGCTATCTGCTGGGTGGATGGATCGCCCAGGGGAGCCTGGATCCGGCGTCGTATCTGACGTGGCTCACACACTATGGACACAATCCCGAGAACTGGTGGTGGGGTACGCTCCCATCAGATGAGAGAGCCGTGATGTACTGGTGGTCGCTCATAGTCGGTAGCCATCGGCAACTGTTCTGGGCGATGCCCTATGAGAGTCCGGCGGTGTTGCAGGGGAATCTGGAGTATGTCGGCGGTGTTGCGCCGCTGGCATCGTGGTGGTGGGTTGAGATCAACCCGCGACTCCCGCAAATCACAGGGGGACTGCTGGGGCTCCTCGGCATCGGGTTGTGCTGCAGCATCTGGTGGCACAGTCGTCAGACGGGAGCAGCCCGGCAGCACTGGAGACTGGCACTCGTCTGGGCGCTGCCGTTTGTCCTGTTTCATACGCAGTATCGTCCGCAGGATGGCTGGTTTCGTCTCTACTATCTGCTGCCGCTGTTGTGGGTGCTGATGCAGCCGCTGGTCGCCACCAGTCACCTCAAATCCAGTCGCCTGGGTGCGGCAGGACTCTGTGGCATCTTGCTCTTTACAGTCCTCAACAACTACGCCAACGGCTATGTCATCTGGCGATATCCGGAGGCGAATCGCTGGCTCCACGCTGTCCCGCAATTGCAGGCTCTCCCCGAGGGCTGGCTGGTGTTTGGCGAGCCGGGATATGACATTACCTCCGTGGACTATGCCCGGGCGTTCGTGGATCGACCGGTCTATCAGGGCGAGGTGGTGCCTCCATCGGCGCAGCACGGGGCTGATTTCGGCTATACGTCGCCAGCTATGCGACCGGACCTCCTCTACCTCGACCCAATGGTTGCAGCAGCGGTAGAGGCAGCGCCCGCCGGGAGTCTGCTCCATCTGAGCTGGAAGCTGTCTGCTCGTCCGGAACCGGCGGATGTCTGGATTCCAGTCGGAGCGCTCTGGCGGATCGGACCAGTGGAGTCGGGCATCTATCAGCTGACAGCGTACGGTCACTAAATCGCAAAGCAGAGTGGGACGCCAAAACGCGCCCCCAGGAGGAATCGAACCTCCATTTAGGGTTTAGGAAACCCCCGTTCTATCCGTTGAACTATGGGAGCGTCTGGCGGAGGGGGGGGGATTCGAACCCCCGATTGCCCTTTTGGAGCAATATCCGATTTCGAGTCGGACGCATTCGACCACTCTGCCACCCCTCCGGATGAGGCAGGCTGCCGCAAGGCAGACTCGGTACTATATCAGCCAGCTATGGATCCGGCCACTGTCCAGTTCGGCAAAGCAGCGGGCGACTACGCCCGTCATCGCCAGGGCTTCCCCCCGGCCCTTTTTGATCGTCTGCAGGGCTGGGGCATTGGGCGCCCGGGGCAGACGGTGATCGACCTGGGGACTGGCACCGGGACCCTCGCGCAGGGATTTGCGCGACGGGGGTGCAATGTCCTTGGTGTGGACAAGGACGATGCCATGATTGAAGAGGCAAGCCGGTTAGCGAGGGAAGAAGGGCTGCGGATCTCGTGGGTCACATCCACGGCGGAAAATACTGGACTGCCGGCGCATGGCAGCCACGTTGTCAGCGCCGGACAATGCTGGCACTGGTTTGATGCGCCAGCGGTCGCTGCGGAAGCCCGACGACTCCTGATGCCGGGGGGCTGGCTGGTCGTGGCGCACTTCGACTGGATTCCCCTGCCGGGCAACATCGCCTGGTGCACCGAGCAACTCATTCAGCAGCACAATCCGGCATGGCAGCTGGGTGGTGGGACCGGCCTCCATGCTGGGGAACTGGCGGACCTGGCACAGGGTGGATTCATCAATCTCGAAAGCTTTTCGTTTGATGTACCTGTGGAGTACACCCCCGAAGCCTGGAGGGGACGCATCCGGGCCAGTGCCGGCATCGGTGCGAGTCTGCCACCCGCTGCAGTGGAGGCATTCGATGCCGAACATGCCGCGATGCTGGCAACTGATTTTCCCGGCGATATCCTGCAGATTCCGCATCGGGTCTTTGCGGTTCTGGGGCAGTCGCCGCACTAAGGCTGCTGACTGACGCTGTACCAGCCAATCTGCCCTCCAGGGCGTCGATTGCTCGTGAAGGCAATATGCAGGCGTCCGTTGGTCGTAAAGACTGCGGAGGCCGCGTAGACTGTATAGAGATTCCCCGGATCATCCTCACACGGAAGGACTGTCCCCCAGGTATCTCCGCCATTGTCTGAGAGACTGCAGAGCAGTGTCGCGTTCCCCCCGCCACCCGACGCCCAGATGAGCGCCAGCGTCTGATCCGGGCCCGCCGCGATCTCGCAGATGCCATTCTCGACACTCGTCAGTTCTGTGGGGAGCGGGCGACTTTGCCAGGCCAGTCCGCCATTGGTGCTCCGGCGGAGTGACGGGGTTCCGTCTTCTGCGACTTCCACGAAGTAGAGCGTGTCGCCCTGTCGCGCACTGGCGAGGGTCTCGATGGTCCGGGTGCCATCCAGGGGCCGGACATAAGTCCAGTCCTGCCAGCTCACGCCCTCATTGAGACTTCTGGCAGCCACAGGCTCGCTGATGGTGTCGTCACCCAGCGAGGCAATGGGCCGCTCGTTGGAACTGAAAAGGCAGACCAGGGAGTTATCGGAGAGTCGGTAAATCATGGGGGACTCATCGATGCGGATCAGCCCCGGACCGGTGCCGGGACGGGCCTCGGTGACGAGGGAGCGCTCGGACCAGAGGGTGCCGTTGAAGACCGCGCTGCCGAGCACGAATTCAAGCGTCCCGCCCGATTCCCGAATCGTCCCGAAGATGGCGACCGGTGCGCCAGTACCGCTCGTGATCGCCTGGGAGTCGTCGGGCGATCCCAGATCATCATGCACCTTGAGCAAAGGACTCCAGGAGCTGCCATTGTTCAGCGAGCGGCTGCTGTATGTGCCGGTGTCATCCGGCGCGGCGAGCACCACCTGCAGATCATCGCTGTTGGCGACGCAGCCGATGCTGGGGTCCAGGAACGCTCCCGGAGCGCCCTGATAGACCTCGACATTGGTCCAGCTGCTGCCGAAGTTGGTGCTGCGGGCCACCACCGCTTCATCTGCCGGTCCCTGATAGCCAAGGTACAGATCGCTCCCATCGGTGACGAGTTCGGGCATGTTGGTGTTGAAGAGGCCGGCGATATCGTTCAGATCACGATCACTGATCAGCACCGCGCTGCCAAAGGGACCAGGACCACCACCAGGGGCTACTGTCACTGTAAAGACCGCAGCCGTCCGCAGCTGCCCGAGGAAGCCGGGTATCGGATCATCCTGGGCGATGCCAAGGGCGTTGTCGTGACTGTCGATGACCTGCACGAGACCGATGTAGGTCCCCTCAGCTGCGGACAACGCATTCATGATGTCGATTTGGCCTGTCCGGGTGTGGCCGATTCCCGGGAACGTGGTGGGATCAACCGAGACCGCGCCATTCGTGACCCCCGGCACCTCCAACAGCACCTGCACCGGATTGCTGCTGGTCCTGATGGTGCCCCGGCTGTCCGGGTCGGGCCAGGTGGGGGCCAGGGGTACCTCCCACTGCCAGTCGCGGATCGTGACGCCAATGGTTGCACTGGACGAGGCCTGGCCACCGGTGAGTGTGTTCGCCGTGACGTTCGCGGTGACGCTCCAGGGGGCTTTCTGGGTGAACTCCGGCGCCCGGTACACTGGCGACATCCGCTCTGGCTTACTGCCAGCGCCCTGACCCCAACTGGCGCTGATGACCAGCAGGGCATCCTGTTTGAAGCTGAGCGAGGTTCCGGCGGGGGGCATCCGCAGTCGATAGGTCTGTGTTGCAGCACTCCCTTGCGCGAAGACATTGAAGCCCCGGGGGGCGGCCAGGTCCGCGAAGCCGGTGGGATGCCCGGCAGCGAAGTTGCCGGCCGTCTCATCGATGGCAAAGACACGGTATGGGTGGGCATCGGCCTGGGGAGTCGGGAAGATGCGATCCAGCCAGGGGTCGAGTACGCCTGTGTAGCCGTGCGGATTGAGGAGCCGGACCGGCGCGATGCGAGTCTGGCTGGCGGGGAAGAACGGTCCTCCCGGTTCGGCGCTGACCAGAATGCCTGTGACATCAAAGATGTGCAGGTCCAGTCGATCCTTCGGTGCGGGAGAAGCGGCAGGGAGCGGGAAGGGATGGCGGAGAGTGAAGTCGAGGTCGAGGGTTGTGGTATCGACCAGCCGAATCCCCGAGAGCCGGACACAGTCGCCGCAGAGCGCTCCGGAAAAATAGGCGGAGGCATCGAGCAGGTAGCTGTCGCCGACCGCCTGCGAGTCGCGCAAGGGGGTCAATGAGACTTCCGGTGTCCCTGCGGACTGGGCAATCGAGAGCTGGTACATCCCGAGCACACCCTGAGCGACCGGGGTCGATACAGGTGGAGTCGCGGTTTCGCGCGAGTTCTCTGGCAAGGGCGAGCTGGCCTGGGCACAGGCCACCACCGAAGTCAGCAGGAGGCAGCAGAAAGCGTGGAGGAGCGGACGGCGCATGTGGTCACCTGGGGGGAACGTCAGTGAGCGACAGGTCAGTATACCGGCCAGCATTTAGGCGTAGCTGAATCGATCCTGATCGAACGCAACATCTCACAGGCGAATAGGGGACGCGAGCCAGCTGGCGAAAGCATAGAGACCGGTCCAGTCAGGGGCATACCACCACCCCCGCCAATAGAGCAGCAGGAGCACCCTGGCGCACAACGCGACTAGCACCACCGCGCCCAGTAGCAGCAGGCCAGATCGTTCATGCAAAGACATGCGCGGGATCGGTCCCAGGTCCGGCGCGATGGGGTCAATGCCCCGTAGCTGCAAGCTTGCCGCCAGCGTTGTAGCACGCCAGAGCGTCCGGTCGAGAAGCGGGCGCAACATCCCGGCCAGTCCCAAACGCCACACCGTGAGTCGGCGCAGGCGCATGGCTCGCTGGACTTCGAGGACCTCCCGCGCCAGGGTCGGCAAACTCCGAAGCGCGATCAGCGTCATCAGCGCAAGGGATCCGGGAATCCCCAGTGACCGCAGCCCTCCGAGCAGTTCATGCAGGGGAGTCGTGAAGGTCACCAGCAGGCTATACCCCACCAGCACCACGAAGCGGAGACTCTGACTGAGGCCATACAGCAGCCCCTCGCGATAGATGCGCAGCCCATCGAAGGGCAGGCCGGCGATGTCGCCTGGGGGAATCAGCGTGATCAGCGCTTCCCTGGGGACACGCTGATAAAACAGCCCCTGGGATACCATGACTCCCCAGAGCAAAAGGAGAATGGCTCCGAAGAAAGCGCGTCGCTGCAGCGGCCTCAATCGCACTGTCAGGGAGAGCCCCACCACCACCAGCGCGAGCAGGAGCAGCAGCAGGACCTGATCGATCAGGAGCACCAGCAGCGCCAGGAGCAGGCCGGTCCAGAGGCGGGCTGCGGCACTGCACCGGCCATACCAGCCGGTCGCCGGTGCGGGAGTCAGGAGGGTGGCGGTCCAGTCAGCCATCGTCCGGCTCCTGCAATCCCACGTCCTCGAGGAGCGCGACATCCGACAGCAGGTCGGCAGGACCAGTGGCTATCAGGGTGCCAGCGCGCAATAGCCAGACCTGATCAGCCGCTGCCCGGGCGAAGTCGAGATCATGGGTCGCCAGCACGATGGGGATCGTGAGGGACTGCAGGATTTCCAGGAGCCGCTGCAGGGCATCGGCGTCCTGTCCGGTGGTGGGTTCATCGAGGAGGAGCAGGTCCGGTTGTTCCAACAGTGCGCCGGCGAGGGCGATCCGGAGTCGTTCCCCCCGACTCATCGCCAGCGGGGGGAGCCCGAGGTCCGGAAGCCGCAAGGCAGCCGCGACTTCGCTGATGGCACGCTTCGGGGCTCCGGTGAGGGCGAGATCCTGCGCGATGGTGCCGCCTAACAGCCGGAAGTCAGTCTGTTGGGGAACGAGGGCTACCCGGGGGCGAGATGAGTCGTGCCAACGCAGGGTGCCGCGGGTGGGTCGCTGCTCCCCCGACAGCAGCGCAAGCAGAGTGGATTTGCCGGACCCATTCGTGCCCAGCAGGACAGTCAGGCCGTCCAGTGAAAGCGTCGTGTCCAGTTGCAGGGCAGGTCGGGGCTGATCGACAAACTGCACTTCGAGCTGCCTGGCCTGGACCCGCCGGGCGGCTGACGATGGTGCGACAGCGCGTGGCCTGAAAGCAGGCCGGGGCAGTTGCGAAAGCAGTGCGGTGACCGGGCCATCGGCTCGGATATCGCCGGACTCCAGCCAGAGCAGACGATCCGCGCAGCGGGAAGCGAGGGCGAGTCGGTGCTCGGTCAGCACAATCCCGCACTGCAGCTCGGTCGTGATCCGCCTCAGGCACTCCGCAAGTGCCCGGGCGCCTTGCGGGTCAAGCTGGGAAAAAGGCTCATCCAGGAGGAGCCAGGCAGGCTGACGCGCGATGGCGGCGGCGAGGCAGAGGCGTTGTTGCTCCCCGCCGGAAAGGAGTGCCGGTGGCTGGTCGCTTAAGCCCTGGAGTCCGACCTGGCTAAGTGCTTCAGCAGCGCGATGCCTTATCGCCAATTCAGTCAACCCCAGCGGTCGCAAGCCGAGCGCGATTTCTTCGGAACATGAAGTCGCGAGGAGCTGATCCGCAGGCGTCTGGAAGAGTGCCCCCAGCACCCGTCCATGGACTGCCGGTACCAGCTGTGGCAGGGACGTCCCCAGTAGCAGCGTGGTCGCCGCACCAGTGACATGCGATGTCGGGAGGAGTCCAGCCAGCAGCGACCAGAACGTGGTTTTTCCGCAGCCGGTGGGTCCGGCGATGAGGACCCGCTCGCCCGGCGCGATGGTCATCGCAGGCCAGGTGAGACTTGGCGCGTTCGTGCCAGGGAACTGGACTGACCCGCCCTGGGTGATCAGCAATGGGGCTGAGGGATCAGCCATGCGTGCGACGCAATTCCCGGCTCAGTGGCAGCGCTCCGGCAGCGCCCAGGAGCGTGAATCCGAAGCCGGTGATCAGGACCGTCGCCACCAGGTACCACTCGGCATACTGGAGTCGATAGAGCCCCATGCCGATGGCGAGTTGTACCCACGTACCGACCGCATCCGCCAGAGCGAGTGCCAGGATCAGTCGCAGACCGAAAGTGAGTGAGAAGCGCGACTTCGCAGCGGCACCCACAGTGACACCACTCACCCAGAGGAGCAGTTCTGTCAGTCCGATGGCCGTGCCATAGATGAGCAGGTCGAGAATCTGCAGCTGACCCGCCAAGATGCCACGCAAGAGGGCCTGGGTCAGATAGAGGAGCGTGAAGGTCCCCGGACGAGGTCGCAGGCGGATGGCGATAGTGATGATGCCGGCGGTCCAGACCTCTCCCGCCATTTCGCCGACAAAGACATTGAACGGTCCCAGCACCGCAGCGAGGACAAGATTGGCCGCACCGATGGTCAGTCCACCTCCGGCGAGCAGCGCAGCGAGGAGTGCGAGGCTCATGAGCGTGCCAGCATCGGTGGAAGCCAGCAATCGCTGCCAGGTGAGTGCGAGTGCTGCACCTGTAAGGACGGTCAACAGGCACATCGCCAACAGAGTCAGGGAGACCAGGCTCCCCGGGCGAGTCACCGCCAGATCCTGGGTATGGATAAACAACGGCAACTCACTTCCCGCAAGATGCGCGGTCAGGACCAGGTGGTAGGTGCCGGGCCGGACTGTCGGTCGCACATACAACGGCAGCAGCACCTCCGCACTCCCTGGTGGCAGCATCACATGCCGCACGACCTGCGGGGCATCAGCTCCCCCGGTAGCGAGCCAGCCCGCGGGCTGGAAGCTGGCAGCGCTTATGTCGATCCCGGTTTCCCGGACGTCGAGTGCGCAGATGATCGGCAGCGGGACCTCGCCGTGATTCGTAAGTCGCAACTGAGCCATCGCGTAGGGGCTGTCGGCATGGATCTGCCGTGCAGGAATCCCGAAGAGCGATCCTACCCGTTCCCAGGTCGCATCCGGCAGCCGAATGGCGGATTCCATCACCGGACTGGGGGGTGTTCCGGGAGGCGGGGCGGGCAGTCGGACTTCATCCAGCGTCAGACTCCCCTGGAGTGCCGCGACATCCAGGGGGACGAGGGTCACGATTCGTTCCCACTCGCGAAGTCCAGGTACACCGTTTGCTTCAAACTGCACCACCAGCCGGAGTTCCTGCGGGGTACCTCGCAGACGCACTGGAAAGGTTTCGGTGTACCGCTGTCCCTGGAGTTCAAAGGGAATGCGCCGGACCTGCGACCGGTCCCCCTGTGGCTCGGGGAGGAGCGCTGCCGGGTAGATGAGTGTTGCGACTCCGGGGGTCGGTGTGGCGAGATCGACATCGAGCAGCAGCTTGTTGTCGCCAGGGGGCAGCGCCATGACCAGCGGGATGGTGTCATCGGGAGGGAGGAGCACCAGCGGCGTGGCGTCGCCAATGCGACTGATGACGATACGGAGCGGGGTCGCGCTGGCCTCGGGTGCACGCAACTCCAGCACCGGCAGATCCTGTTTCTGCCAGGTGGCGCGGAGGGTATAGCCTGCGCCAGGGGTCATCGGGACCGGGAGGTCCAGGCGACTGCTGACCGGGAGTTGCTCCCAGGTCTGGACCGGGATCGCGCCCTGCTCCAGCGTCAGTCGCGTGAGGGTCGATGGCGGATCGATCGCCACATGCAGCCCTGTTTCATCGATGGTGGCTGTCAGGTGTGGGGGGGCGGCAGGTCCGCACGATGCCAGAAGCATCGCCAGCAGGAGGAACGCGCATCGCAGGAAGAGGCGGCTAATGCCAGACATGGGTTTGCCACACTCCCTCGATGTTCACGCCATCCGGGGTCGCCAGCGGAGTTTCAGTCACCGCGATGAAGAAGCCATCGGCCGAAATCGCGAAGTTGAAGAACGGCGCGCCCTGCAGCGGCTGCTTGAAGACGATCTTGTCGGTCGCCGCACCGGTGCGATACGTGTCGAAGACCAGGACGCTGTACGCCCCCGATTGGTCCGCATAGGTGGGATTGCCGGTGGTGGTGACTAGCCACCGCCCAAGCCCATCGGTGGCCAGCCCGTTGAAGCCGCTCGCTTCCCGATGCTGCCACTGCACCTCCCCGCTGGCGAGATCAATGGCGGTCAGTGTGTTCGCGCCCGGATGCGGCGACGGCGGCGTTGTAGCGCTGGTACTCCCCCCGGGGGGGATATTGCTGCCGCCGGTGTGCAAAAAGGCTGTGGTCTCAGTGCAGATGGCGTAGGCGACGGGCGATGTGAGCTGCAGTCCCCCGATTTCGATCGGTGTCCCGAGGTCCAGCGTCTGCCGCAGGACCAGGCGATCCTGGAGGAGCGTCAGGAGTATCCCGCGCCCGTCAGAGAGTCCGATGACGCCCCGGTTGCCGCCGGGAGCCAGACTTAGTCCCTGCCAGATAAAGGGGGCATCCTGGAATCCTGCCAGGGCCGGGATCGTGGCCTGCGACACCTGCCGCCCCGATGAGCGATCGAGCACGATCAGCTGACGGTCCGGCCACTCTGGTATCGGCTGCGTCTCGAATGAGCGGCTCGCACCCAGCAGCAGATGAGGACCCTCGACATCGAAGCGCAGGATGTTCACCGGCGCCGGGGCATCGGCAGGCCAGACCCAGCGACGCTCCCCCTCATTGGTGTAGGCGTAGAGTCGCGAGAGGTTGCGCTTGGTGCCATCGGGGAGGATCTGGCTGTGGACCCCGACGAAGTAGACTCCATCCTCGCGACTGGTGATCTGGAAGATGGCGGGCAAGCTGTAGATGCCGTAGGGGTTGGTCGCATCCGGGAGACGACCTTCACCCAGGTCCTTGCTGATTTCCATCTGCCATAGGGGTGTGAGTGCAGGCCAGGTCAGTGCATGGAATCGTCCGCGGGTCGATTGCTCACCGGCGAAGACCACCGGTGGCTGGTAGCTGCCATCGGGAGGAAATGGACGCATCGCAGGTTCCCGGGAAAACGCGACACTCTTAATCATGCCGCCAGTAACGAGCGCTTTGCTGACTGGCGCAGCATCCTCCAATATCTGACGGCCGATGAGATGTCCGGTAAATGTGCCGACCGCCACACTGGTCCCGGCGAGGGCCACGCAGGAGTCGGGGAGATTGCCACGCAGGACTTCCTGACGGATGTCGCCCAGGGGAACCGGCATAAAGGGGAGCGGGGAGGGATTCATCGGGGCCGTGCCGATGGCAACCTGTCCCTGCACTTTGGTGAACACCTGATCGCCAGGAGTGGCCTGCCAGGGGACAAAGAGCCCGTGCTGCGGGCCGAGTGACAGCGCGCCCTGCGGACGCATGGCGCTCCAGGCCGAGCCAATGAGCGCGCTGGAGCCTTTGCCGTGCGGCAGGACGACGCCATCGCGGACAAACTTCACGACCGGTTTCTCCGCAGAGGCGGTGGCTGGTGTTTTGGTGGACGGGGCATCAGGCTGACAGCCCAGGAGGAGCAGCAGACTCAACGGCAAGAGCAGGGTTGAGGGGGGGGCTGTGACCAGGGACGCCATACGGCCTCCGGAAGCCTGACGTGCAATGACCCGGGCACGCAGCTTCCCTGTGGTGATACCCCCGCCGATGGTCTCCTGGCTTCGGGTCAACAGCGGCCCCCGCCTTCTCCAGACTCCTATGACGGAGTCCAGATGGCATGGTCTGGGGCGACGCCTCACCATCACAGTTGCCGGTCAGCGGCCGAATCGCACGGCTCTTCCCGTCCTGCGGGGGGACTGGAGACGGAAGCGTAGCACGCAGGAGGGCTGCACTAATCGAAACGTTCGATCGCGAGTTGTCCTGGCGGGACCCCGACCTCCGTCAGGATCGCCTCCACAGCGCTGGTGAAGGCTTTCACCCCAGCGACGTAGCAAAGATTCGGCATGTCCTGATTCCGTTCTGTCAGCTCGACGTGCAGTGCTTGCGGCAGCGTGCCAGGGGCCGCAACGCCTGTGTCCATCGGCTGATACTCGAACCATGCGTGCGCTGACATCAATGTCCGGAACTCCTCATCGTAAAAGGCCAGATCCTGATGGTGGTGACAGGCCAGCAGGCAGACCCGATGGTTGGGAGGAGTCGGACTGGCCGCGAGATGGCGCACGAACGACCGGAGAGGGACGACTCCCGCGTTGCCACCGATCAGCAGCAGGTCCTGTGTGAGGGGCTCCTGCAACTGGAAGGTCCCATAGGGACCCCGGAGGGTGAACTCGTCTCCGATCCGCCATTGCAGTACGCGGGGTGTGAAGAGACCGCCAGGGACAATCTCGATACCCAGTTCAATGGTGGCTTCTGAAGGCGCAGATGCCAGCGAGAAGGCGCGCTGGTCGGCCCGGAACCCCTGGGCATCGATGAGGTAGACCCACTGTCCGGGCCGGAACGTGAAGGGGAGCATCTCGCCCGTGATCGGGTCGGGGAGTCGGTCCGCCGTCAGCTCAAGCGCGTGTGGCGAACGAACATGGATGCCAGTGAGCACGATGTCCAGCATCTGGGGCTTGCGCTTGCCTGCATCGGTGATACGTCCCAACGGCGCCTCCTTTGGACTGGTCGCAGGGCGACCTGCCTGCTCTATACGATAGACAATAGCCACGGTATGCGAACAGCGCTCCTGACCGGGCTGGTACTCCTCAGCGGCTGGCTCCTGCTCCTGTTGCGGGCGCACGGACGTCGCTGGCAGGCGAATCTCGCGCTCCGGCGACGGCTGGAGCAGCCGGTCGTGCCCCCTTCCCGGAGCATCAGCCTCATCGTTCCGGTAAAAGGGGATCTCCCCGTGAGTCATCTGGCAGCCGCAGAGCGAGCGATGGCAGGGGTCGCCGGGGAGTTGTTGCTGGTCATGGAGACAGAGTCGGAGCCCGCCTGGGCCCGGCTCCAGTCCTGGTTGGCGGAGCATCCAGAGTCGCGATGGCGGGGCGTCCGCGCAGGACCCTGCCATCCAGCGGAAAACGGGAAAATCCACAATCTGGCGGCCGGCATCGATGCCAGCTCGGGCGATGTGCTCCTTTTCGCCGACGCGGATGTTGAGATGACCGCAGCGATGATCCATCGAGCGGCCGCGCTGCTGGAAGAGCCGCATGTCGGGGCGGTGTTTTGCCCGCCGTACTACGAGCCCTCCGCGCATCCGGGGGCCGGACTCCTTGCGGCCTTCACGAACTACTGGTTCATGCCAGCTATGGCGCGGGGCGATCTCCAGCGGACCCTGGCCTACTGCGCCGGAGCCTGCTATGGCCTGCAACGCAGCACGTATGACCAGATGCGGCTGTTTCACACACGACGGGATCTCATCAGCGAAGACGCTGCCCTGGGCGGGTGGGTGGTGTCGCAGGGTATGCGGGTGCGTCTGGTGCCAGCGGTGGCGCGGATGCCGGCCGACCAGGTCAGCTTGCGGGTCGCGCTGGATCATCTCTGTCGCTGGATGTTGCTGGGGCGCGTGATCGCGCCTGCCAGTTTCTGGCGACTCCCCCTGGCCTTCGAGGGGTGGCTGGTGCTTCTCTGGCTTGTCGGCTGCAGGTTTGTTGATCCGCGAATACTGGGAGTCGGGCTCCTGCTGGTGCTTGTCGGTAGCTGGTGGTGGATGCGGTCGATGAATCGCGCCTTTTGGGGGACGGCCGGTCCGTGGCAGCAGTGGCTCTGGCTGCTGGTCTTTCAGCTGGTGATGCCTTTCTGTTGGCTGGACGCGGCGAGGACCCGTCGGATGTCCTGGCGGGGCCGACGCTATCAGCTGGACTCGCAGGGAGCGATCGTCGGCGTCACCGACTCCGTTTCCTGATTCCAGATCGATGCCATGCCCCGGTCAGGCGCAAAACGCCCCGGACCCTCGCAGGTCCGGGGCGCGTATCACACGCTCGCTCGTCTTGCGCTCTGGAGCGCAGTTGGAGAATTTAGCTACAGCCGCTGGTGGAGCCGCACTCCAGGCACTTGTAGCAGCTGCCGTTGCGGATCATGATCGCGCCGCACTCGGCACAGGAGGGGGCATCGGCGCTGTTCTCAAAGAGGAACCGCTGCCCCTTCGTGGTTTCCTGCGCTGGAGTCGCTTCTGTCATGTTGCTGGCAAGGGGCAGGGTCCGGGCTGCGACGGTGTCGCGGAGGGTGGGATCCACATCCACGAACTTCAGCGCCAGCCAGCGGAAGATGTAGTCCACGATGCTCTTGGCCATCGGAATCTGGGGGTTCTTGGTGAAACCCGAGGGCTCGAAGCGCATGTGGGTGAACTTGTCGACCAGGACGCTTAAGGGGACCCCGTACTGCAGCATGATGCTGGTGGCGGTGGCGAGGCTGTCCATCAGCCCGGAGATGGTGGAGCCTTCTTTCGACATCGTGATGAAGAGCTCGCCCGGGGTGCCGTCTTCATACATCCCGACCGTGAGGTAGCCCTCGTGGCCCTGGATGTCGAACTTGTGCGTAATGGAGACCCGCTCATCGGGCAGGCGGCGCCGTCGGGGCTTACCGACCACCGTACCGGTGGCCGCTTTGTCCAGGGAGGTGGAAAGGGGCTGGATCCGCTTGGAGCCGTCGCGGTAGATCGCGATGGCCTTGAGTCCTTCGTGCCAGGCGGACAGATAGGCTTCCTCGATGTCGGCTACGGTCGCCTCTTTGGGCATGTTGACGGTCTTTGAAATGGCCCCGGAGAGGTATGGCTGGACCGCGCCCATCATCAGGATGTGGCCCATGTAATGGATGCTGCGCAGGCCCGTGACCGGCTTGAAGGCGCAGTCGAAGACCGGCAGGTGCTCCGGCTTCAGGCCGGGGGCTCCCTCGATGGTGTCGTTCTCCTCGATGTACCGCACGACGGCGTCGATGAGGTCCTGGTGATACCCCAGATTTTTCAGCGCGAGGGGGACGGTGTTGTTGACGATCTTGATCGTGCCGCCGCCGACCAGTTTCTTGTACTTCACCAGCGCGATGTCGGGCTCGACGCCGGTGGTGTCGCAGTCCATCATGAACGCGATGGTGCCGGTGGGGGCCAGGACTGTCGCCTGCGAGTTGCGGAACCCATGCACTTCGCCGAGGGCATAGGCATCGTCCCAGACCTGTCCTGCGGCGTGCAGCAGGTCATCGGGGACGAACTGCGGGTTAATCCGGTCGACGTGCGCCCCATGCTTGGCGATGACCCGGAGCATCGGCTCACGGTTCTCGGCATAGCCATTGAAGGGGCCGACCCGCTCGGCGATCTGGGCGGAAGTCTTGTACGCCTGACCTCCCATGACCGCCGTTACGGCGGCGGCGAAGGCACGCCCCTCTTCGGAGTCATACGCCAGGCCGTTGGACATCAGCAGCGCACCGAGGTTGGCGTAGCCGATCCCCAGGGGGCGGAAGTTTTCGGAGTTGATGCCGATCCGCTCGGTGGGGTAGGAAGCGTTGGAGACGATGATCTCCATCGCGGTGATGGTGACGTGCACGGCATGCTGATACGCCTCGACATCGAAGCGCCCGTCTTCCCGGCGGAACTTCATGAGGTTCAGCGACGCCAGGTTGCAGGCGGTGTCGTTGAGGAACATGTACTCGGAACAGGGATTGCTGGCGTGAATCGGCGCGGTGTTGGGGCAGGTGTGCCAGGCGTTGATGGTGGTGTGGAACTGCATCCCCGGATCGCCGCAGATCCAGGCAGCATCCGCCATGGAGCGGAAGAGGTCCTTCGCCGGGATGGTGTCCATGGGGCGCCCGTCGAGGATCGCCCGGGTGGTCCAGGACGCGTTCTGCTCCACCGCCTGCATGAAGTCGTCGGTGACCCGCACCGAGTGGTTCGCGTTCTGGAAGAAGACCGAGTTATAGGCCTCGCCATCGATGCTGCCGTCATACCCGGCATCGATCAGCGCCCAGGCTTTCTTCTCTTCGTTGGCTTTGCAGATGACGAAGTCTTTGATGTCCGGGTGATCCACATTCAGGATCACCATCTTGGCGGCGCGACGAGTCTTACCACCGGACTTGATGACGCCCGCAAAGGCATCGAAACCCTTCATGAAAGAGACAGGACCCGAAGCCGTGCCGCCGCCCCCCAGGCGCTCCCGGGCTGAACGAATCGGCGACAGATTCGAGCCAGTGCCCGAGCCGAATTTGAAGAGCATCCCTTCGGTCTTGCAGAGGGTCAGGATGCTCTCCATGGTGTCTTCGACCGAATTGATGAAACAGGCGGAGCACTGCGGCTTTTCTTCTACGCCGACGTTGAACCAGACGGGCGAGTTAAAGGCCATGTACTGATGGAGGCAGAGCCAGGTCAGCTCGGCATAGAAGGCTTCGGCCTCCTCGCGATCGACAAAGTAACCACCTTCCACGCCCCATTGCGTGATGGTCTCGGTCACCCGATTGATGAGCTGCCGGACCGAATGCTCCCGCTGCCCCTTTTGCAGATCGCCGTGGAAGTACTTTGAGACCACGATGTTGGTCGCGGTCTGGGACCAGCCGGAGGGGACCTCCACGCCGGTCTGCTCGTAGTAAGTCGCGCCGGTCTCGTCCTTGATGGCGGCGGTCCGTCGATCCCAGGTCACCTCGTCAAACGGATGGGTACCGGGAGTCGTATGCAGTCTCTCGACCAGGGGCGTCACTTTGCGTCCCCGGGCCTTGGCAGGCTTCCGGGCCTTACCATTGGAAGCGGGGGCATCGCCGGTCGCCCGGGTACCACCATTGGGTAGCAGATGTTTAGGTGTCACAAACTTATCGTACCGCGCTCCCAAGGTCGAAGCGAGGGTTTCTGCAGCGACGGGATCGGCGCCATTGGTACCGTGGGTCTTGGTCTGTGCCATTGTTGGCGGTCTCACTTTCCTGGTCATTTGTCCCGCCGTGGGGACCGTGCTCGAACGTGACGTAAGTTGTGCGAGTGGCAGCCTGGAGGTGGTGGTGGTCCCACCAACTCTCACGACAGCGATCCTTCCAAGCCTTTTTCCCCGGTCCGCTGCTTGCGGGAGGGGGAGGGTGGCGACCCAAGCCGGAGTGGCTGGTAGTCTGAAGGCGACGAAGGCGACTGTCGTGGGTCCCTGGCGATCGACGCTGAACCCGAGTCCAGGTCGGTGACAGGGGAGCCCATCATCGGGGAGGTCCCCGGGCATGGCAAGCAAAATGGGAAGTCTCCTAAAGCGGCTATTTTGGTTACCTGAACGTGATAGATGCTGCACGAAAACAGGGGAAAAGGCAGCACATCTGATCCAGATTTGGCCATAAAACTTCTACTCAATGCTGGACTGAGGAGCGAGGGGAGCCCTCAGAATTTTTTCCGGGAGTCTTCCTGAAGCCTCCCCCCTTCACCCCCTGGCGCGGGATCGCCGAAGCCCTGCTACCATGCGACTTCACGAGATCCCCCCATGCGCTACCCGGCTTCTCCCCCACTGGTCACGACCCTCGGCAGCCTCCCGTTCACGGATCCACAGCGCGCGTTGGCTGTTGTGCGCCGGGCTTCCCCCGCTTTCCCCACGTGGCCCCAGCTCTCCCAACGTTCTCCCCAGGAGCGCTTTGGGCAGAGCGTGATCCGGATTCTCCCCGGGGCTCTCCCCACCGAAGGGGGAGGACGCCTCCTGGTGATTCCGGAGGGAGTGCAGTTGACCGACTGGGATGCCGACCTTCATCGCGCACGGGAAGCCGAGGAAGCCCTGAGTCGGCAGGCGTCAGGCTACGCCGCCTTCCGGGAGGCCTTGTCGGCGGGCCAGTTCGGTATCCGTCCCCGAGTGAAATCTCCGTTGCCCGGACCCATCACGCTCGCTTCTTTGCTGGAGCAACCCGATGGCGCGCCAGTGCTGGAGAACGAAGCGGAAGTGTTGCGACTGGGGCGACTCATCGGGGCGCTGGGAGTCGCCATCGCCCTGGAGTTCCGCGAGCGGGGAGCGGGAGAGGTCGATGTCTGGCTCGATGAACCAGCCTGGAACCTGGCGCTCGAGGAAGGCACTTTGCGTCCGGCCTGGCGCTCGATGTACCAGCAGTTGATCGGAGTCCTGAAGCAGGCGGATGTCCGGGTTGGCATCCATTGCTGTGCCGGGACCTCCTTCGCGACTTTCGGCGGCCTGGGACTCGATGTGCTCTCATTCGATGCGGCCCACTATCTCCCCCAGCTCCTCGAAGCGCTGCCGCTCCTGACACCGGAAATCCTGGCCGGGAGGCTGGAGATTGCCTGGGGAGTCATCGACACCTGGGAGCCGGATGCGCCGGTGGATGTCGGGCTGCTGGTGGAAGCGTGGCTGACCATGATCAACGGCCTGGAGCCGGGCCTGCAGGAAGCGTGCTTGCGGCGTCCGATCGTGACCCCGGCCTGCGGCCTCGGGCTCCTGAGCATCCCACAAGCTGAACTCATACTGGCCAGACTGCTCGAATTCTCTAATCTTTTGGCCGCTAAAGCTGTGCACAAATAGAGAGAGAGGGGCCTTCCAGCTCCTCCCTCTTGCACTGTTTCTCGGACCGCTTGAGAGCTACAGCTGGACCCAGACGCTCTTGGTCTCAGAGTAGGCCTCCAGACCAGCGGCCCCCAGTTCCCGTCCGAACCCAGACTGCTTGTACCCCCCAAAGGGGAGGGCGGGGTCATAGAGGTTGTAGGAGTTGACCCAGACAGTCCCGGCGCGGAGGGCCCGGGAAACCCGCAGGGCGCGTCCGATGTCCCGCGACCACACGCCACTGGCCAGGCCGTAGATGGAGTCGTTTGCCTTGCGGATCGCATCAGCCTCATCGGTGAAGCGGATGAGCGCCAGGACGGGTCCGAAGATCTCCTCCTGCGCGATGGTCATGCCCGGCTCGACTTCGGCAAAGAGGGCGGGCTTCACGAAGAAGCCCCGTCCGCCAAGGGCGTCGGGATTCTCGGTCCCGCCCGTGACCAGTTGCGCCCCATCGGCCTGCCCTTTCGCGACATAGCCAAGCACCGTCTGCTGATGATCCCGGGAGACTTGCGGCCCCATGCGGGTAGCAGAGTCCAGCGGATCGCCCTGCGCTGCGGCGGTCTTTTCGAAATTCGACTTCAGGCGCTGCACGACTTCGTCGTAGATCTCCGCCTGCACCAGGCAGCGTGACCCCGCTGCGCAGACTTCGCCCTTGTTGTAAAGGATGGCTGAGGTTGCCCCACGGAGGGCGGCATCCAGATCGGCATCCGCAAAGATGATGTTCGGGCTCTTGCCCCCGAGCTCCATGGTGATGCGCTTGACACTTTTCGCGGCGATGGCACTCAGGTGGACGCCGACTTCGGTGGAGCCGGTGAAAGCGATCTTGTCGACCCCGGGATGCTCCACCAACGCTTGCCCTGCCTCGCCCCCTGGTCCGGCGACGATGTTCAGGACCCCATCGGGGATCCCGGCTTCCTTCGCCAGCTGGCCCAGCGCCAGGGCGGAGAGGGAGGTCGCCGAAGAGGGCTTCAGCACCACGGTATTGCCGCAGGCGAGGGCCGGCCCGATCTTCCAGCAGGCGAGGAGGAGGGGGAAGTTCCAGGGGGTGATCATCCCCACGACCCCAATCGGCTCCCGGAGGGTGTACAAGAGCTTGCTGGCATCCGATGGCAGCGTCTCACCATGGATTTTGTCCGCCCAGCCCGCGAAATACTGCAGGATTGACGCGGCCAGGGGGGTCTCGATTTTCTGTGTCTCAAAGAGGGTTTTGCCGGCCTCGAGCGTATCGAGGAGGGCGATGTCGTTGCGACGCTCCATGAGGAGTTCGCCGAAGCGCCAGAGGACCTTCGCCCGCTTGTGGGGGTCCCACACGGGCCAGTCGGTCTGGTCAAAGGTATGGCGGGCGGCGGCGACCGCGGCATCGATGTCAGCTCGTCCCCCCTGCGCGATGGTGGTCACCGGCGCTTCGGTGGCGGGATTGATGCTGGTGAATGTCGCGCCACTGGCGGCGTCCACTGCCTCACCATTGATCCAGAGCTTGCCGGGGGCAACCGGTGGCGCTTCGATAGATGTGCTCACAGGGCACCTCGTGACTGAGCGATGCGTGCTGCGTGTGAGCGTATCAAACCTCCCTGAGAGTCGGGACCCGGATTCCGTGCATACTCCACCGTATGCTGCCTGCCGCCCACCTGGTGCCCTGCGAGATCCTCGAAGACCTCACTACTGACGGGGTGTCAGAACTCCTCCTGCAGTGTCATCAGGAGCTCCTCCCCCTGCCGGAATCCGGGCCGGGATACACCGTCTTCCAGCCTGTAGCGGCCCTGCCGGCGACCCCAGATGAGATTGACTGGCCCACGTTGCTGACGACCGTCATCTGTCGGGAGGAGTGGTGGCTGCCACGCTCATCGCTGCTCCGAAGGCTGACCGATGAAGGCCAACTGGCTGCGTTCCGGATGGGGGACCCCTTTGATCTCGCACCGCAACAGCATCAGGTGGAATGGACCGACGATGAATTGGTGGTCCTCCGCCTGAAGAGTCCGCTGCGGGTGGCGGATGTCCTGGGTCCCGAGCCACCACCCTGGCCCTGCTTCGCGATGACCCCGGTGCTGTATGAACTCACGGGCAAAGAAGGACCGCGGGATTTCGCCGCCGGAGGTGTCCCTTGTGGACCTGATCACTGGCAGTACCGGTGCTGGGCGCTGAAAGAGTTCCCGGTGAGTCTGGAGGACCAGCCGCCGCGTTTGCCGCACCAGAGTCCGGTCGATGAGCCGTTCGATGCTGTCGAAACCTGGCTGGTGTGCGATGACGACGCTGTGCAGACCGCCCGGGCGGCGGGCTGGCGCTATACAGGACGTCTCTGGCTCAATCCGCTCTCCGGCGCGCTGCAGGATGGGGCGATCTTTGGAGTCCTGGTCCCCGACGACGATCTGATTTCTGTGACCGGCTGGCACTTTCTCCATCTGGGACATGCTCTCACCTCGCTCGTCCCATTCTTCCTCACCTTTGATGACGGTGGGTCGGTCGCCCAGCGCTGGAGCAACAACCTGCCGTTTCCCCGACTGCCAGCGGAGGGCTAGTGCTACGCTGTGGTCATATGGAAGCCGCACCGCTGGTCCTGACCGAGCGGGTGGGATCAGTCGCGATCCTGACCCTCAATCGCCCCGAGAAACGCAACGCCATCGACCTGGCGATGGTGCAGGCACTGCATGGGATCCTGGCGGAACTCGCCCGGGATGCCGACCTTGCCTGCCTGGTCCTGACCGGCGCTGGCAAAGCCTTCGCGGCCGGGGCCGACATCGGCGAGTTGCGTGAGCGGAATCGCTTTGATGCCCTGGCGGGTATCAACTCCCGGCTGTTTCAGGCGGTGGAGCAGTTCCCGACGCCGGTCATCGCCGCGATTCAGGGCTGGGCACTCGGGGGCGGCTGTGAACTGGCGCTGGCCTGCGACCTGCGCATCGCAGGCGAGTCCGCACGCTTTGGGCAGCCCGAGGTTACTCTGGGCATCCTGCCTGGGGCCGGCGCGACGCAGCGGCTCCCCCGACTGGTGGGGCTCGGCATGGCCCGGGACCTGATTTTTACAGGCCGCATCATCGATGCCGCTGAAGCCCTGCGCATCGGACTCGTCAATAGGGTCGTGCCGGATGACGGGCTCCTGGACGCCGCTCAGGAAGTGGCATCGCAAATCGCGGCCAATGGTCCGCTCGCACTCAGGCTCGCCAAGCTCGCCCTCAATGCCAGCCATCGCACGGGGTCCGATGTCGGGTTCCTCATCGAGTCGCTCGGACAGGCGTCCTGCTTTGAGAGCGATGACAAGTACCAGCGCATGACCGCCTTTCTGGAAAAGCAGCAGCGCAAGTCGTAGCCACCAGCCATCTCACTTCGGAGGACGCATCGTGCATCCCTTTCTTACGCCGCTCGGTCAGGATCAGGTCCCGGAAGATGTCGCCGCGATGTACCGGGACTTTGAGACGCACCTGGGAGGGGTCCCGACACTCCTGAAGATTCTGGCGCGACGTCCGTCATACGCGCATTTGTTGTCGGTCATGCGAACAACCGAGCAGGAGATGACCGAGCGCATCAGTAAGCGACAGCAGTTGCTTATCGCGGCTCAGATGGCGGTCCTGGAGCACGCCCCGTATGCCATGCGGGGAGTGCAGGAGCGCAACGACATGTATGCGGCTATGGCTCCTGATTTGCTTGAAGCGATCCTGCAGCAGCGGGTGACTTCAGCTCTGGCCTCCCCGCAGGACCAGCTGCTCCTGGATCTCGCGACCCGGGTGCATAGCGGCACCATGGATGCCGAATTCTGGAGCGGCCTCACCGCCCACTACTCCGACACTGAAATCCTCGACCTCCTGGTCGTCGCCTGTAATCAGCAGTGGCTCGCCTCCATTAGTCGGGCGGTCGGACTCACCAGCCTTGATGTCCCGGACCTGCCGGACGCCCCGCCGGTTTAGCCCGCCTGCCAGTCGCTGTACGGGACTTCCAGGTGGTGGTAGCGACCTGCGATCTCCTGTGCCAGTCCGGACTCCGCCAGCATCACCGCGTCCTGGATATGCAGGACTCCTGTCATCCCGAAAGCTGGTGCAATCTCGTCCAAACGCTGAGCCAGCACCCGCAGCTCATCTAAAGGTGGCACGGGAAGCTGCCGCACGGTTTGTTGCGTGATCTGTGGAAAGGTCCGCTTCTGACCAGCGCCCAGAGCTAGTTGGTCCGCAAAGGGGGGGATCGTCAGCAGCCAGCCCAGCGCCAACAGTTCATCCAGTCGATTACAGACTGGACGGGCCAGCAGCATGTAGACCGATTGCAGCACCACCGCGCCCCCGAGCAGATTGAGCGTGACAACTGGTCGTCGCCCCGTTTTGCGGACCAGGATTTTGGACGTCTGGTACCACGCCATCGGCTTGTGCACCTCTGGCAGGCCAATGACGAAGTTGAGGTTGCCCAGGGGCGTCATATCCCGACCCCGAAGGGTCGGAAAGTAATCCGGCTGCTCCCGCAACGGAACGCAGCATTCGATCCCGACCTCTTCCCCACGTCGTACCAGCATCAGCTCTCCCAGGGGGACCGTACGTGCTGCTCCAGCGACAGAAATGCGTGAGGAGGTGGTCGCTGGGGCTGGAGTCAACTCCAGCGGCCGGGATCGTCGACGACCCACGATGTAGATTCCGTGCATGTGTGTGCTGGGGAAGCGAGCCTCGAAGTCCCTGGAGACGAGGAGATCGGTGTGGCGGGCGAGCCACGACCGGACTTTGGCCGCCTGGGGTCGATGCCGGACCCCTTCCGGCAGCACCAGCGCCAGGAGCCCGCCAGGAGTGAGCCACCGCACGGATTGTTCAATGAAAAGCCATGACCGGTCGAAGTGTCCCTGCGCCAACTGGTAGCGCTGTTGCCAGTCGGTGACCTGCGCGTCGCTCAGGGCTTCGGCGTAGCCGAAAGGGGGATTACCGATGACCAGATCAAATGCCCGGGGCCATGACGCTGGCAATGGCTCAGGAGACAGGGCATCACGACAAAGGAGCTGCAGTGGCAACCGGACCGGTTCGCTGAGGAGCGCTTCATCCAGCGTCGGCTGCTGACATTGCATGAGCAGGAGAGCCGTCTGACTGCGGAAGCGCAACAAGCTTGTGAGTACGGGGTCGATTTCGATGGCATAGAGATGCTGGGAGAAGAGGTCGATCAGTACGGGGAAACGCTCAGCTTCCGGCAGCGGTTCCAGGCGATTCGCAATTAGACATTCCCAGAACATCCCGGCACCGGCGCTGGGCTCCATGATGCGTAACGGCTCATCAAAGCGGGGTATGAGGTGCGTTGTGACCCTGCGCAGGAGTTCCCGGGCGGCGGGGCGGGTGGTGAAGACCAGCCCCTGGGCGCGAGTCTCAGCCTTCGTCAGTCGCGCATGTTGTGTCGCCAGAAAAAGGGCGGCCAGGGGTGATGTCACCCCGAAAGGGTCTGCTGTGTCGAACGGCGGAAAGAGTTTATCGGGGAGGACCGGTACAGGGTGCACGCTGTCGCGAACCCCGGCGGGCAACGTTTCCAGGATGGAGTCGAGCCAGCCCTCGCGGAGATACCGCCCGGGGTCGGGGAGGTGCGGGTACCACGCTGGCAACTGTCGCGCCCACGCCGCCAGGAGCTGTAGAAAGGCTAGCTCGAAGTCGCCTCCGGGGAGCGCTGCCAGCTGATCACGCAGCGTACGGAGCGAGGGACGCGGTGCCATCAGGCGCTATTACAGCAAAAAGCAAAACGCCCGTCAGCGGCTGGCCGACGGGCGTCATGGTGATGTACAGGGCACCGACCTGGGACTTTAGTAGCCCCGGGTCCGACGAGCCCGCTGGTAACGGCGCTCCAGCTCGACCTCGAACGGATCGCGGCGATCCTGCGGGGCATCGGCGACTGCAGCCTGCTGCTGACCTTTCGGCTTGCGCGACTGCTTGCCGTGGTGCTCCTTGCCGTGGAAGCCTTTGCCGCCGACATACTTGGCACCGCGGAAGAGATGCTCCTGCATTGCCAGGTGGAAGACATGACAGTCATCGGAGGACCCCAGCGGGCCGTGGTGCAGCCGGTGCTGCAGGTCCCGATTCCGCTGATCCCACATCATGACCTTGTGGTACATCTCCTTCTGGCGCGGACCATCGCAGGTGGTGCCGATGCAGATGTACCGGGCATGCGGATCGCCATTGCGCATGGCGCTGTATGCGGCGCGTCGATCCTCACGCTTGCGCTGGTAGAAGTTCCGCTGCTGCCGGTGCAGATCAATCCGCAACTGCTCACACGAGGTCAGCCCCCGATTGACACTCTGCATCACGGGCGTTTCCGGTGCAGCTTCCGCCGGGGCGTCAGCCGCCACCTGGGTCTCTTCTGCGGGGGCTTCCCGGAGGGCCAGGGGCTCGATGGGGGCTTCACGACGAGCCCCGTCGGCGTGGGCGACACCGGCAAAGAGGAGCCCGATGAGGAGTGTGGTTCCGCACTGAGCAGCGAGGGACGGGATGCGCATGCGCGTCCTCCGAAGCGGGATAGAGTCCGTGATCAGTGGAGAGCGTAGCACACGCTGTTCCAGACCGGCGAGTGATGGCATCCTGCTATGTCGACTCCGGCCAGCAGGGATGGACCTATTTCGAGGGCTGCAGCAGGTCCCGCTTACAGTCCGCGATTTCGTCGTTAAAAGGACCAGCATCCACGATCTCTACCGAGACAATGGTGTCGTCCCCAGGGGTCCGCTCCGCCTCCCGCTCACCCATCCGTGCCGTTTTATCGAGCCAGTTCTGGGCAATGGTGTCGATGACCTCCAGTCCCCGGAACGCCTGCCCGAAGACGGTGTACTGCCGGTCCAGGTGATGGGCGAACGTCCGGGCGATGACCAGATAGAACTGGCTGGTCGCGCTGTTGGGGTCGCTGGTCCGGGCTGCGGCCAGGGTCCCGCGCTGGTGCAGCAGGCTGCTGAACTCCGCCTGCATGGGAGGCACTTTTTCTTTCCAGCCCGGACGTGCTTCCCCGGTCTGGATCACGAACTGATCGACAATCCGGTGGAAGGGGCTGCCACTATAGAAGCCCTTTTCTGCCAGATAGATGAAGTTCCGCACATGGGCCGGGGCGACATCCGGATAGAAAAAGACATGAATCGTGCCGGCGGTCGTGGTGATGATGCCGACCCGATTCTGGGTTTCGACCGCATCGCGGCCATCGCTGCCACTGCTGCCACCTTTGAGCATATCCATGAGCCCCATGAGCCGTGCCTGCTCCTTTGTCCTGTGTCTGTCTTGGTCCTGTGAGTGTTAAGACTGAGCCTGCGAAATTGCTGGCGGAGGATACTCTAGTCCCAGTCGTGGGTCAGCACGACCTTGCCAAACTGCTGCCGCGACTCCATATGCTGATGGGCTTCGCGGATGGCGCTGATGGGGAAGGTGCGGTCGATGACTGGTCCGACCCGTTCCTGCTCCACCAGTCGCCAGATGTGCTGCATCTCCCCCAGACTCCCCATGGTGGATCCCAGGATGCTCAGATTCTTGAAGAAGACCAGACGCAGGTCCGATTCCACGATGGGGCCGGAGGTGGCGCCGCAGGTGACCAGCCGTCCCCCTTTGGCGAGGGATCGCAACGACCCGGTCCAGGTGTCCGCGCCGACATTTTCGAACACGACATCCACACCGGCCTTGCCAGTCAGCTCCCGGACCCGGCCGACCCAGTCCTCTGTGGTGTAGTTGATAGTCTGCTCAGCTCCAAGCGACCGGGCATGTGCCAGCTTGGCCTCGGTGGAAGCGGTCGCGAAAATCCGGGCACCAATCATCCGGGCGAACTGCAGCGCCATGGTCCCGACTCCGGAGCCCGCCGCATGAATCAGGATCGTCTCGCCTGGAGCCAGCATCGCCCGGTGCACGAGCATGTGATGCGCTGTGAGGGCCGCCAGGGGAGTCGCCGCTGCGGTGGTGTAGGGCATCCCGGGAGGGAGTTTCAGCAAATTGACCGCTGGCAGCATGACAAACTCCGCGCAACTGCCGTTGGTGGTCTCTCCCAGCACCCCGAAGTACCGGCAGAGCTGATGCGCGCCTGAGAGGCACTGACGGCACTGGTAGCAGGCGAGGGTCGGGCACCAGGTCACCCGGTCGCCGACCTGCCAGCCCTGGACCGCGCTCCCGAGGGCTGCGATCTCGCCGGCACCATCGCAGCCGGGGATCATCGGCAGTGGGAACTTGTGGGTCGCGACCCCGCGACGGACCCAGAGATCCAGATGATTCAGCCCCGTGGCGTGAAGCCGAATCAGCGCATCCTGCGGACCCGGCGTCGGGACCGGCACCTGCGTGAATTCCAGTTGGTCCAGTCCGCCATGAGCACGAACCAGGACCGCCCGCATGGTTTCGGGAAGTGTCATTGGAGGCTGGCAGTCGGGCTAGAAATTGGTGGGGTCGCCGGGCTTATAGACCTGGAAGACCTGGTCGATGATCTTGCCCCGCTCGTTCCGGAACTGCATGTCGATCAGGTCGTAGATGGCCTTCGCCTTCGGATGCTCCGCCAGTCCCCACTCCCGCATGGCCTCTTCGAGGCGAATCTTTGGCAGATGACTGGTGAGCCCCCGGTTGGAGAACTCCCAATGCACAGGTTTCTCCAGGCTGATGCTGAGGTCTGGAGCATCGATCGATACCTGTCCGGTGACAGCCCACTGATCTTTCGCGGCATCAAACGCAAAGCTGAAGGTGGAGGTGACCTGCTGAGCGAGGGCGGAGCGGAGGGTGTCGGTCAGTGTCATGGTCGGGCAGACCTCGTGGTGTCCAGGAGTCGCGAAGCGCTCCGAGTATACCGGTCCAGCCTGCCCTGTCAGGAGTTGGACCAGTGAGCGGGACGTTTTTGCAGGAAGGCTGCGACCCCCTCCGCCAGGTCGTTGGGAGGGAGCAGGTAGTAGGCGGCCTCGCTGACCTCCAACTGCGGCAGCCAGTGACGGGCCGCGATGGTCCGCATGGTCAGCAGGGTGTGCCGACGGGTGGCTCGACTGGTCTGCCCGCAGAGCTCTTCCAGATAGGCCAGGACCGCTTCTTCTTTCTGATCGCGGGGCACGACCCGGCTGACCAGTCCCAGGGCGAAGGCTTCGTCGGCGGTGAACGTGCGGCCCGAGCAGACCAGCTCGATAGCCCGGGGGAGTCCGATGCGATCCGCCAGGAGCGCGACTGCCACCGGGGGGTAGCAGCCGACATGAAGTTCCGGGAAGCTAAAAGTCGTATCGGATGAGGCGACCACCCCATCACACATCAGGACCAGCTCGGCCGCGCCCCCGAGGCAGGGACCATGCACCTGGGCGATCAGCAGGCAGGGCAACTGGACCAGATCGCGGATCAGCTGGTGCATGGCTGTCAGCATCGACTGGATTCGGTCCGCTGTGTGGTCCCTGAGGTCGACTCCCGCGGAAAAGCCCCAGGTCAGACGGCTCGACAGCACAATCGCATCGGTGGTGTCATCCGCCAGCGTGAAGAGCTCTTCCCGGAGCGCATTGATCCGCTCGATCGAGAGTACATTCCGCGGCTCGTAGTCGAGGACACAGCGCTGGAGACGGAACATACGCCGATAGTACCCCGAAGCTGCCTGCTGGTTGGTGATGAGAGTGTTCACTACCCGGGAGAAAGAACAACCGGGCGGGATGTGCTCCCGCCCGGTCGATTGTTGATGCCGCAACTGGCGGAGTGTGGCAGTGCTACTTCAGCCTGAACTGGGGGACCCGCTTTTCGACATAGGCGGCGATCCCCTCCTTGGCATCCTGGCTCTGGAAGAGGAACTGCTGGAACTCCCGCTCCATGGCCAGCCCGTATTCGAAGGGGACCTCCGCGCCACTCTGGCAGGAGCGCTTGATGCGCCCCACCGCGAGGGCGGCCTTGTTCGGGGGGCAGAACTGCCGGGCATAGCTGTGGATTTCGTCCATGAACGCCGCGCAGTTGGCGGTTTCGATGACTTCAGTGATGAGCCCGAGGTCCTTCGCGGTCTCGAAGCTGTAGAGCTCGCCTGTGACCATCAGTTCCATCGCCTTGTACTTCCCGACAATGCGCAGGAGTCGCTGGGTGCCGCCGGTGCCGGGGAGAACGCCAAGATTCACTTCCGGCAGGCCCATCCGGCCGCCGTTCTTGCGGGCGATCCGCAGGTCGCAGGCCATGGCGAATTCCATGCCGCCGCCGACACAGTGGCCGTTGATGGCCGCGATGACCAGCTTCGGAGTCTGCTCCAGGCGCGAGAGGGTCTCGTTGGCGTGGAGGCAGAAGTAGTACTTGAAGGTGGGGTCGACACTGTTCAGCATCGAGATGTTTGCCCCGGCGGAGAAGAACTTCTCGCCTTTGCCGGTCAGGACAATGACATGCGCATCGTTGTCCATCCGGGCCTTCAGAATGGCGTCATCCAGCTGCCGGTTCATCTCATAAGTGTAGGTATTGGCCGGCGGATCATCGAGGGTGATGTAGGCCACTCCCTCACGATTCTCGTAGTGCACCAGGACTTTCTGGTCAGTGTCGGTCGCGGCGATGGTGGTTGCCATGGGGCGAGGTCCTCCGATGATGGATGCGTGCAACAACTGAAGATAGCAGAAAAGCCGGACTCCCTGTGCTTTGCCGCGATGAACCCCCGGTACAATGCTGGCTATGCTTTTTGGCGCACACTTCCTGCTCTACAGCACCGACGCCGCCGCAGACCGGCGCTTTTTCAGCGAGACCCTGGGCTGGCCGGCCGTGGATGCCGGGGAGGGCTGGCTGATCATGGTCTGTCCGCCGACCGAGATGGGGGTCCATCCCATGATGGACGAGGTCCTGCCGGCTCCGGATGGGCTGGCGCCAGTCCAGCTCTATCTGATGTGCGATGTGATCAGCGAGGAGGTCGCGACCCTGCGGGGCAAGAACGTCCCGGTCACCGACCCCGAGGACATGGGTTTTGGGCTGGTGTCGTTCGTCACATTGCCATCCGGTGCCCGGGTCGGCCTCTATGAGCCGCGACATCCGCTGGCCGCCACCCGTCAGACCTAACAGGTCGCCCGAGCAACCCTGGGAAGTGGTCATGCCCGCACCAGTCGGCATGACATTCAGAAGAGAGCCGGAGTACACTCCGCGCCCGGTTCTGACCCTCGACGCCTGCAAGGAGCGCTCGTCCGCGATGCCCCAGCCTGACCGCAAAGTCCATCCGGAGCTTGTGGCTGTCCGCCGATCGCCCCTGGCCGGCAAAGGAGTCTTCGCCATCGCACCGATTCCCAGGGGCACCCGGGTCCTGGAATACCTCGGGGACAAAATCACACAGGAGGAAGCCGAAGACCGGGACCATGTCGACCGGGTCCTCCTCTTTGATCTGGGCAATGGGTGGGTCATTGATGGTGATCCCTGGGGGACCGCAGCGTACGTGAATCATTCCTGTGACCCCAATTGCCACACGGCAGTCATTCGCGGACGGCTCTTTGTGATTGCGGACCGGGACATCGCCATTGGGGAGGAGCTGACCTACGACTACATGTTTGATCCGGACGCGGAGATCTATCTGTGTCGGTGCGGTACGGCGAAATGCCGGGGGACCATCAACCTGGTGCGTCCGTGAACTGGCACATACATGTAGCACGGGTACAAGGCTGGAACAGATTGCAGGTGCGTCAGCTCCAGTCAAATGGATCGTAATGCTCGATGCCGGAACAACAATTCGATGCTTTGGTAAACTCCATTGAGTTTCGCACCCGGAGGCAACAATGAACCGTCGCTCTACACTGAGTCTGCTCTGTCTGCTGATTATCCCGCTGTTGGGTTGTGCTGAACCTGATGCCGTGCTCCAGCGGTGGCAAGAAGTCCACAGGGAGCAACAACGGCAACAGCAGGCTGCGGACCCCACTCGTCCTCTGCTCCACTTGCTGCTCCGGGAAGGCCGCCCAGGGGGGCTCGAGTTCGCCCAGTCGCTCTTTTTAGATACCGATCTGATGACCGGGATGCTCCTGGCCCGCTTCCTGACCGGTCAGTGGCCCCAGACCCCCGAAACCCTCAGCCCCTGGCTGAGTCATCTCCCGCAGGATGCCGAGGGCCACCTCCGGCCTCTGGTGGCCTGGGACGCTCCGGTGGAGATCCTGGGGCCGACCGTGGTCCGCCTGCAACTGCATCCGGAACAAACCCGCCTGAGCGTGCGATGTGCCGACCCCAATCGAAAGCAGGAGTGGTACTCCCTGGGACCCTCGTCCCTGGAACATCTCTATCAGGGGATGCTCAGTCAATTTGGGGGGGCATTATGCGAAGTTGCCGACCAATCTCCGGCATCCCTGGAACGGGACCGCTGAAGAGTTTCGCGTGTATTTGCCGCACATCATGCTGCAGCCGGTGATTGTTCAGCTCGCTGACAGCTATATACATGTGAACGATGAGCTGTTCACAGACTGGTCAGAGGTGCTGCTGCAATTTCGGATGAGTCCGCAGTATTACCGGGTCGCCACCCCCACAGAGCCCCGTCAACCAGGCGAGGGAGAGATTCGACTGGAAGTCAGCCCGGACCGGCGCTATCTGCGAACCCTTTATAGCCACACGCAACGGGACCGGGATCAGGATGGGTGGCCAGATTTCAGGGAAAGTGTCATCTACTGGGAGCCGGTCACGTTTCGGCGCACCTCGTTCAATGGGTATGACAACCCTGAGGGGATCGACTGGCAGCCAGCGGGACGCCTGCTGGTCCCCGCCCTGGCGTGGGAAGAGTTTCTGACTGCCCCGTAGTTCGGCAACGCGTCGGCGGATCGCAGAAGGGCGGGTCGGCGGGCGTGACCTGCCTCAAAACCCGCCATCCATGCCCCTTGTGACAGGTTTCACATGCGCGGACCCTCTGGTAGACTCCATCCCAGCACCTTTCGACGCGAGGAGGGGACATGTCGTCCAAACAGGCCGCTTTCGATGAGTGGGTGGATCAGTTCCACCAGTGGCGCGATGCCATTGGCTTTGATCATCCCTACATCAGCCAGTACAAGTTCGAGACCCTCCTCGCGGATGAGGTCATCTCGCCGGTCATCGAGTTCGGCGACTTTCGGGGGCAGCAGAAGTGGGAGCGGCTGCGCGACATCCCCGGCCAGAACATCCGCGATGCCCTGCTCCATCTCATCATCTATCAGGGCGACACCGAGTTCGCGTCCGTCGAGCAGCAGCGTCAGCTGGTCCATACCACTCCCAGTGAGTGGGATGGCTACTGCCTTGGCCGGGTGATGTGCGAGGAAATGCGCCACGGCTGGCAGATGTGCTACCTGATGATCGAGCACTTCGGCGAGGAAGGACGTCGCGAAGCCCAGAAGCAGCTGGAGCGACGCTCCTGGAACAAGCAGCGGCTTCTCGGCTCCTTCAATGAAGATGTCACCAACTGGGTCGACTTCTTCATCTACACCAATTTCGTGGACCGCGATGGCAAGTTCCAGCTCAAGATGCTGGAGCACTCGGCGTTCCAGCCTCTGGCCCGCAGCATGACCCCGATGCTGAAGGAAGAAAACTTCCACATGGGGACCGGTACCTCCGGGATGCAGCGGATCATCAAAGCGGGGGTCGTCCCGACTCCGCTTTTCCAGAAGTGGCTGAACAAGTGGATTCCCACCGCCTATGACCTCTTCGGCAAGGATGAATCGGGCTCGGCGGAATGGGCCTATGTCTGGGGCCTGAAGGGGCGCTATGACGAGTCGCCGGACCTCCCGGAAGCCGACAAGCGGCATCTCAACGAGCGGAGCCGTCAGCAGTACTACGACGAAGTCGATGGCATCATCCAGCGACTGAACAAGCTGGTCCCTGAAGGGCAACCGCTCCTCTACACCCCGGACATCAAGTTCAACCGACGCATTGGGCAGTACGCCAACATGCCGTTCAGCGCCCAGGGCGAACTCTTGTCCCCGGAAGAGCACAAGCGGCATCTGGCTGAAGTCCTGCCGACTGAGGTCGATGAGGCAGCGGTCCAGGAACTCCAGAAGGTCGAGGGCTGGATCGAGTACCGGGAGTACGACCCCTCCAAGGTTTAGTACTTCGACATTCGCAGCATTCCCGATCAGCAACAACAGTGCCCCGCCGGTTCGGTGGGGCGCTTCCGTTGTGTCAGCGATGTGCCCTGGTCGACACCAAGCTTAGGAGGGTGGAGGAGCGCTAGTCGCGCAGGCCGCAGCTCCAGCTGCGCCAGAGCAGATGCGTCACGCCATCGAGGACACAAAGGAACCAGGTCGCGCAGAGCCCGTAGGCGATGACCTCTCCGGTCATCCCATCGATGTCGTCGTGCCAGCTCCGACGGTACCAGGGGGGTGGTGGTGCTGGCTGACGCTGTGCCTGCTCGAAGGCGGCCAGGCGTCCCTGCAGTCGACTGGGGGGGGCGGGACGCTCGGCGGCGGTGTCCCAGGGATCGGGCAGGTCTCGTCTCATGACCCGGCTCCTCCGCATCCCCGGACACCCCAAAGGACCATCGCTGTGGCGACTGAAAACAGGATCAGGGCAGGGTGGTAGTAGTAGCCACCCCAGCCCCAGAGTCCCGGGCTGCCCCAGTACCACCAGTGGTCGCTGGAGCGACCGGGGTCTGCACTGAAGTTGTCATTCCACTGGTCGTAGGCCGAGTACTGGGTCTGGGTGGACTTCAGTCCCGCCCGATGCTCCGCGATGCGACGAGCCAGGGGACGGCCGTGGGCTGACCCTCGCGCTGGCTGATCGTCGTGCGGCTCAAACCGGTTCATGATCTGCCTCCTGCGATTCCCGGATGGGGACTCGCTCCGGTAGGACTGCCAGCCCAATCGCTCGTTGCATCCCATTGGTCATAATGCCCGTATGGAACCACCCCGTCTGAGCCGCAATCTCTATACCTTCCGGGCGCAGGCGGGAGGGACCAGCATCTTTCTGGATCTGGAAATCCGGGCGGATGGGGCGCTGGTACTGGAGGGGCAGGACATCGGCAAGGCTCCATCGGAGGTGTTCGGTGATGACGATTACGAGTATTGGACCATCATCGCGCCGGAACAGAAGGACTTGTTACTGCTGGCGTTACTGGGAGAAAAGTATGGTGGCGATCCGCTGGCGAACAGCAAATTTCGGGACTGGCTGACCGCCCAGGGCATTCCGTATGAGGGGGGCTCGTTTTAGGAGCGTCGGAAAATATGGCCGGCAATAGTGCTTGCAATGTTCATGAAGAGTGGTTTTATTCGGCGACACCGCCGGCGACACCGCCCAGAAAGGTGGATCCCGGAATGAAAGCTCGGCGTGGAATAAACGCGTTCCTTAGCACCTCGATCGTAAATCTGGGTGTCTGTTCGCCCGGGTACGAAATGTTCGGCACCAATTGCTGGTGCGAAGGAGACATCCGATGCCTGTAAAGCGAACTCTCGCCTGGAGTGCTCTGCTGCTGTTCGGCGGGCTGCTGCTCCTGGGATGCCAGACAGAGACTGCTTCGCCGCGCGATGAGCATGTTGCCGCTACCGTTGGCAGCGCACAGGTGCCAACTCCCGGGGTCCTGCCGAACGGGCTCGACACGTTGAATCTGTCCCCTGATCTGAAGCTGGCTGAACAGCAGATTTTCCTGCTGGCCAACACACCGCGTGGGCTCTGGGACCTGATAACCGTACGGACCGGTGAGCCGCCCGCCACCGCTGACGCCCTGCTGGGTGCGCTTTGTACCTGGCCCGTGATGCCAGATACGAAGCCCTGGAATCTGGCGTTGCCCGGGCAGTCACTTGTGGCACCCGGGGTTGCGCTGGAAGCAACCCCTACTGGGGAAATACAGCGTTGGCTCTCCCAGGGAGCCGCCGAGTTTGGCGTCAACACCTACGATTTTCCGGCGGGTGATTATCTCCAGAAACATCGGCAGGATTTGGAAGCACAGGCGGCCGCTGATCCCAACTCGTGGGTGATTTACCGGGCTGCTGATCTGCTCCGACCCGTGGCGCTGTATGCCATGCGATATGGCGAGTACCCAGAAACAGTCGATGCGTCGTTTGAGCAGCTTCAGATCGGCGTGGATTTCCGCAAAGTCCAGGAGGTCCTCGCCCTTCACCCAGCGGCCGCGTATTGGCGAAGTGCGGATGGGACGCAAGTCGCCCTGGTGTTGGAGGGTGGTGCAGCGCAGCCCTGGCTCGTGCAACACCGGATTCGGCAGCCTCAACCCAGCGGTGCCATCGCCTGGACCAATGGGATGAAAAAAGTCGAAAAGTTCAAAGCAGGTGCGACCCTCTGGTTGCCATTAGCCGACCTGAAGGCGCAGTCGTTGCAACTGCCCGAGGACCTGCTGGGCATCGGCAGTGTACCGGAGGCAGCCACAGACGCCTCAAACGGCCAGACGATGCAGCCCCGCTAATCCCGGGGAGATCTGATAACAGCAGCCCAGCGAGCTGGGGCAAACTGTTCAGCAGGACGCACCGACGCAACTGCGTCGGTGCGATGTATCGAGCCGCCATTTGTCCGCTGTCGATTGCTGCCCAAGTGAAACGGCGACCATTTATGCATGGTAACTTGACTCGCGGAAGAATAGTGATATTATTCGGCGACACCGCCGGCGACACCGCCGGCGACACCGCCGGCGACACCGCCGGCGACACCGCCGGCGACACCGCCAATCAGAAGTGAGGTACGCGACCATGCCAACATTGCGCTGGTGTATCGTGATGCTTCTGACGGTTGCCTGCGCCTTCGTGATCCCGCCGCGGCCTGCTGAGGCAGGTTGTTGTGTGATAACGATCACGGGGAGTGACTGTCAGGAGAGTATCAAGTGCCGGTGCCTGCAGTTCTTCGTGGTGAATGCCTGGGTCACTGGCAATCGCTCGGAACTCACTATCGTTTCAACACATCGTACAGAAGAAGAGTGCACGACTGAAGGGTATGGATTCCTGAGCGCGGATCAGGTTCACTGTGCCCTGGAGTGCTGTGATTACACGATCACTGGTGCCTGGTGTAATCCGCCAGCGGCTGACTGCTGGCCCGGTTACGTGGGGACCAATGATTGCTGGTGTAAGGAGGACGTGCAATGTCCCGGATAAGCAACATCGTCAACTCCATTCCGGTCCTGCTGGTGGCCATTTTGGTGGCTGCCTGTAATCAGTCAAACCCGCAAGGGCAACGGGCTCAGGCCAGCGATTCGATGTCGCCTTCGGACAGCCCACCCGCAGTGGCGGTCGAATCGCATCTCCCCCCTGGCATCGATCCCCTGGCGCTGCCGCCAGACCTGCAGATCGCTGAGCAACAGACCTTTTTCTTTTCGGGGCTTCCCCGATCCTGGTGGGACGCCTATGTCTGTCGGGAGGGAGAGGCCCCGGAGGACCTGCAGGGGTTGCTGAACGAAGCGACCGTCTGGCCCCTGAACGAAGCTGGCCAGCCCTGGTCTGTTTCCGTGGGTACGCATCTTCCCGCCATTCCTGGCGTCGGGTTAGCACCAGCAAGCGCGACCAGGGCGTGGCAGTACATCTTTCAGGCGGCACCGGAGTTCGCCAGCCAGGAGGCAGACTTGCAGGACCTCCAGTTGGAAAAGCGGCTGGAGACCCTCCGGGCCGAACGAGAGGCCGACAGGGACGCCTGGTACAAGCACAGCGCGGCGAAGCTGCTGCTGCCGCTCACGATGTATGCGGTGACTCACGGCCGCTACCCATCAGAGCCGGCGGAGGCCTTTGCCAGCCTCCGACTGGCGGTCGGTGAGCGTCAGCTGGAGCGGATTCTCGGGACCTACCCGCAGGCCGCATATCTCAGATCAGAAGATGGGCAGAAAATCGGGCTGTTGCTGGAAGGCGGAACTGCCACCCCCTGGCTGATGCAACACCGCCTGGATGCCACCCGTCCGGGGAGCGCTTCGGTCAGCTGGACCAATGACCTGCGGATCATCTCCCGCTTTCAACAGGAGAGCAGCCGCTGGCTGTCGTTGTCTGACCTGGAAGTGCCCACCACTCGTATTCCCGAGGACCTCATGCTCCCTGTGAGTATGTCGAAGCCGGTGGACAGTGAGAGCAGTCCACAGCCTGCCGCACGTCAGTAGCCCTGCGATGTCGGCAGGACAGGTGAAAGCAGTTCGTATGGCGCATTGGCCAGTGCTGGTCAATGCGCCTTTTGTTTGATCCCCAGGAGTCAGTTAATCGAGCCAGACTGCTGGCGCATAATGCCCTGTATGCCAGTCCAGCAGCACACCGTCACCACGATCGCAGTCCTCGGCGCAGGGACCATGGGCCACGGGATCGCCCAGGTCGCCGCAACTTCCGGTTTCCGGACCGCCCTCTTTGATGTCGATGCCGGACAACTCGAACGGGCCCGCGAACGCATCGCGAAGAACCTCCAGGTCGCCATCGAAAAAGGGAAGCTGACCCCGGCGGATGAAGAGCGGGCACTTCAGCATTTCGATACGACCACCGACCTGAAGGAAGCGGTCGCGGCCGCCGACCTCATCATCGAGGCCGTCCCTGAGCGCGTCGAACTCAAGGAAGAGGCCTTCCGGCAGTGCGCGCTCCATGCGCCAGCCAGCGCGATCTTTGCCTCCAACACGTCCAGCCTTTCCATCACCGCGCTGGCGGCAGCCACCGATCGACCAGGACGGGTCATCGGGATGCACTTCTTCAATCCGCCGTACATCATCGCCCTGCTGGAGATTGTGAAGGCCGAGCAGACCACGCCGGAGACCCTGGCCGCCATTCGCGGGGTAGGGGAGCAGATGGGGCGCACGATGGTGGAGGTCGCCGACTCACCAGGCTTCGCCACCTCCCGACTGGGGGTCGTGCTGGCCCTGGAAGCCATGCGGATGCTGGAGCAGGGGGTCGCCTCCGCCGCGGACATCGACACCGCCATCGAACTGGGGTACCGCCATCCGATGGGTCCCCTGAAACTGACCGATCTCATCGGTCTCGATGTCCGGCTGAACATCGCGGACTATCTCTACGAAGAACTCGGCGGGGACCAGTACAAGGCACCGCAGTTGCTACGGAGGCTGGTGCGTGCGGGCAAGCTCGGCCGGAAGAGTGGGGAAGGGTTCTATCGCTACGATGGCTAACCCCCCGGATCGCCCGCGACTCACGCGCAAAGCCTACGGCTACATCACCCGGGGGACCGAGGTCCTGCTTCTGGTGGATCTGGCCGGAGCGCTGGCGGGGGCGCGTCAGATTCCCGGCGGCACGCTGGAGCCAGGGGAGTCGCCGGAAGCAGCGGTCCTGCGGGAGTGCTTCGAGGAAACGGGGCTGATGGGCCTGCAGATCGCGCAGTATCTGGGAGTCCGGGAGTGCCCCTGTCCGGTCCATGATGACGAGTGGCAGGAACGGCATTACTTCCACCTGCTCGCGGACCCCGCCCCTGACGCCACCTCATGGGAGCATCTGGAAGCCACGCCGAGCGATGGCTCGCCTCCCATCCCCCTGCAACTCACCTTTGTCCCGCTCGATGGCACCACCCTCGACTGCCTGGGCGACTGGGGTTACTTCCTGCCAGCGCTGGCCGCGAGACTGCTGCCTGTGCGGGAGCCGTGAGCGGCATACAGATCATCCTGAGTGATGCGCCGGTGACGGCATCGGCGGTGCTGGAATGCGCCCTGGATGTGCGTCGCGGGACCTTTCGGTATGCCCGGGACGCCAAGGAGCCCCGACGATTACGCGCGGTGGGGGAGCGAAACTGGATGGCCCTGGCGGACCACCAGTCGCGACTCTACCGCTTCGAATACGGCGGTCGGGCATGGCGCTTTGACCCGACGTTGCGATCTGTTCCCGACTCCACCGGGGCGACGGTCCAGATCGTGCCTGGGGATGTCGCGCTGCCGGTCTTCTCGGCGAGCTATGGACCCTCGACTCCAGGACTGGTGCAGTTTCACTGGGTAACAGGGCCAGTCACGCGGTGGTACTCGGAGGGTCTGGGTGTTTGGTATGGCGTCGGGGCGGATTTCGGCCTGCAATCACTGTTGTTTCAGATTGGCCAGTAGCTACAGGGCGTGCATCAGACAGGGCATGATCAAACAGGGAGCGCAACAAACAGGGCGCGATAAATCGCGCCCCTAACATTGGGAAAATACTAGGGGGCCGATACATCGGCCCCTGTTTAGAGTCTCATCCGATGGGGCAGTCGGTATCATCCGGACCATGCCCTATACCGGACCCATCGCCGACACCCACATCCACATCCAGCCCTGGCATCAGCTGGACCCCAAAGTGCTGGCCGTCATGCGCCGCAACCGCCCTGATATGGACCTCATCGAGCAGTGCATCGCCTCGCCATCGCGCCTGTTGCATTTCCTGGATGAAGCCGGGATCCAGCGGGCCTTGCTGGTGAACTACCCGAGTCCGGCCATCATGGGTTTCGATCTGAGTGTCAACGATTTCATCGGGCAGTATGTTCGGGGGCATGAGGGGCGTCTGATTGCCTGCGGCGGCATTTTGCCTGCGTTTGTCGAAGACATCCCCGGATATCTGCGACATCTGAAGGAGGACCTGGGGATCCGCTGCATCAAGCTCCATCCTCCGCATCAGCAACTCGCCCCGAATGCGTATTTGACCGGGGCTGAGCCGCGCCTGGCCGAAGTGTATGACACCTGCTCTTCGTTGGGACTGCCGGTGATGATCCACACCGGGACATCGGTCTTTCCAGGCGCCAGGAGTCGCTTTGGGGACCCCCTACCTGTAGATGATGTCGCGGTCGATTTCCCGGAGCTCACCATCATCCTCGCGCATTGCGGCCGTCCTTTCTGGACCGAGGAAGCCTTCTTTCTGGTGCGACGCTTCCCCAGGGTCTTCGCCGATCTCTCCGGCATCCCGCCAGCTCGGCTGAAGCAGTACCTGCCCCGGCTCCCCGAGATTGCCGACAAGCTCCTGTGGGGGACGGACTGGCCGAGTCCGGGCGTGCTGCATCCCCGGTACAACCTGGACGTGTTCCTGGAATCCGATTACCCCGATGAAGTCATGGCCCAGATTTGCTGGGGGAATGCCGGCCGCATCTTCGGCTGGTAACCTCAGATGAAGCACCTGTCCCGGATTGTGAGCCGCATCACGTGGAGGTGCTGATGAGTCGTTAGCATGGAGCTATGCCAGCGCCCCCCCTCGAGCCGTTTCGTATCAAGATGGTGGAAGCCATCCCATTCCTGACCAGGGCTGAACGGGAAGCGCGTTTGCACGACGCGGGCTGGAATGTCTTCAATCTGCAGGCGCAGGATGTCACCATCGATTTGCTGACTGATTCCGGCACCGCCGCGCTGTCACAGGAACAGTACGCCGGGCTGATCCTTGGCGATGCCGCTTATGCCGGCGGTCGGAGTTACCAGCATCTGGAGTCAGTGATTCAGGACCTCTTTGGCTTCCCGGAAATCATCCCTACCCATCAGGGACGGGCCGCGGAAAACCTGCTCTGCAGCCTGCTGTTGGAGCCAGGGCAGGTGGTGCCCTCCAACGACTTCTTCGACACGACCCGGGCGAACGTGGAAGCACAGGGTGCCCTGCCACTCAATCTGGCCGCCGAGGGGATGTGGGATCCCACCACGCCGCAGCCGTTCAAGGGCGATCTGGATCTGGAGCAACTGGAGGGACTGTTGCTCGAGAGCGCGCCCGGTGCAATCCCTTTTGGGATGGTCACGATCACGAACAATTCCCGGGCCGGGCAGCCGGTGTCGATGGCCAATCTGCGCGGTATCTCGCAGCGGCTGCACGAGAGCGGCATCCCATTCTTCATCGATGCCTGTCGCTTCGCCGAGAATGCCTGGTTTATCCGGCAGCGGGAACCTGGCTACGCGGACCGGAGCATCCGGTCCATCGTGCGGGAGATGTTTGATCTCGCCGATGGCTGCACCATGAGCGCGAAGAAGGATGGACTGGCAAACAGTGGCGGGTTCCTCTGTTTGCGGGACCCCGCGCTGGCGGAACGCGCCCGGAATCTCCTCATTCGGCTGGAAGGCTTTCCGACCTACGGCGGGATGAGTGGTCGTGAAATGGAGACGATTGCCATTGGGCTGCAGGAAGCGGTAACAGATTCCTATCTGGAATACCGAACCGGGCAGGTGGCGTATCTGGGAGCACTGTTGACCGGGGCAGGAGTCCCAATCTTCGAGCCGCCCGGCGGCCATGCGGTCTACATCGATGCTGGGCGCGTGCTGCCGCAGGTCCCCGGGAGTCGTTTCCCGGCGCAGCAACTGGTCTGCGAGGCGTATCTGGAAGGGGGCGTACGGACAGTCGAGGTAGGGTCGTCCATGTTCGGCTATCCGGACCCCCGGACGGGTGAGGTGCATCCCCCGCCCCTGGAACTGGTGCGGCTGGCGCTACCGCGACGGGTCTATACCAGTACGCATCTGCAGTATGTGGCGGAGACATTCGCTGCGGTGGTTGAGCGGAAGGAGACACTCTATGGGCTGGAGATGACCTGGTCGCCGGCGGTGCTGCGGCACTTCCGGGCCCGCTTCGCGCCGGTTACAGAGCGATCAGCGGTGGCATTGACCTGATCAAAAATGTGAGTCGAGCCCACATCCCACTTTGCTACCATCGGCGCTACCCTGAAAAATCCGCATTGGAGGCGGCGATGTCCGACACCATAGCCCCGACCACCATCGAATCGATCCTGCATGAGGACCGCCTCTTCACGCCGCCTGCCGAATTCTCCGCGGCCGCACGGGTCTCCTCTATGGAGCAATTTCGGGACCTCTATCAGCAGTCGATCGACAACCCGGAAGGGTTTTTCGCCAATATGGCGCGGGAGCATCTCCTCTGGCAGCAGGATTTCACGAACGTCCTGGAATGGCAACTGCCCGATGCCAGGTGGTTCGCGGATGGCCGGCTCAATCTGGCGGAGAACTGCGTGGATCGTCACGCGCAGGGCTGGCGTCGGACCAAAGCCGCCATCATCTGGGAAGGCGAGCCAGGGGACACCCGGGTCCTGACTTATCAGGACCTCCATCGCGAAGTCTGCCAGTGTGCCAATACCCTGCTGGCGATGGGGATCCGGCAGGGCGACCGGGTCATGATCTATCTCCCCATGGTGCCGGAAGCGGCGGTCGCGATGCTGGCCTGCGCCCGCATCGGAGCCATCCATAGCGTGGTCTTCGGCGGGTTCTCCGCCGAGTCGCTTCGCGACCGGATTCATGACTGCGAAGCGAAGGCGGTCATTACTGCCGATGGAGGATGGCGTCGGGGAGCCATCGTGCCGCTGAAGGCGAATGTCGATGCCGCCCTCTCTGACTGCCCCAGCATCGAAAAAGTGCTGGTGCTGCGACGCACCGGGCACGATGTGGACATGCTCACCGGGCGGGACCTCTGGTGGCACGACACGGTCCATCACGCCTCCTGGCATCACGAGCCCGGTGGCATGGAGGCGGAGCATCCCCTCTTCATCCTCTATACCTCCGGGACAACCGGCAAGCCCAAGGGTGTCATGCACACCACCGGCGGGTATCTGTTGGGAGCGCTCCTGACCTGCAAGTACGTTTTTGATCTGCGGGATGACGACACCTACTGGTGCACCGCGGATGTCGGCTGGGTCACTGGCCACAGCTATACGGTCTATGGCGCGCTGGCATGCGGGGCGACAACCGTGATGTACGAAGGTGCACCAAACTGGCCGGACAACGGCCGCTTCTGGGAGCTCATTGAAAAGTACCGGGTGAGCATCTTCTACACAGCCCCGACCGCCATCCGGGCGTTCCTGAAGTGGGGCGAAGAGTGGCCCGCGAAGTACGACCTCTCCTCGCTCCGGCTCCTGGGAACCGTCGGGGAGCCGATCAATCCGGAGGCCTGGATGTGGTACCACCGGGTCATCGGTGGCGAGCGCTGTCCCATTGTTGATACCTGGTGGCAGACCGAAACCGGCAGCATCCTGATTGCCCCTTTGCCGGGGGCAATTCCCACCAAACCGGGGTCCTGCACCCTCCCCTTCTTCGGGGTCGATCCCCTGATAGTCGACAAACACGGGACCGAACAGCCGGCTAACACAGGCGGGTTCCTCGTCATCCGCAAGCCCTGGCCAAGCATGATGCGGACCATCTGGGGCGATCACGAGCGGTTCACAAAGCAGTATTTCGGGGAAGTGGAAGGCTACTACTTCGCCGGCGATGGGGCGCGTCGGGACCAGGATGGGTACTTCTGGGTCATGGGGCGGGTGGATGATGTGATCAATGTCAGCGGGCACCGTCTGGGGACCATGGAAGTCGAAAGCGCCCTGGTGGCACATCCGGCGGTGGCAGAGAGCGCTTGTGTAGGACGTCCGCATGATCTGAAGGGCCAGGCCATCTGTGCATTCGTGACCCTGGAGAGTCACCACGCTCATCAGAACACCGACGACTTCAAGGAAGAACTGCGCGACTGGGTCGCCAAGGAAATCGGAGCGCTGGCGAAGCCCGACGACATCATCTTCACCGATGCGCTCCCCAAGACGCGGTCCGGCAAGATCATGCGTCGCCTGCTGCGGGACATCGCCTATGGCCGGGCGGTCGGGGATGTCACGACGCTGGAGGATGCCTCGGTCCTGGAGCGGCTCCGCACCGCTCAGGATGATGAGGAATAGAAATGTCCCGGCGGCTGCGTGTGCGCATCGAGGATGTCGTGCGCCGCCTCAAGCAGGATGGCTGGTATCTTGTGGCACAGGAGGGGAGCCGTCAGCAGTACTGGCATCCAGAAATGCCTGGGCGAGTGACAATAGCCGGAAGTCCCGGCGAAGTGCTGCACCCCAAAACGTTAAGCAGCATTTGTCGGCAGGCAGGCTGGAAAGGCTGGAGAGCATGAACTTCCAGGTGGTCATAGAGCATGGACCGGAGAATCTCTCGGCCTATGTGCCGGACCTGCCCGGGTGCGTGGTCACCGGCAAGACCCTCGACCAGATTCGGGATCGAATGCAAAAAGCGATTCAGCTGCACATCATGGGGCTAATCGAAGATGGGGAAGAAGTTCCGACTCCTGGCACCCATGCGCTGACAGTCAGTGTTCCAGTGCAGCAGTATCGTGCTGCCATCGCCACTCGACGCAAGTCAGTGACTCCGCAGAGTCAGGATCGTTCTCCCCGGACGCCAAGGGCGCAAAAATCCAAGAAGCGCTGAGCAGGAGTGTGACTCTCGTGTCCCGACTTCATTCCGGTAACGCCGTCTGCCTGATCCCCGACCTCTTCTTTGTCGCCAAGGTCGAGTCCCCCCTGCAGATGCTGGGACTGGAAGTCCTCTTTGCCGGCAGCGAAGGCGAGTTCCTCGATGCCCTGCGCAGGCACCAGCCGATCCTCGCGCTGATCGACCTGCGGGCCAGGGGGATCGACACCATCGGACTTATCGCCACCATCAGAACCGATCCCGACATCCAGGGGACTCAGCTGCTCTGCTTTGGGGATCATGTCAATGCTCCGCTCCTAGAAGCGGCTCGTGAGGCGGGGGCTGATGAAGTGGTGACCAACGGCCAACTCTCGGCCCATCTGCCGACCCTGGTGTCACAGTTTCTCTGAGTTAGATGACGGTGGGTAAAAGCCCCTGGCTACGGCTCCAGTGGTTCCAGCGGTGTTTCCTCACTCATCGGCAGGGGTTGCCGCGAGGGCTGGGCTGGCTGCTGCCAGGGTGCCCGGGCCACCGGACCAGGCCCCCCTTCAAGGGCGTCATAGGCTTCCACGATCCGCTGCACCAGCGGATGCCGGATGATGTCTTTTTGCTTCAGCTGGACAAACCCGATCCCCTGAACCCCGTGCAGAATCCGGAGGGAATCGTTGAGCCCGCTTGGCTGCCCTCCCGGCAGGTCGTTTTGCGAGGGGTCGCCGGTGATCACCATCCGCGAAGACGGCCCCATGCGTGTCAGGAACATCTTCATCTGCTTGGGGGTCGTGTTCTGGGCCTCATCGAGGATGATGAACGCCCGGTTCAGGGTCCGACCCCGCATGTACGCCAGGGGGGCCACTTCAATGATCTCGTTTTCCACCAGGCGACGACACCGCTCCACTCCGAGCATGTCGTAGAGCGAGTCGTAGAGGGGCCGGAAGTATGGTGCGACCTTTTCGTACAGGTCGCCGGGAAGGAACCCGAGTGACTCGCCAGCTTCCACCGCAGGACGGGTCAGGATGATGCGCTGGACCTTGCGCGACAACAGGTAGCTGACCGCCATCGCCGTGGCGAGATACGTTTTGCCAGTCCCTGCCGGACCGATGGCGAAGGTGATGTCGTGCCCTTCCATCGCCTCGAGATACTGCCGCTGTCCATCGGACTTGGGGCGGACCCGGATCCTGCCTGCCGCAGTCGCCTCAAAGGTGCCACTCTGCGCCAGGTCATCATCGAGGGGAGCCGCTTCCTGCTCGTCCATCTGGAGCGGGTCCGCCTGACGGCCGCGTCGCGAACTATTCCCCGAACCTGGCATCGCGGGAGCCCCGGTTGACCGGACCGGCTCGTCGCCCTGGCCGAGCATGTAGTCGATTTCCTGCTCTTCAATGGGGATGCCGCGTCGCACCAGTTGCCGCAGGCCCGTAAAGACCCGGGTCAACTGCTCCACTTCTTCCGGAGCGCCGATAAAACGCACATGCGTCCCACGGGCGATGATCTTGGCGCCGGTGCTGGAGCGGATGTAGTGCAGATGCCGGTCGTTGGGACCCAGGACACCGAGAGCTTCATGATCAGAGGCGAAATCGATGGTGTCCGTGACGGTTTTGCGCTTGGCTGACGTAGGGCTCACCCTCTTTGTCGATGTGGTGCGAGCGGAAGCTGACAGCCGGAGTTTACCACCCGTTATGTTGCACGCAGGTCACACATGCCAGCCCCATACCGCCATAAACCGGGAAGCAGGCCACAGGCCGCGACCGTGGTCAGCGTCGCCTCCGGCAGATGCCAGCCAGTCCAGCCAGCGGCGGCAAACGCGGCCAGTTCCCGGGGGCTCCAGCCCCCTTCAGGTCCGATAGCCAGCAGCAACGGCTCTGCTGCTGAAGGAGGCCGGGATGGGCACTGAGACTGCTCCAGCTCTTCGGCGGTACAGGCCAGTGTCCCACCAGCAGGCAGATGCTCTGCCAGCGGACCAAGCCAGCGCAACGCTGGAACTGTGAATCGTCCGGACTGCTCGCTGGCATCGATCGCGATGTCGGTGAGCCGCTGGAGCAGCGCTGAAAGCTGCGACGGACCTGGCCGGTACGCTGAGTGATCCCCGAGACCGAGGGAGATAGTCGTGACGCCCGCGATGGTGGCGAACTCGACACACGCTGCCAGGGAGTCGCGACGTGGCAACGCCAGCAACAGTGTCGCGTCCAGCCCTCCTGCTGGCGGCAGGTCTTCCCGAGTGAGAAGTGCTATCTGAAAGCCCGAGCGCTCAGTTCCTTGCAGTTCACCGACCCCTGCCACGCCCTGGCCATCAAACCAGTGGACTGTATCCCCGGCCCCATGTCGCAACGCCGAAATCAGATGCCGCTGCTGTTCTGGCGAGAGGGGGACCAGGGCACCCGGTGCCGTACCGGTCGCCAGGGGCAGGTAGACCCGTCGCACCTTGCGTCCGGTGGCCGGACTCGCCTTGCGGGGTTCCCGGGCCATCGCTCAATTAATCAGCCGACGAGGTGTTGGCAGATTCCGCTCGAGCAACTGGGCACAGAACTCCACCAGCGGAATCGCGAGGTCATAGGGGAGCCTGGAAGGCCCGAAAATCCCGACCCGCCCCCCATTGCTGTCCTGGCGTCCGAAGGGGGCCCAGACAGTGGCGAGACCCTCGTACTCTTCGTCACCCAGATCGCGACCGATCCGGACCCGGGCTCCGGGATGGGAGGGGGACATGTCGAGGAAAATCTGCGGCGGGAAGCTGGGGTCCTGCGCCAGACGCAGCAGGGTCCTCAGTCGCAACTGATCATCAAACGCCGGATCAGTCGCGAGACTCAGGACACCGGTGGTCACCACCTTGGTCCCGGCGTTATTCGCGAGGTCGGACACGAAGCGCTGAATCGGCTCAAACAATGCCCGATGGGCCAGACTCCGCTGGCGCGCCAGCGCGAAGGCCCGCTCGAGTCGCGCCGGATCCAGGGCGCTGAGATTGGTCCCGGCGATTTCCTGCTGCAGAAAGCGCTCCAGCATCGGGATGTCGAGCTTGCTGGTATCGACCTGGAGCGGCGTGATGATCGATTCCACATGGCCCCAGGAAAAGACCAGCGCTACCAGCAGGCCGTGTGCCTCCACCGGCACCAGCCGGATCGTCTCGATGTGCCCCCATTGCTCCCGGGGCGCGACGACCACCCCGACGCAGTGTGTTTCGTTGTGAAGGAGCAGACTGGTTTCATCCAGGAGGAGCTCGAGTTCATTGCGAATCGCGTTAAGGGTCGATTCCACCCGCATCTGATCCGCGAGCGGCAACTGGGGATGGCCGATCATCTCCCGGGCATAGAGCCGCAGGGCTTCATCCGTCGGCACCCGACCCGCCTGGGCATGGGGCTTCCCCAGAAAACCGCGCTCTGTCAGGGCCAGAAACTCGCTGCGTACCGTCGCGCTGGACATCCGGAGGCTGCTTTGGGCGACCACATCATGGGAGGCGATCGGCATCCCGGTCGCCAGGTAGCGGGCCACCACCACCTGCAAAATCTCCGCCTGCCTTTCGGTCAGGCCCCAGCGTTCGGTGATGGGACGGAGTGCGATAGTCATCGGTGCTCTGTCGTATTGTGCCGCACGCGCACCCTGCCGCTGGCCGAATCTCCAGTGAATATCATCGGATGGCCCGGCTCTGGAACCAGCGCCAGGTCTCGGCGAGGCCCGCAACGAGGGGCACCAACGGCTCCCAGCTCAGGGCGGCGCGGGCGCGACTGGCATCCAGACAACTGTGGCGGATTTCCCCCGGACGCGCCGGTCCATGAGTCGCGGACGTGGCGGTACCTGACAGGATTTCCAGCTGACGCGCGAGGTCGATGAGGGAAGTCGCGATGCCTGTCCCGAGGTTGAAGACTCCTGTGACACGTCGTTCGATGGCTGCCTGATTGGCGCTCACGATGTCCGCCACATGGATGTAGTCCCGGGTCTGTTCGCCATCGCCGTAGATGACCGGCGTCAGGCCATCGCGCAGACGTTCACAGAAAATCGCGATGACCCCCGCTTCCCCTTCCACGATCTGTCGCGGTCCGTAGACATTGGCATAGCGGAACACTGTCACCGGGAGTCCGTGGAGCGGCCCCAGCACCCGGAGGTACTCCTCCACCGTGAGCTTCGCGATGCCATACGGTGACAGCGGCGTGGTTGGCGCGGACTCGGGAGTGGGGCGTTCGACATCATCGCCATAGAGCGCACCGCCCGTGGAGGAAAAGGTCAGATGCTCCACTCCGGAGTGGACTGCCGCCTCCAACAGGATGAGACTGCCCAGAATGTTGATCGCGGCATCTTCCTGCGGCGATTCGAGGCTGGAACGGACATTGATCTGTCCGGCGTGGTGACTCACTACCTGCGGACGAAAGTCGGCCAGCGCTCCCTGGACACTGGCGGGATCTGTCAAATCGACTTCGTACAGCGCGGCCTGATCCGGCAGATAGCTGCGACGGCCTGTGCGAAAGCTATCCAGTATCCCGACAGTGTGACCTGCGGCCAGCAGCGCATCCGCCAGATGACTACCGATGAACCCGGCTCCGCCGGTGATGAGCACGCGCTGTGGCACAGGGGGAGTATATCGAGTCACCGGCGTACAATCGCCAGCGATGCTCATCGCCCGCTTCACCACCTCCCGTCTCCTGGCCGCCTGGTTTCTGGTGCTGTTCCAGTGGGCGACCGCGACCGGTCCGGCCAGGGCGCAAGAGGGAGGGACTGGCGATGCGGACCCCGAAGCAGCAGAAGAAACTATCGAGGCGGGAGAGATTGAGATTGTTGGAAGCCAGCCTTCTCCGTCGTTGCTTTTTGAGGACCCCTCAGCACAAGTCGAACGGATCGAGGTCGCCCCGCTCCGGGAGCGCTATGCGGACTTAAGCGGATTGCTGAGCGACCTGGCGGGAGTGAGAGTCCTCTCGTTTGGTGGTGTCGGACGAAGTGCGTCGGTCAGCCTCCGGGGTTCGAGTGGCAAGCAGGTACTGGTCCTGTTGGATGGGGTGCCACTGAATGCATCTGGGGAGGCCTTCGATTTCAGCACCCTGCCACTTGACCAGCTGGCGCTGATTGAAGTGACCCGGGGAAACGCCAGTGCGGTCTATGGTGCCGGAGCCGTAGGAGGCGTCATCAATCTGATTCCGCGCCACGCTGGCGCATCGACAGGTGGCAGCTATCGCCTGGAGACTGGCCCATCACAGACCCTCGGTGCGGCTCTCACTGGCTGGGGGCAGCGCGAAGGCCGGTCCTGGTTGGCGCAAGGGGCGACGCTGCATACCCGGGGGGATTTTCGCTTCACCAATGACAACGGCACGAGCTTCAATGCCGCCGATGACTTCCCGGATCGACGAGCAAACAACGAAAGCCATCAGGCCTCGTTTCTCTGGCGCAGAGACTGGAAAGCCGAGCGGGAAGGGTCCCGGCTGACCACCACCCTCAGCGGGTTTAGTCGGTTACGCGGCGAGCCGGGGATTCTGACCTTTCCCTCCCCAGAGACAAACCAAAAGGAACAACGCCTGGTGGGGGATGTCACCTGGCGGCGACAGGACTGGCTTTGGGCCGAGAGCGAGACGGAAGTCCGGTTCTTTGGTCGCTGGAGCACTAATCTTTTTCAGGACCCCCTGGGCGAACAGACCGGGACTCCCATTAGCAGTCAGCAGCAGAACACGCTGCTTGGTCTGCGGGCGGGGAGTGTCTGGAGCCCCGATCCCCGGTGGCTCTGGACCGGACTGGTGGAAGCCACGCACGAAGTCCTGCAGGATCGCTCGGCGACCCTTCCTGAAGGGGGCGGGGACCATGAACGAACCAGCCTTGGCCTCGCACTCCGGACCGAATGGTTAACCAGAGACCAACTAACGCTGGTGGGAGCGGTTCGGGCCGATCTCCTTTCGGATCAGTCGGATCGGATATCCCCTCGTCTGGGGCTGGTCTGGACACCAGACCCCGCCTGGAAGATCAGCGCCTCGGCTGGAAACGGCTATCGTCCTCCCAGCTTCGCGGAGCTCGCGGACAGTCGGGGCTTCGTCGTGGGGAATCCGGACCTGAAGCCGGAGGTCTCCCGGGCGTTCGACCTGGGCTGCACCTGGGCTGATCCCGATGGCACCACTGTGAGCGCATCGCTCTTCCGAACCGAAACCCGGGATCTGATTGAGTATGTCCAGTTGGGTGGATTTCGCTTCAAGCCCCTGAACTTCGGAGCCGCCTTGTCGGCAGGGGCGGAGGTCACGGCGACCTGTCCACTTGATGACGCCTGGACCCTTAGTGGGGCCTGGACCTGGCAGGATGTGACTGATGCCACTCAAGGGGCCAATCGCGCTGGGGCTCCGATTCCCGGACGTCCCGGCTCCTTCGGACAATGCAGTCTGGAGTGGCGACCGGGGGAGTGGGAGACCACGCTGACCTGGCACTTTGTCGGAGAAAACAGTGTGACCCTCGCCAACACCAAGCAGCTCCCCGCCCGGGAGACGCTCGATTTGAGTACGGTCTGGCGCGATCGACAGGACACGGTGTCGCTGCAGATCAGCAATCTGCTGGATGCCGCCGGGGCTGATCTGAGGGGCTTCCCCTTGCCCGGACGGACCTGGCGACTCGCCTATACTCGTTCCTGGTGAGGGTTTCGCGTCCACATCATTGGCGGGTAAGCCTCTTCCTGCTTAGCCTGGTCCTGCTGGGTTGTTCCGCAACGCCATCAGCGACTCGTCCTGCCGCGCAGGGTGGCGGTGCGCAGCACCAGCAGGGGAACGGCACCACAGGTCCGGTCGCCCCGCCGCAGCCGACCGGCCCGGTCCCCATTCTGTTGGGCATGCGACCACTTCAGGATGAGTTTCGCCTCGATGACTCTCTTCGGCTGCAGATTCCACTGCCGACGTCGGTCCCTGCCTTGCGGGCACAGGTTGTGGATGTCGAGCCGACACCGCTGACCAAAGATCGACGGCTTCTGTACTGGTCGCTGGAGAGCAGACTGGCAGAAAAGCATCTGCCGACCCGGGTGGGGATGATCCTCGACTGCATCTCGCCCTCGCTCCGCTTTCAGGGCCTGTTGGAGAGCTATGAACTTTGGCAGGACGAGCAGTGTGGCGAGACTTATCTGATTGCGGTGATACGGACCCCCGCTGATGATCAGCTGCGGGATCCGGCACAGTGGGTCGCCCTGCCGCATCCTGTGGAAGTCCCGCTGGTCCCGCTCGAAGAAAGCCTCGAAATCACCGAGCCGCCACCTGCCCCAGACAACCTGGTGGGACTGTATGACCGGGTGACGCTCTATCTGGAGGCTGAAGTGCGCGCCCTGCAGGAAGCAGCTTTTGCTGCCTCAACGGAATCGGCCGGTACTGCGCTGCCCGGCGATGATGCGCCGCTGGGTGACGAGGACGATGAGGAGAGCAATCCTGCAACTGTTGCTCCGGACTTTCCGATTCCGGCCAGTGATGTCCGATTCGGTCGATTCACGCCCGGCTCCGAAGATTCCTCGATGGTGGGACTCGCCACCTGGATGGAGCCACCGGCGACATTCCAGCGGCTGCTCATCGTAATGGACCAACAGGGGCGCGAGCGGTATCGCATCCCGCAAGAGCGTCTTGATCGCTTCGCCCTGCAACAGTTATTTATCGATTTTCTGACCGATCTGGATGGCGATGGCACTGATGAGCTCATCGTCACAACCCGGGCAAACAGCGGGGCGCAGCAGACCATGATCTGGTCGCTCGCTGGCGGGGCTCTCACAATCCTCAGCGAGGGGACCTGGTGGGGCTGCCAGCAGAGTGCGCCTTCACTGGACGAGCAGCCAGCTGATCTGCCGGACTAACCGACGACGTTGAACCCACCGACGAGCGACACATCGCCCGCCTGCACGATCAATTCCGCACCATCAGCTGTCTGCAGCCGGAGGGCCCCTGACGGCTGCAAGCCGAGCACTGTTCCCTGCACAATGACGCCATCGGGCTGCGCCAACTGCACCTCTGCCCCCTGCATCCGGGTCGCGGCGTCCCACAATTCCTGTACTGCGGCATCGTGCTCGGCAGTGGCCCAGCCGAGGCGTTCATGCAGCAGGCGACTCAGTGCAACCAGCAGGTCGAGGCGGAGCGTTGATGCTTCGCCACCTTCGAGCGCACCGATGGGATACCGGGGCGTTTCGGGGAGTCGGGATGGCTCCTTTGTGACCAGATTGATGCCGATCCCCACGAGAGCGACTGTCCCCGTCGGCGTGGTCCGGATGTCGCCAAGGACCCCGCCGATTTTCGCCCCGTGCGAAAAGAGGTCGTTCGGCCATTTGACTCTCGGTGCGTCGCCGGTGACTTCACGGATAGCCTCGGCGGCGATGAGCCCGGCGAGGAGGCCGATTTTTCCCCAGCGCTCCGCCGGCAACTCCAGCGGCAGGGTCCAGGTGGCCGCCAGGTCTCCAGGATCGCTGAGCCAGGTCCGCTGCATCCGTCCCCGACCGGCCTCCTGCTGATCCGCCACCACCAGCCAGTGCCCCGGACCGTGGGTCTGGATCAGCGCCAGCGCCATGTCCTGCGTGCTGCCCGAAGTGGGGTGATAGCTCACCTGCCAGGGGAGTCCGGCTTCCTTCAGACGTGTCCGGAGGAGTTCCGCGTTGAGGGGAGTGTTGGCCATGATTCCCACGATAGCAAAGGAAGGGGTCGTGGGCCGTGACCCGCCTGACAGCTGGGGAATTGCCTGAAAATGAGGAGCGGCCCTCCTCGGAGCTGGAGAGCCGCACACCATGCGTCTGCATCTACAGATGCCTGTCCCGGACGTTTTCTTACAGCGTCACGAATTTTTTCCGAATCAGGCGACAGCCTCTTCCAGTTCGGCCAGCATCTGCCGGACTTCGCCGCAGCTAAACCGGAACGCCTCCACCACCCGGTCCAGGAGTGGTTGGGGGATGTTCAGGGCCGGCTCCAGGCGGATCACAGTCGGATTGTTCAGGGTGTAGGCGACGACGATCCCCTGATTCGCCAGCGACGAAATCAGGAGTCCGGCGATGTCTTCGTCGAAGAACTCGACCCCCAGCATCAGGCCGAGACCCCGGGCCTCTTTGATCAGGTCGGGAGACTCCGACTGAATGGTCTGCAACTGCTGGAGCAACCAGACTCCCTTGGCCGCTGCCTGCGCTGGCAGGTCTTCTTCGATGGTGGTCTTCAGGGCAGCGACCGCCGCAGCGCAGGCGAGGGGATTGCCGCCGAAGGTGGACGAGTGGATGAGGGGGTTCTCCTCAAAAACGCTCCAGACATCGGGCGTTCCCAGCACTGCGCCGATGGGCATCACACCGCCGCCCAGCGCTTTGGCGAGGCAGAGGAGATCGGGCTCGAGTCCAGCGTGTTCGGCCGCAAAGAGCTTGCCGGTGCGTCCGAGGCCGGTCTGGACTTCATCAAGGATGAACAGGACCCCGCGTGCTTTGCAGAGTGCCTGTGCGCCACGCAAGTACTCGGGATCGGCCAGGTGGATGCCCCCTTCGCCCTGGACCGGCTCGATGATGAACGCGCCGATCTGATCATCCGCATCGAGCATCGCCTGAAGGGCTGCCAAATCGTTGAATGGCACCACCCGCATCCCGCCAAGCAGGGGCTGCGCGGGCTTCTGGTACTTCGCCCGGTCCGTAATGGAGAGCGAGCCCATGGTCTTGCCGTGGTAGGCGTTGGACGTATAGACAATCCCGGGCTTCCCGGTCTTGAGGCGGGCGAGTTTGATCGCGGCCTCGACCGCTTCGGTCCCCGAGTTGCAGGCGAAGGTGTACTGGAGTTGTCCCGGGGAGTGCCTCGCCAGCAGTTCCGCCATCGCTCCGTAGGAAATCCCGAGCATCACTTTGGATGGCAGCGGGATGCGCTGGAGTTGTTCCTGGACCGCCGCCACCACCCTGGGGTGCCGGTGACCCAGCGTAAACACTCCGAACCCACCGAGGCAGTCGATGTACTCCCGGCCGTGGGCATCCCGGATCAGGGAGCCTTCGGCTTCCCATTCCACCTTGTCGAAGCCCATAAAGGCTTGAAGCCGGAGGAGGCTGGGATTGATGTACTGCTCGTACTGTTTCACGACCTGAGCGTCGAGCGCAGCCGCTTGTGCCGGATCCAGAGCCACGGGGGGGACCTCCGCATGTCAGTCAGTGCTGAGAGTGGAGTGTACGGCCCTCCGGTGCCAGGCGCTATGGCTATAATGAAGCTCTCCCTGTTCCCCCGGTCGCAGCCCGTCCGACGCCGCTGCAGCATTGCTATTCCGTCACCAGGAGGCCCCCCATGCGGCCGATCTCTGCCCTTTTCCTGACACCCCTTTTGCTGGTTGCGACATCCTGCTCTCAGGGAAGTGTCGGCACTCTGCCTGCCCCCGAGGGGCAGCAGCATACGTTCCCCCTGCCGCCGCCGGATGTGGCCCTGTTCGGCCAGTGGGATGTCGTGATCAATCCCACGACTCTGACGGCGGAAATCGTGCCTGGCCGCGAGACGACCGCGCTGGGGGATAGCTACTGGCTCAATGCCACCGGGTTCCTCAAAGGAAGCCCCTGCGGTGAGTGCCTCGGGGTGGATGGACTCTCGTTCAATGGCGATGGCCAGGTCGTGGTGAAATTCCGGGTCCGGCATCCGTTCCAGCCGGGGAATCCGCAGTTGCCGATCAGTGGCGCGAACAGACTCGATCTGCATGTTTTCGATGCCCAACTGATGATCCTGGGCGACAAGGGGAACGTCAGCATTCCGGCGGGGGGCGGTCCGGCGAATCTGCCAGCAGGTCTGGTGGTGGAACCTGCCGGGTATTCGGGGCTGCTGACCAGTGTGGCGCAGCAGGTTCGTCCGGACCTGACGGCGACGATTTTTCCGTATGTGACCATCGGTGAAGATCGCACCACCGGCAACTGGGCGAGTTCAAGTCCAAACGGATTCGCCGACCTCACCCAGCCTACCGGGTTCAACATCTTTCCGATGGGCGCTGATCGACTCACACCTGTTACGCTCAATCTCGCAAGCGGCGATCCTGAAGTCCGGCTCAGTATCTTTTTCACTGCGGCGTATGGACAAAGCGCAGCGAACCGGTTCTTCCGGATGGACCCGAAGTACTACCTCCCGGAATTCAGCGCGAAAGCTCCCTGGCGGGTCGACATGCAGATCCCGGAGGCCACGAATCTTCTGGAAGCCGGCAACACCAGTTCGACCGCCGAAATCCAGGTGCAGGTCTATGACTGGCAGGCGGGTGCGGTGGTCGATCCGGCCCTGGGGAGCCTGGGGGCGGTACGAGGTGCCAGCGAAGTCGGGCAAGTCGATCTCTTCGTCCCCGGGATTCTCACCAGCAGCCAGACCCTGACCCCCATCGGTGGAACCGGCTTTCCGGACAATCCGCTGCAGTACAACACGCTGATCACCAATCAGGCGGGGGCAGGCGAGGGGACTTACTACGCCGCCGTGCGGGTCACTGACACCCGGCAGCCTGGCACCAACACCGGTGGGGCCACCGATGGGCTCTCCTCCATCAAAGGAACCACCATCGATCCGGTGACGATCTCCCAGTTCAGCACATGGCAGATCCTGCCGCTGGAAGTCGAAGGCATCACCCGCCAGCTGCTCAGCATCACGATTGCCCCGACCACCCGGCAGATCATCGCCCAGGGGGCCGGCGAAGCTGTGACCTTTACCGCCACCGGCACGTTCGATACGCCACCTCTGATTGAAGACATCAGCGGGACTGTCACCTGGCATTCCAGTGCCACCGATGTCGGGACCTTCAGCGGACCAGTCCTGACTGGGGTCGGGATGGGCACCACCCAGGTCCATGCGACGCAGGGGAGCGTGACCAGCCTCGATACCAATCCTGTCACCGTGGTCATCGTGAAGCCGGTCGAGTTCGCGAATGTCGCGGGCTTCGGCTACGAAATCGATGCCCATCAGGGGACTGGTGAGTTTTACATCCTTCGCTCCAGCCCGAACCGGGTCCTGGTCTACAACGATGACGCGGTGTTCCAACGTCAGTGGACGATCACCGACTACGTCTCGTTCGTCCGGGGGATCACCATCGATGAAGCCACCAACCGAGTGTACACCGGCAGCGGCCAGCCGGGCGAGACCACCAATATCGTGGTGTTCGACCCCAATGGCACACGCATCACCGGCTATGCGCCGGGCTCGACAGCCCTCACCTGGCACTATTCTGGCATCGTGATACTGGACAACGGCGAACTCTGGCATCGACCGTTCACCCCCCAAACCACCTGGCAGTACGACAAAACCACAGGTGCCATTCTCTCCACCTGGGCCAGTGCGCCATTTGTCAACTCCGTCTATGACTCCGACAACTGGGGCAACCTGCTGGTGCACAGCAATCCGGGCGGACGCGGCAGTGGCCGGGCCATCGCCATCACTGATCCCAATGCCCAACAGACTCTGGCGACCGGCAGCATCCTCCCCATTCCGGCCGGGCAGTCGCAAAACACCGTCATCGCCGTGGACCGGGATGGCTACATCCATTTGGGATGGAGCGTCTTCGCTCCGCTGACGAATCCGCTCATCGAGGTCTATGAGTACCTCCCTCCCAGCACCATCGTCGGGCCGCTGTACACCTACGCACCGGCCTCAACCGGGACTTCCCCGAACGGGATCGCCGTGTCACGCCCTAACAACGTGGTGGCTGTCAATCATGGCACCCCGTCCATGACATCCTTCTTCCGCTAGCGGAAGTGGAGCCGGTGGATTCGCTTCTCCCTTGGGTGCTAGCGGTCCCACAGGTCACGCGGAGCGAGAGGTGCACCGGGAGGACGGCGAAAGGTGCCCCAGAGGGGATCGTCGGACGGAAAATAGTAATCCTCAGGCAGCCGGGCGGAGAGCCCGGCTGCTGCGATTCGCTCGGGACTGAAGAATTCCCGTAGGGCGGTGTTGACGTCATTCACGGTCGCCATCGCGATGCGCGTCTCCAGTCGACGACCTGCCGTGGGGTGCTCCCACAAAGACCAGGACGTCAGCCAGGAGAGACAGGCGACAGGGTCCATCTGACGCTCCATCAGGGCTGACTGCAGCAAGCCCTGGGCGCGACTGACTTCCAGTTCAGTAAGGCCAGACAACAAGGTGGTTTCGAGCAGCGCGAAGGCATCACGATGGAGACGGAAGATGTCGCCGTCGACATCCTGCGCCAGATGCAGAATCGTGAGCGAGGAATCCTGATGTCGACTGATCTCCCAGTTGAGTTGTATCGCCTTCGACGTCCCGGACCCCACCAGCTCCCGAAATCTGCCGAATTGGGCATCCCCTAACGCCGCTGCCGCAATGAGATACGGAGCATGTTTGGGGTCCCGGACCGAGGGCCCCAGGACACCGAGGGTCAGACGCGGCACCGTGGTCGCCATAGGCCGAAGGGTCTCCAGGTTGTATGCGGGCTGGAACACCGTAATACCTGGGAGGGCGGGAGCCTGCTTAGTCCGTCGCCAGTCGCCCAGCGCCTGATGCAGCCCCTCAAGGTGGACCCCCGGTGGATGGACCACCACCACCATGCATCGATCAGGCTGGAGGAGTCGCTCCCCCCAGCTCTCGAGTTGTCCGGCCTGCAGCGATCGCAGGGTCGGCGGTGTCCCCAGCGGGGGATTCACCATCGGACCATTGGCGTAAATCAGGGTCCGGAGCAGGAGGTCGCCCATGAACGCGCCATCTTCCATTAGTGGGGTCAACTCTTCAGCCAGATACTGCACAGATGGTGCGTAATGAGTCCATGTTTTGCGGCTGTCTTTGATGTCATTAAGCAGGACAGGCCAGGCGTCTTCAAAGCGTTCGACCTGCAGCGCGAGTTGCAGAGCGAAGTACTCCAGGTCCAGTTCAGCAGTCACAGGAGGGGGCGGATCACCGGGTACCTGGAGCCGACCACGCGCCTGGGCAGAGAGGGCTTCGCTCAGCCAGCGCGTGATGCCCCGCTGATCCGGAGCCTCTTCATAGACCCCACCACGGAAGGCGATCGCTACCAACACCTGATCCCCGATTTCCGGACCTGGCCACTCCTGTGTCACCAGAGCGGCGCCGTTCGGCAATACGGGCCACTCCAGCGTCGGCGGAATCGGCGCAGCCAGACCTGCCGATGGCATCAGGCACCAGGCAAGCAGCAGCAGCAGAAATGTGCGGCGGTGGAGTCGACAGCGCATCGGTACAGCATACGACCCGCGGGCTTGAGAGGCGGTTGGCCGGACTAGAGTCGGGCTGGCAGCGGGTGCTCGACAAGCTCCCGCATGCGCCGGTCGACCCGTCCGACGTTGTAGATCGGGTCGCCGGGATAGAGGGTGGGGATGGTGGTCGCGCCAATGACGATACAGTCGAAGGGCGCGCAGATGGTGTCGACTTCCCGTCCGAACGGCGTATGGAAATGCGCCATGACTTCGCCCTCACGAATGAACTGTCCGGGTTCAGCCACCAGTTGCACCAGCCCCCCGCGCTCCGCCCGGATCCACTTGGTCCGCTTAAACACAAAAGGGGTGCGTCCGCGGCAGGGCACACCATTGATCATCCCCAGGGCGATCAGGACGTTGCGGACACCAGCGACACCCTCGTCGATGATCGGCCGCTGGAACTTCAGGTGCTCGCCGCCCTCGAACGTCACAGTCGGAATGCCATCACGACAGGCGGTACCACGCAGGGAGTCGGGGATCGTGATGCCATCCATGATGAGGTCCGCCCCGAAGGCCCGGGCGAGCCGCGCAATGCGGTGATCACTCATGTCCGCGCGAATGTGGGGATAGTTGGTCCGTCCGCTGCCAGCGGTATGGAGATCGATCCCAAAGTCGCAGCGTTTGATGATGTGGTTGTAGATCTGATAGGCGACCCGCATAGCGGAGGAGCCACGGGGCGAGCCAGGGAACATCCGGTTCAGGTCCCGGCCATCGGGGAGTTCCCGGGAGTGCTGCATGAAGGCAAATAGATTCACAACCGGCATCAGCAGGAGGGTGCCCCGCAGCCCGCCCCAGTCCACTTCGAAGATCAGACGGCGCACGATCTCGATGCCGTTCAGCTCATCCCCATGAATCGCAGCGGTGACAAAGACGGTCGGTCCGGCCATTTCACCGTGATAGATCGTGACCGGGATGTATGCCGGAGCCAGCGTGTAAAACTCGCCAATCGGAAAGTTGATCGCCCGATGGGTCCCCGGATAGACATTGATCCCCTGAAACGGAAAGGGCTCCGCTGGGACCAGCTTCCGTTTACGTCGCATCGGCCAGGCAGGGGCCTGCACCTCAGCGGGACTGTCGGAACCGGGGTGGTCGGACTCCATGGGCGTGTAAGTGTACTGTCCCTCAGGCGTACCACTGTGGGAACAGGCGACGGGCCAGATCGGTCTGCAGGAGCCCCTCGGGGTCACATTCCTGCCGGAGCTTGCCGGCGGTTTCCAGGGTGCCAGGAGGCCATAACGCGGGGACACGGTCCGCCTGGAGGGTCAGGTCCTTCGCGAAGTAAAAGCGTCCGTCCGCTGCCAGTACCTCCCGGTCCAGGCGCTGCAGCAGCTGCCAGAGGGCTTCGCGATTCCCCGGCGGGACCCGGAAATCGAGGGCCAGGGAAAAGCCATCCACGCCGTGGCTCAGCAGGAAGGCATCCGGACGATGACGCTTGACGACCCCCAGGTACGAAGCAAATCCAGCTTCGAGACAGGACCGCAGTATCTGAGTGAAGACTCGGGCTGCTGCTTCTTTTGGTACGAAGCACTGAAACTGCACGAGTCCGCCGGGTCCGTAGGAGCGTTGCCAGCCAGGGATGTAATCCAGCAGAAACGCGAAGCCTGCATGGGTCTGCCAGTACCGATGTCCCTGCAGTCCCCAGGCCGCCGACCACCATTTCGCGGCATTGATCGCCCGCATCCCGGAGTCGTTCACCAGCGGACGCGCCAGCAGCGGCACCAGCGACTTCGGAAGCACCCCCATGACCCGCTTCGGCAGATGCTGTGCCGCGACCCGTTGCGATTCTGCGGGCTCCGGATCAGCACCGGGGGGGAGATACCACGCCAGATGCACAAGTCCCCGACCAAAGTGCCTGCCCCCTGCGAGGCAGTCGAGCCAGCCCACCATGTAGTCGGCATCCTGCTCACGCCGGGACATCAGGTCCAGCATTTCCGCAAGTGTTCCAGTCACTTTAGGTTCGACCAGCAAGTAGCCGGAATGGACCCGCTTTAGCTGAAGTTCAATGCGCGTGAGGACCCCAAAGAGCCCGAAACCGCCGATGACCGCATGGAACAGTTCAGAGGACTCGCTCCGGCTGCAGAGCCGATACTCCCCCGATGGCAGCAGCACCTCGCAGGCGACGATGTGATCTCCCAGGGGACCGGCGACAAAGTTGTTTTTGCCGTGGATATTGGCCGCGCTGACGCCCCCCAGCGTGGGGAACATCGTGCCGGGGACCACCGGCGGCCACCAGCCTGCGGGAAGGGTGGTCTGCCAGAGCTGCTGGATCGTCACCCCCGGTTCCACCGCAATCCGTCCGGCGGCAGCGTCGAAGCCGACGATCTGATTCAGCCGCGAGCAATCCAGCATCAGACCGTTGGAATTGATGGCGGCATCGCCATAGGAGCGTCCGGCACCCCGTAGCCCCACACTCCGTCCGGTCGCCCGGGCGAGGTCAAACACTTTGGGAAGCTCCTCGACCCGCTCAGGCTGGAAAAGTTGTGCATAGCCTGAAGCGACACCTCCCCAGCCGGTGACCCGGGCGCGGTAGCGCCAGTCCAGGGCGTGGGATGGGGCAGGGAGGGGGGGAGTCATACGCTCAGATGCCGGAAAATCTCCGAAGGTGTGCAGTGCAACACGGCGGAGACCAGCCCCCAGCGACGGGGCACATAGAGCGTTTCGGGGCCCCCATCAATCGCCGCCACGATGCGTCGGGCCGCTTCTTCCGCGCTGATAAGCCAGAGCAGATTCCCCATCCCCGCGGTCATCTCGCTTTCGACATACCCCGGCTTGATGGTGACCACCCGCACTCCCTGCGAACTGAGCTGATTCCGGAGCGCTTCAAGATAATGGGTCAGAAAGGCCTTGGTCGCACCATAGACCGGGGCGCGTCGACGTCCCCGTTCTCCGGCAATGCTGGAGATACCGACAATCGTGCCGGTACCCAGGCGCGCAAAGAGGGACGCCGCTTCATTCAGCCAGGCGACCGCACCATCTACATTGATCTGAATCTGCTCCAGGTCCGCTGCGGTATCCCAGGTCCCTTCATCGGGGACGCGCAAAATGCCTGTGGCATACACCACGACATCGCAGCCTCCCAGCTCCTGGCAGCACTGTTCCATCAGTGCGGGGATGGCACTGACGTCAGCGACATCGTGCGCAATGGGAAGGGCGCGTGGCGCGAATGCGCCAGCATTGAGTTCCGCAGCGAGGGACTCCAGGCGATCCACCCGTCGTGCCAGCAGCGCGACCTGATACCCCTGGGCGACCAGTTCGCGTCCCAGGGCTGCGCCGATGCCGCTGGAAGCACCAATAACAATGGCGCGTTTGACCTGAGGCACTAATGAGGCTGGCGGGTCAGATGACATTGCGTTCATGCAGCGCATCTCCTTCGGCAAAGCGGGTCATGCGGAAGGGATGAATGTCCAGTGAAGTCGACTGACCATCCATCAACAGTTCGCTGATGGCGATGCCGGTCGCTGGTGCACTCATGACGCCATGCCCTGAGAACCCGAAGGCCATCAGAAAGTTTTCGACCAGCGGATGAGCGCCCAGGATGGGATGGTGATCTGGCGTGATGTCGTACAGATGCGCCCAGCCCCGCAGGTATTCCGCTTCCAGCAGCGGGGGGAAGCGATCGGCCAGTAATTCCATCGTCTTCGCGGCCCAGTCCCAGTCAAATTCAATGTTGTAGCTCGATGGTTCGGCCGGGTCGGCCCATCCCAGCATCGCGCCGCCGGTCTCCGGACGGATGTATCCGCCCGAGTGCAGGTCCACCACCATGGGGAACGTGGGAAGAATGGCATCGAAAGGCTGAGTCATCAGCAGCTGTCGCCGATAGGGGAGGACCGGCACCTGCAGCCCAGCCCGTTCAGCAATCTGATTCGCCCAGGGTCCGGCGCAGTCGATCAGCGTCTCGCAGGCGTACTCCCCTTGCGACGTCCGAACCCCTCTGACGCGATTCTGGTCGGAGTCCAGCAGGACCTCCAGTACTTCCGCGTCGAAGTGATAGCGCACGCCGGTGGCCCGGGCCTGCTCGTAGTACCCCATGGTGATTTCATACGGCTCACAGAGCCCATCGCGCTGGTGGAATGTTCCACCTGCCAGATCATCAGTCCGCAACCCTGGCACATGTGCCGCGACTTGGTCCGGCGTCCAGAGCTGGACATCAAGCCCCATGGACCGCTGCAGCGCGACATTTTCCTGCGCCGCCGCCCACTCGCCGGGCGTGACATAGAGCATCAGGTACCCCACCTGATGAAAGGTGAAGCGGGGGCTGACATCGGTGGCGTAACGCTCGTATTCCTCGATGGACAGCTTGCAGAGGGCGACATTGGCGCGGGTCGAAAATTGCGCCCGGATCCCGCCAGCCGAGTAAGGAGTCGCTCCGAGGCAGGGCGAGTTTTCGCGCTCCAGCACCAGGACGTCGGTCATCCCCCGTCGTGCGAGGTAATACGCGATCACGTTGCCGATAATGCCGGCTCCCACGATCAGGACCCGCGCGCCGTCTGCCATCCGGACCTCCACCCCTCGCCAAGTCGGGCAAAGAGCGCCTGTAGGATACGGCACCCTCTCCGAAAAGCCGCAGGGGAGTCGTTATACTCCCCGAAGTCGACTGATTCTGACAGGAGCGCACCCGTGCAGAAGATTCCCCCGCAGGAGTTCGAGCGCTTTGTCCGGCGCAATTTGCTACGCGCCATCAAGCTGGGGTACTCCCCGGACGAGATCATTGAGGTGATCCGGGAGATCACGGCCCGTGGATTCGAGGTGGCCGGAGCCGATGAGGTGAACCTCATCGAGTCGGCGGTGCAGCCCCATGCCTCCCATCAGGGCTGGACCCGTGAGCAGGGGCCGATTGTGGCGGTCACCGAATGCAGCCTGGAGCAATCAGAAGATCTCGCCCGGGACCTGGAAAAGGCCTTGTCGATTAACACTGTCCCGGCGGTCCTGCAGGTGCTCCGGGAAGACGCCGATGAGCTGATTCGTTTTCTGGGACCCCGCACGCTCTATGTCACCACTCCGTTTCATCAGGTGGAGGTGGTGGACATCCTGCAGCAGTACGGCCTCGAGCCCTTCATCCTGGATTTATCCCTCTCCCGCGACTTTTTGTCAGCGCTGAAGCGGCTGGACAAGTTCCGGACAGTCGGGGTGCTCTGCCGCGATGAGGAAGCGCTGGCAGCCGCCAGCAGCCTGGTCCATTCCTATCTGAAGAAATCTGAAGATGTCGAAGTCATAGAAGCCTTGCTGAGCGATGACGCTGCGGTGCAGCGACTGATTCGCGATGCCGAGATCGTGATCCACGCTCCGAACTGCCGGATCGAAGCGCAGAGTCTGCTGCCTTGGGGAGTTGAGAAGGTCGAAACGACATTCGACATCGATCCGCTGAGTCTGGGGGAACTCCGCCAGCTGGTAGAGCGCCATCGGCTGGACACTTCAGCATCCGCGAGTCGCTAAAGCCAACCAGCGTGCTTACAGCAGTGCCCAGGCCGCCCAGGCGAATGGGAACAGGATCGATAGCAGCCCCAGAAGGACCAGCAGCCGGGCCCGGAGGGGAGCGGTATGGAGGGGTTGGGCGGACATACAGCTGATGTCTCAGATCGACAATCCGTCGTACAACCCCCGGCAACCCAGATTTTCCATTCGACGCCGTGTCAATTTTGCTCCTCTCCCTCAAACGCTTCGTTCGGATCCATTAACCCTGATTGCATCGCTGATGATGGCGTAAGGACTCCAGCATTCGGCAGATGGATGTTATGGCGGTTCAACTACGGTCCGGTGGAGGCACTGCATGCGTCTGCGTCACCTGGCGCCCCTGACAGGGGGTCTTATCGTGTTGTCAGCGATTGGCTGCAACGGTGGGACATCCGCCCTCATTCCCGCTCGCGATACTGATCACACGCCCCGTCAGCAACTGACGAGTCCTCCCCTTGGGCACTATGTGCTGGAAGTGACGGACCTGGGAGCCACGCTGACTCCCGTCAGCTCCTCCCAGGCGCTGGGGGATGCCGGGACCTATGACGCCACCGGGTACTTCCGCAGCGCACCCTGTACGGACTGTGTCCGGGTGGCGTCGTTCAGCAAGACCCCCCAGGGCAAAGTGGCGGTAGACATCGCTATCCGGCATCCTTATCGCAGCACCGAGAACCGGATCGATCTCGATGCCTTTGATGTCCGGGGCATCCTGGGCGTCTCGGGCGCTGTCACGTTCCCGGGGACTCCCGGCATCCTGGAGCAGCCCCTCACCACCGACCCGGGTGTCCTGCTCAATGCGGATGGGTACACCACCCACTTCAGTGAGAATCTGCCGGACGGGTCGGCGACTCTGAATCCATTCCGACGCTTCTTTACCGAGGACAATCCCTCCCCCACCGCGGAAGGCGATTTCATCCTGTGGGCGAAAATGCCGATGGCTTCAGAATGGGATATCCGCCGCTACATCCTGGAGCCGGCCAACGGCTCGGTGCGGTTCGATTTCATCCTCGAAGCCAGCTATGGCCAGAGCGCGAAAGGGCCCCAGGCGCTTGATGTGGAGGAAGTCGGCGGTCGCCTGAACCCGACCTACTACAACCCCGAGTTCAATCAAAAGGAAGCCTTCTTCGCCGGCTTCACCGTGAATCAGGCACCTGCCGCTGCAGATGGGGGCGACCTGACCCTGAGCGCCACAATCCTCGACTGGCAACAGGGCTTTTTGGTGGAGGAGTTCTATCCCTTCCCCACCAACAGCTACGGCCTGAAAGCGTCGTCCAATGTTGGTGCGGTGTCGCTGGAGATCCCCGGACTCGGCATCCATTTGCAGGAGCCCACGACTGCGGTCGGCTCCGGTGCAACCGATGATCCCATGCTGGCGACCTTCGTTGCAGCTATTGATCCACAGCCTGCTGGTCTCTACCCCGCACTGCTGGTTGTGGAGGATGAGCTCTACGACCCGGAACTCGTGACCGAGAGTCGTCAGGACCTCCGTGGTTTCCACGTGACCAGGGTCCGGCTGCAGGAGAGCGTGGTCACAGGAGAAATCCCGGTAGCGGTCCTGACCTCTGCCCCAACTCCCGCGACCGCTTACCTCCGGGATGCGGAATTCATCTTCTATGGCTCCAACAGCTACGATCCCGACCTCGTCCCGCTGAACCGCTTCGAGTTCGACTGGGACTACGATGGCGCTCAGTTTGATGTTGACTACCTCGGGACTGACCCGTTCGAGGCGGCTCCGACTCACCGGTTCACCGCCGAAGGCAGCTACACGGTGGCGCTGCGAGTGGGCAATGCCCAGGGTGAGTTGTCCGAAATCGTGACGTTGCCAGTCATCGTCAATCCGGACCCCATCATTCCGTCCCCCTCGCTGGACTGGACCAGTGGCACGAATCTCAGCGGTGATGCGGAACTGGTGACCATCGGCGGGGCCTCGGATAGCTCTGTGGTGGTAGCTCCGAACGGCACCACCCACGTCGTATGGATCAAGGAAGAAGAAGGCATTTTCCTGGGGACCGATGTCTATGTCTATCACATCGCGATCCCAGTCAGCGGCGTCCCGGGTGCGATCACAGAAGTGCATCACGAACTCTCCATGGACTCCATCACCCCCCGGAGCGCAGTGGGTGTCATGAGCAATAACACCGTTGGTGTGATCTGGGCCCTGACCGACGAAATCTGGTACACCCAGCGCAACGGCACCGTCTGGAGTGAGCCGTTCATCGCTGCCGCGGCTGATGGTTTTGGGGGCGAAACCCTGGGGAACTTTGACCTCGTTGGTTCGGGCAACAAATTTGCCCTGACCTATGAGGCATACCTGGCGACCAACGACCTCCCCGCCCGGGTCTATGTGGCGATCCGCGAGAGTGGCGCCTTCGGCACCGAAGGGATTGTCGGTAGCGGCTTCGGTGTCTCCGGCGCGACACCGGGGACTCTCTGGCCCCATCTGACCACCACGCCCTCCGGATTTCTCGTGACCTGGGCCGGCGGTAACGCCCCCGACAATCTGCAACAGGATGTTTTCATGCGCCGATACAACGGCACCGCCTGGAGCGCGAAAGAGACCATCGCCAGTGACCCGGCCCTGGGCGAGATTGAGCCCACGACGGCCATTGGTCCGGATGGTTCCATCGCGGTGGCCTGGCGGAATGGCGCCGGGGTCTTTGGACGGGTCGCGAGGACTGGTGAGACTTTCGGTCCGGTGCTGAACCTCTTCGCGAACGGTTCCGGACGGGTCCACACCGCACCGGTGCTGGTGGCAGGACCTAATGGTGCCCTCGCCTGCGCGGTCCTGGAGAAGGATGGTGACACCGATCCCGGAACCATCGTCACCCTGGCGTTCCACAAAGACCACTCCGATCCGTCGTACTACGGACTGCGGAGTCGGGGTCTGGCCGCCAACACCGGACCGGTCTACCTCAACCTGGACCTGTCAGGGAATGGCCAGAACGCGGTCTCGGGGGTCGCAGAGTTCCGCCAGGTCGGCTGGAGCTACATCCGGCTCCTCCGGGGGATGTTCGTCCAGCCGTAAGCGGCCGTGACTGGGAGCAACGAAGCGGACCGCCCCTGACGGGCGGTCCGTTCTTGTCTGTCGTCAGGTGGGAGCGAGTGACTAGCCCCGACGGTAGTAGAGCCGTCCGGCGACCGAGTCCTGCCAGACCGTATGCACCCGACCATCGGAAGCGACTTCCACTGACGGGTTCATGCCAGTCGAGGTGCCGTTGATGGTGCGGTCAGGGTCGTACAGGAAGTTCGTCACTGTCGGCAAGCTCATGTCCATCTGCAGGTGCGGGCCATTGGTATAGGTCCCTGGGCCACCACCTGGGCCGAGGGCCTCGGTCCAGTAGATTTCCAGCTCGCCCGTGCCATGGAGCGCCAGTGCCGCGTGGGCACTCAGGGTGTCAAACGCGCCGAATCCCATGTCAGCCGCTGAACGCGCACCCTGTGGGTCCACCGCCGTGAGGGTCACGCCTGCACCCCGCAGCACCCGAATGAACGGGTCCGCGAACTGAGCCCCTCGACGCGCCCGGACGACAACGTACTCATCCGCCCGCCAGGGATCCATCACGAGGTCTCCCTCCCGATAGAACGTAGCCCCGTGATCGTGAGCCACCAGCGGACGCATCCACGACGCACCCGCGTCATCGGTCCGAAGCACATAGCTCCAGCGATTGAGTCCCAGCAGCATGAACGTCCGGCCTGTAAGAGGATGGACCGCGAGTTCTGTACACCAGCTGCTGCCGGTATCGGTAAGCCAGCCGCTGTCTCCGGCGGTGCCATCGATGGTCTGGAAGCCGCTGCTCAGTCCGGCGACTCCGCTGGTGGAGGAGCGGACCCGCCATCGGCGCAGGATGCCGTTAGTTGCCCCGCCAGTGTCGGTGCCGTAGACCAGATGAATCTCCGACGGATTCAGTGGATTCATGGCGATGGCCGGAGAGACCGCTCCTGACTGCGAAGCGGAGAGCGCATAACTCTCCGGCTGCGTCTGGGTCCAGCTGGTACCGGTGGCCGCGTTCGTATTCTCAAAGACCAGGATGCGCCCGGTCCCGGAGGTCAGATAGCTGATGGTCCCGAGGGCGACCACCACACGATCCTGACCTGCGACCTGCGCCCCGGTGATGCTGGCACCGCCGTACTGCGTGAAGGAGGGATTCGCGGCGCTAATCAATTCAGTGGGAGCCTGCCAGGTAGTGCCGCCATCGAGGCTCCGCAAGATATGTAGTCCGGGATTCGGCAGCCCCGTGTTGCCATAGAAGACCACGTAGAGCCGATCTCCCAGAGCGATGAGATTGTCGCCACCGACAGGATTGCTGTTGGACAGATCAGTGAAGTCCTGCCCCTGGACACCAAAGCGAAGGTTGGTGTACGGGGTTGGGTGCATCTGGATCAGGGCATCCGGAGTCCCAAAGGGATCCCGCGCCGGAGCGACATCCAGGCTGTAGGTCGTGATGTCCTGATCGCCGAGATTCGAGGTCACCCGCAAGCCCACTTCCACCGGTCCGGCAGGCAGACTGTGGGCTGCCGTATGTAGCGCAGCGGTTGTGACGATATCCGGGGTGGTGAACTCGGTCGGGTCGCCGCCATAGCCCAGGACATACGCAAACTCGGTGATGCTGGTCGCTGGTGCATCCACGAAGGAGCCCCGGGCATCCAGGACGATCCGGCCGTTCACCCGGGCGATGGCGTTATCGAGGACCGCGTGGGCACCGATGTCACCGACTTCCCAGTTGAAGAGCTGGTAGGTCACGTAGGAGCGCAGCCCCGAGGTGAGATTGAATGGCGCCAGATCCCGATTGGCTCCGCCGGTCTCATACAACTCGAAGCTCTCACCCGTGCCGAAAATCGGACCGTTTGAGCGTTCGTCGTAGACCGCGATGAAGCCGACATGGGAGCCCGCCGCGGCGGCAGGATTGTTCGCGATGCTGACGACCTGAAGGATCGGGTTGGCTTCCGTTCCATCATGCGGGGCGTCCAGCACGCTGTAAGTCACTGGAGCGCTGGTGATGCCCGGAATGTCCACCGCGAGCGTTTTGGGGCGACTGGGACCGAGGAGTCCGGTAGGGGACGTGGTCTCAGTCAGGGCCGGGACCGTGTTGCTCGTACCGATGGCTTTCTGCCAGTCGCGAATCCGGACCTCCACCTGCGCGAGGTCAGTAGTCCCTTCCCGGGGGAGTCCGCCCAGACCGTCAGTGCCAAGATAGTGCGTCGTGACCCGCCAGGGGCTCATCAGTGCCCCTTCGGGCATGAAGTAGAGGGGGTCGAGCTTGCTCCCCTGGACCCCGCCGAAGTACTTCCGAGCCACCACATATGAGGCCGTCAGCACAAACCGGAACGTCACCTGACTAGTGCCGAGACTCGGGTTGTTGAGGTCGAGCAGCAGCGATCCATTGATCGTCGAGCCCTGGCCAAAGACGTTGTACCCGGAGGGGTTCTGCAGCTCCGCCCCGATCCAGCCATCTGGGCCAAAGCTGCCGGTCCCGATGGAGCCATCATCGGCCCCGAACACGATATAGGGGTACAGCGTGTCGAAGCCGGGAGCGATGAGGGGCGTGATGTCCCGGGAGTAGCCGTCTGCATTGGCGAGGAGTCCGGCAATGACGCTCTGGAGGTCCTCATCGAAGCCGATGGGCGAGGACATGTTCAGGCCTGAGGGCGTGTACAGGTCGGGGTCGTCCGCCGTCCCGATGATGCCGTCAGGACCCGCGACCCGACTCACCACAAAGCCCCGGACGTTGTTCACATGGAGCGAAGCGGTCCCGATCCCCTGCGACAGATTCGGCGCAGCGATGGGGTGTCGCAGGCTCAGGTCGACCGCCACCCGCCCCTGCGGATCAAAGCGGAGGCCCGTGATCTTCAGGCAGTCCGGGCAGCCCAGATCACCGGTCATCACACCGGTGAGGTCCACGACGAACTTCTGCCCCACTGGGGGCGGTGCCTGCGCCAGACGGACCGGCAGGATTTCGGCCTGTCCAGTCGCGAGGTCGAGGGAGATGTCGACGGCGGCGAAAGGGGCATCGGCAAAGATGCCGGCCTCTGTGATCGCCGAAATCTGCGGCTGAATCAGGAGCGTGTCAGGTGAGTTCGCGCTGTGCGAGGCGGGAGCCAGGGGTGACGATGACGGGGCGGCACAGCCGGCCAGAGCCAGCAGTCCGGCCACCCCGAAGGCGACCCACTCCCGCTGACCGGAAGGACTCATAAGAGGCCAACCTCCTCCGGGCAGCTGTCGGATGGTGAAAGCAGTGCTGTAAGGGTACCGTACGGGGAACGCGGACGCTGGTCTCAAAGCTACGCAACGGGCACTTAATCTGTCAATCCTGATGCGTCATCCTGTCACGGAAATTCGCTGTTGCGCGCCAGTGGACCTCGTACAGGGCGGTTAAGGTGACGTAACGGCGAGTGCTATACTCCGACCGCCCGGGGGAATCGAGTCACGCAGGAGCCGTGTCCGGTCCCATGTCTGCTGCCCCGGTACCCCCCACGCCCCCTCACGAGCTGCTGCCACCGCCGCTGTCTCTCATTCCCCACACCCCCGTGGAAGGTCAGCCTGCCGCACCTCCGCAGTGGCCCGGATGGGGCTGGCTCTTGCCGCTACTTCTTGGAGTCGGGGCTTGGGCGCTCTATCTTCCCTTCGTCTGTCCTGTACTGTTTGTGGGGGACTCTGGCGAATTTCTGACCGCTGCCTGGACCAAGGGCATTGCTCATCCTCCCGGGTATCCCCTCTATGTCCTGATCCTGGGATGGTGGCTGCAGCTTCCCTGGCAAAGCCCCAGTGACTGGCAGCCTGCGTTGTTTGGACCGGCCTATGGCGGAAATCTCTTCTCCACTTTCGCAGCAGCGCTCACCGTGGTCGGAGTCGCCCGTCTGCTCTGGCAGGCGAGTCGACATCCTGGCTGGACCCTCCTGGGTGCGATCCTCTGGATGGTCACGCCGACCTTCTTCAGCCAGGCGCTGATCACGGAGGTCTACACTTTCTTTGCGCTGATCATCGTGGCCTACCTGCTGGTGCTGCAGGTGCTGCTGGAGGATTGTTCGCCCGGGGCGCTGATGGGGCTTGGCGCGCTCCAGGGCGCGTTGCTCGCGACTCATCCGATGGGACTCCTCTGGCTGCCAGTGACAGCCTTCGCCAAGCTGGTCTATCGCTTCCGCAAGCCACAAAGCCCCCCGGGACCCTGGATTGGTATGGCTGCCAGCTGTGCTGCGGTTCTCTGTATCTATCTCAGCCTGCCGATGCGGAGCATTCAGGATCCGTGGCTCGACTGGGGGAATCCTGACAATTGGGATCGCTTCTGGGCCGTGATTCAGCGAGTGGAGTACAAGGGCATTATCCTGAGCTTTCGCGACGAGGGACTCGGATTCAGCGGCATCGCGACCGCCTTTGCCAACTGGACCTGGGCGCAGTATGGCTGGCTGCTCGTGCCTCTCGGACTGGGCGTGATGCTGGCGTGGCGTCGCGGCGGCCCCTGGGTGACCGCACTGAGTCTGGCGGTGCTCTGCTGGACCCTCCCGTTCTGGTGGTACTTTCGTCATATCCCCGCCACCGAATTGCCCTTTCTTGAGGTCTACTACATCCCGACCTATCTGCTGCTGTTGCTTCTGGGACTCACAGGCTACTTCGCGCACCCCCGGGCCGTACGTATTCCCATGACAGGCTGGCAGGCGGGCATCCTCGCGATGCTCGTTGTTGGCTACGCGGTCCGGGACTGGCCCGCAACCACGGCGGCGTATGGTCGCCAGCAGAGTCAGATCGGCGCGCGATTCGCGGTCGGAGCGCTGCATTCCATCCCGGATCGCAGCATTCTGATCGTGGAAGGAGACGAAATCTTTCTGTTTTGGTATCTCCAGGCGGTCGCCGGGATGAAGCCCGAGACCGTGATCCTCGAAAACGCGATCCTGTCAGACACGACGACCTGGCTCTGGAGCGACCTGCGACGTCGGCACCCGGAGCTCGCAATCCCCGCAGTCCCGAACGACCGGCGCTTCCGCGACATGTTCGAGCTGGCGAACGATGCCCCGATCCCGCCGGAACTCAAACAGGGCTGGGTTGCGCGGGATTTGGCCCGGACCAATGGGGATCGCCGTCTGTTCCTGACAGGAGTCCGGATGCAGGCCAAGGGCGGTAACTATGGGCTTAACTGGCACGGCATGCTTTACGAACTGCAGCGTGGTCAGGGGGAGCGACTCAGTGTTGATGCTTTCCGGCAGCAGGGACTGACAGTCCCGCAGGAACTCGGCTGGTTGCTGCGACAACCAACCTTTGATTTCTACGAGCAGATGCTGCTGGAAAAGTACATCGCCACGCTGACCCTTTATGGGCAGCAGGCCCTCTCCCGACAAGGCATCGCCGAGGCGGAGCGACTCTTCCGCTTTGTCCTGGAACTCGATCCGGAGAGTCTCGAACTGATGCGGGACCTGGGCAAATCGCTGTTGCTCAGTCAGGACTGGGAGTCAGCAGGCGAGATTTTCAGTGAGTTATCGCGACGGGATGCCAATGATCCACTGGCCCCCTTCGCGCTGGCCATCGTGCATATGCATCTGGGGGATCTGCGGGCCGCCCGACTCGAAGCAGCCAGAGCGCGTGCGCTCGATCCAGACAATCGCCTCGTGGAACGGGAAGCCGCGCTGATAGATCAGATGCTCGCGGAAGCAGCCGCTGCCCGGCTTTTCCGGGAAGCGGCACCGCCCAAAGAGACGACAGAGGGGAGCCCGCAAGCTCCCCCCAGTGATCAAGATTCTGCCGACGACCAGGACTAACGATCGTCATCCTAAAGCTACTCGCTCGGAGGCTGTCCGCCGCCGAGTTCTGCGCGGATCCAGGCGATGAGCTGCCCGGCTTCTTCGGGGGAGAGCTTGTCGCGGAACGGAGGCATCTTGCCTTTCCCTTCAAGAATTTCGTGCGCCAGTTCGGCATCCGGTTCGTGCAGAACCTTCTTGTAGGCCGGTCCTTTGCCACCCTCGCCCGACACGCCATGGCAGCCCGCGCAGTTCAGGGCATAGAAGTTCGCGGCATCGAACATGTTTACTGTGGTCCCATCGTCGGCAGGTGCCGGATCCGCGACTGGGGTCGCAGGCTCACTGGAGAGCCCAGCGGTCGCGTCGGCTGAGGTATCTGCCGCCGGAGTCGCCGCCGGTTCAGCGGCAGGCTCAGCTGCCGGCTCGGCAGTCGCAGCTGGGGGAGTCGAGGCACGTTCCTGCTGGGCAGGCGGAGGCGTACTTGGGCTGCAGGCAAGGGTCAGCGTCATGCCCCCCAGGAGCAGCAGGCTGGACAGTGGCAGAAGATGGTGTCGTCGCAAGGGAAGAGCATCCTTTCCGGTTCCCGGTCGTCCTCCGCAGCCCGTCGGACAAGCCGAAAGGCAGCAGGAGGCATGCTGGAGGGGTAGTATACCGGGGTCGCCCGGAGTCCCGGGAGGCTGACCGTGCGGGCAGGTAGCTCAGCTGGTTAGAGCGCCACCCTTACAAGGTGGATGTCGCAGGTTCGAATCCTGTCCTGCCTACCATCTACTCTTTGCCTCCGCCAACGGGCGGAATCTGCTCAGGAAGTCATGACCTCCAACCTCGGCGCGTCTCGTCCGTTGCCCACCCCCCCTTTAGGGGCTACCCGGTCTCCCCACGAGCCCCAGTTTGCCGATGCGGTGGCAGGGGCGTTCATGCTGCTGCATCAGCAGGCGGGCCCCTGGATGCCCCTGGCGCTGGACTACTGGTGTGAGTCGAATCCTGAAGGAGTCACGGTCGCCCTGGCCGAGCACATCCGGGCACTCCGGGCCTGGGAAGATGGGGAAGGACGCCGGACTCCCGATGGCCCTCCCCTCCATTTGCTCTGGTGCATCATCCTGTTATCAGGTGTCGGCATCCTCCAGTTACGCGGACTCCTCTCCGATGAGGAACTGATCCCGGATGCCCAGACCCTGTTCATTGCCCTTGAGCCGGTGTTTGTGGACTGCGTGGAACTGATGCTCCGCAAGAATCATGACTACGGCGACTCGTGGCGCTATATGCGGATCCCCTCGATCACCGATCAGCTCCTGGTAAAGGCGTTGCGATTGCAGCAACTCGAAGAACTGGAAGCGCAAGGGTCAAGTGGACAGGTCGCGGAAGGCCGGGAATCCGAGTACCGCGACATCCTCAACTACGGCATCCTCGAAATCCTGCGGTACACCTCACTGCCGGTGCAGCCCCCCTGGCCGGTTCGGCAGCATTCGAGTCCCCTCATTCCCCACGTTCGAGGATAAGCTCCGCTGCCTGTGCCGCTGACGCCAGGCTCGCTTCGGCCAGTAGCCCAACGCCACCCACCCAGTCACCAGCGACGTACAGCCCCGTGGTGCCGGGCACTGCAGGTCCTGGTCGGGCGGCGAGTCCATCCGGATGGGCTACCGGCAGTCGCTGCATGACTGTCAGTCGGGGCAGGAATCGTCGCGCTTCCACCAGGTCCCGCCAGCCCGGTTGTGCGCGGTCGAGGGCTTCGTCGAGCTTTGTCTCGATGCCTTTGCCGACGTCGTACGTGGATGGATGGAGGCACCAGAGGCCCTGCATCAGCGATTGCCAGGGTGGAGCAAGCTTGGCGTAAGAGGCGTGCTGGGCGAAGTGATACGGCTGGTCCATGCCCCAGACGACACCGTAGCGCGGCTTCGGCAGACTCGCGAGGCCGACATCCAGCGCAGCGGCGATCACCGGCTGCGACTCCCGGGACCATTTCGAAAGGGCAGCCCCTTCCGATCCTTCGATGAGCGATGACGCCGCCTTCGGTGGCAGCGCCAGCAGCAGATGCCGCGCCTGAATACCGGTCTCCGGTCCCCAGTCGACCTCCCAGAGATCGCCCTGCCTTTCGGCTTTCGCGACTGCCCGGTCGGTTTCGATCCGTGCCCCGGCGACACTCGCGGTGATGCGCAAGGACTCTGCCAGACTTCCCCAGCCATCATCCAGATACATCACGCCTGTTTTCAGCAATCGCTGTACCTGCTGAATCGCGACCCCTGCGCTGAGTTGCTCCGGGGCGTTGATCAGGGTGGCGACCCGCACGAGGGCATACAGCAGAAGGCGCGACTCCCCCTGCCATACCGCCCGCTCTACCCAGGTCCGGACACTCTCGCCCATGAGGGGGAGGGGATCGATACCCGGCAGACTGGCCATCACTCGGACCAATTCTGAACGGGCCGGCAGGGTCAGCATCGGCGACGACAGGATGTTCATCGGCGAAACCGGCAACGGGAGAATCCGGCCCCGATGCTCTGCCGCTCCGGCGACTATCGGCTTGCCGCCCGTGATCACCACCCCCAGATCACGGAGGATCCGCTCTGCCGGTCCGCCAAGAAAGAAGGCATGGGCACCGAGATTCAGATGGAAGCCGTTGAGCTCCTGGGTCTCTGCCCGACCCCCGATGGTGGTGTGACGCTCCAGCAGCCGGACTTCCCGTCCAGCGCGCGCCAGGATGGCGGCCGCCGTGAGCCCGGCGAGCCCCCCACCAACGATGACGATGTCATGGACGGCGCTCATCGCTCCTCCTGTGCCGGGGAAGCGTACACTCGCTCCCATGGAGATCAATCTGCAGGGACAGCGGGTCTGGCCCGAAGAGCCGTCGGGAGAACCCCCCTTCAGCGGACCTGTGACTTTCCATACGCCGGACCTGCCGCCGCTGGAGAGTCTCCACGACCGGCCGCTGGTGGTGCTGGGGTTTGGCCTGCAGGGCGAACCGTTAGCTCTCAACGCGAGGGATGCCGGGGCGCAGGTAACGGTGGCTTTGCGAGCCGGGAGTCCCAGTCTGTCGCGCGTGGCGTCTGCCGGATTGCCGACCCACGATCTCATGTTCGGGGTGCCTGCGGATTGCGACACCATCCTCGTCTGCCTGCCGGATGACGTCCAGCCCGAAGTCATGCGTCGCTGGATCCTCCCTTCGATGCGACCGGGACAGCTCCTCCTGTTCGCGCATGGTTATGCCCTTATCTACGGGCAACTGGCGATGCCGCAGGGAGTCGATGTCGCGGTCCTCGCCCCGCACGGGACAGGCGCGGCGGTCCGTCAGGGCTTTCTGAATGGCGCAGGAGTCGGGGCACAGCTTGCGGTCTGGCGGGATCCCTCGGGCAGCGCTCAGGCGCGGGCCCTCACCTGGGCGCACGCTTTCGGCTTCGGTCCGGCCGGCATCCGAAGCTGCACCGTGGCACAGGAGGTTGCGCTGGACCTGTTTGTGGAAGAAGCCCTGCTTTGTGGCGGACTCGTCGAACTGTGCCGGGCCACTTACGAGGCTGCAGTCGCTTCGGGCTACGACCCGGTGCAGGTGTACCGGGCGACCTTCGGTGAGATCGGCAACACGGCAGAGTTGCTCCAGGAGCATGGGCCGGTGGGGATGTACCGGCGGATTAGTCAGATCGCGATGCGGGGGTCGCTGCTGAACGGGCGTCGGGGGCTCGCATCTGATGCAGAGGCGCGATTGCAGCAGCTGTTGCGAGACATCGAGGCTGGAACGATAGTGCGTCAGTTGCTGGAGCCAGCGATGCAATCCCGGCTGGCAGCAGTGATGGCAGAACTGAAGGCGTTGCGTGCCACCATCACAGCTTTGGAATCAGGGGAGGGGCAGAATCTGCACCAGTGAATCCTGGATGCCTTGCAGAAACTCGGTGCTGACCTGCGTGTAATCCAGCACATCGACCCGGAATGGGAGATCGCACTCCAACAGGGCATCTTTCAGATCCGCCAGTCGCTCAAGACTGATCGGCGCAGGTTCTCTTATGAGCAGGTCAAGATCGGACATCGCCTGGGCCGTGCCGAGGGCGCGGGAGCCAAACGCCCAGATGATGGCTGTTGGCACCTGCGCTATCAGAACCTGGAGCAGTGTTTCCCACTCATCGGATGAGAGCTGAATCGGACGCGCATTCATGTCTGCTGCTGATCCAGCGACTGAAGCAGGTGTCTGGCTTCCAGGAGGAACTCGGGGATCCCAGCCAGAACTTGTGCCGCGAGTCGGGCGTCGTAGGCATGACTGGTCTGATTCCGCATTTCACGAAAGCGTTTCCAGGCGGTCCAGTCTCCCCGCAGGAGCCCATACTCGTTTCCAGTCCGAATCAGTGCGGAGAACGGCATCTGGCGGATGCGCTCGGGATTCGCGGTAATGCTGGCCAGATGGCGTCGCAACAAAGTGTGGGACAGTTCATAGGTGAACTCGAATCGCTGGATGAGTGCATCCCGGTAGAGCGTATTTTCAGGCTCGGAAAGATGGGCGACCTGAGCCTCCGCCAGGCGTTCGACCGCGTTCCGGAACGGCGTCAACAGGAGTGGCATCGCGCTTTTCCAAGAATAGCAAATGCACCCACACCTCAATTCACGCCTCGCGGGGTTCCCGAATCTCGCGTTTCACGCTATGTTAAAGAGACACGAGGCACCAGGTCCCCTGCTGACGCTCAGTCGTCACGACGGCGCACATGACGCCCAGGTCCCGGAAAGTGACCCCGCCTGTCCCGCCCGCGGCCCTCATCCGGCACCGCGGGGGTGCATTCCCCCCATCCCCGATGATGGGGGCATCGCACCGGCATCGCGCCGCTGTGCAGGAGGAACCGACTGATGGAGCTCACGCCCCCCAAACACCACCCCGAGGCCCTCATCGCCGAGGCATTCCACAAACTCGGGACGAATCAGGATCTGACGGCTGACGACCGGACGATTCTCACGGATGCGACCGTCCTCGGCTTGCACGACCATGTGAACCCCGCCCTCGCCAAGTGGCGGAAGTCCGGTGATGCCCGCGCCTGTGAGTGGAAAGGGTCCGGCTGGAATATCTACGACCTCGCCGGCAATGAGTACATCGACTGCCTGGGTGGCTACGGTGTGTTCAACTTCGGGCATCTGCATCCCCGCATCGTGCAGGCGGTACAGGACGGGTTGCAGCGGATGGGAATCCACTCCCAGGAACTGCTGAATCCCTGGCAGGCCCGTTTTGCCGCCCGCTTTGCGGAAATCACCCCCGGTGCGCTGCAGTACTGCTTTTTCTCGAACTCCGGGACCGAGTCTGTGGAAGCCGCGCTGAAGTTCGCCATGATGAAAACCGGGAAGCGGAAGTTCCTCGGCACCATCAATGGCTATCACGGCAAGACGCTGGGTGCCCTCTCGGTCACTTTCCGCGATGTTTTCCGCGCCCCCTTCGAGCCCCTGCGCGACAACCGGGCGGTCCCCTTCGGTGACATCGATGCCCTCAAGGCCGCTATCACAGATGATGTTGCCGGGTTCATTGTCGAGCCCATCCAGGGCGAGGCGGGCATCATTGTGCCGGCTGATGACTACCTCCCGGCGGTCCGCCAGCTCTGCGATGACCACGACATCCTGCTGATTCTTGACGAAGTCCAGACAGGGATGGGACGGACCGGCCAGGACTTCGCCTGTATGCACTGGGATGTCACTCCCGACCTCATGTGTATCGGTAAATCCATCGGCGGCGGCATCATCCCGATGGGCGTCACGACCGGCACCGCTGCGGTCTGGCAGGCCCTCGAACCGAATCCCTTCCTCCACTCGAACACGTTCGGCGGCAATCCGCTCGCGTGCGCTGCCGGACTCGCCGCGATCGAGGTGCTCCTGGATGAGCAGCTGACTGCGCAGGCTGAAGCAACCGGGAATCACACGCTGGCACAGTTGCGAGTGCTGCAGAGCGACTTCCCGGAGCTCTTGCGGGAAGTCCGCGGGAAGGGCCTCATGATCGGCCTGGAGTTCCATGAGGCCGAGGTCGGTAAAGCTGCCGCGAAAGCGCTCTTCAATGAACATGTCCTGGTGGCGCATACGCTGAACAACCCCCGGGCGATGCGTATCGAGCCGCCGCTGGCGATTCCCATCGAGGTCATGGACGAGATGCTGCGACGCTTCCGGGGAGTCCTGGAAGCGCTGCGACCGGTCGCTGTGGAGGCTGGCTAGCATCACTTTCTGTAAGGTGGTTCACGCTTCAGTTGCCCTCCGGCGGTTCCGTCGGAGGGCGTTTGGGTCCTGACAAAGTTGACATTGAGCCAGACTCAGATCGCTCAAGACCGCTCGCAGTGCTTCGCGACGCATTGGGCGTTGGGCTACAAATTTTAAAAAATCGGGTCCGAAGGCTGGCCGAATTCAGCGGCACTGTTTACATTCCTTCGGAGTCGCCGTATCTAATTGTCACGGACGACGGTCTGGTGAACGACGCAGGCGCGAATGTTCACGGCGACTTCGCTCTACTCAACTCTCGATTTCGTGCAGACACACACAGGAGGCAGACATGCGACAGCTGACCTGGTGGCTCGCCACCAGTCTGGCCTTGGCCGCCCTCGGTTGCGGGGGCTCCAATGGCGTCACGCCCCCGGCGCCCCTTACCCCACAGGATTCCCCGATCGGCACCGGGCTGGTGCCTGAAGCGGGAGTCGCCCCCATCACCAGTGTTCCCGCCAGCCTGGGACAGGCGTATGTGCGGGGCAGCCTGGCGGACTCCGCCCTGGCGCTCTATACCATCGACATCGATCCGGGCACATTGAGTGCCACCGCTTCGCTCAAAGCAACCCGCAGCGGGCAGGCCACCGACGACCTCTACCTCCTGCCCATCGACAGCTTCTTCACTGCCCGGTCGTTCCGCATCACCGGCATCACCGGGACTGCCACGACTGTTGATATCACGTACGAAATCGCGCATCCCTTCCCGGCTCCCAGCGACGTCCTGGGGACCCCCAGCGCGGTCACAAACCGCTCTGATCTGGGGATCGCCGGTAAGGTCCTCTGGCTGGCAGATGTCGCTTCTGCCAGTGGCAACACGTATTTCTCGGATCGTGTGGCGAACACCACATTGATCGCCAATGCAGATGCGTACTACGCTCCTGGGGGCCTGCTGACGACCAGCGGCACCGCCAACACCTTCCCGTACAAGCTCCTCGTGGATGAGACCCTCGACGGGACCGGCAGCCGTCTTGGCATCTCCAATGATGGAGATGTCACCGGCAACTTCGGGACAGATGGCTGGACGCGGGATGAGTACGGCGCTGGCAACGATGGCTGGACCGGCTACGGGGTCCTCCATCAGGGCCAGGTCAGCCGCAATGTCCTGTCGCTGAGTCGCGGAGCCATCGGTGGCAGCTTCAGCCTGGACATGGCGGTCATCGCCCGGTACAACGACCCCCGCGGTGGCCTGACCCCTGCCGAGAAGAAGGCGAATCGCCTCCCGCCGGCATCGGCGGATGCCAGCCTCTTCGCCTACCGGATGCCCCACGGAGCCCTGGATATCCAGAAGGTCTCGTTCGCCGGTGAGGGCGGTGGCTTCATCCAGGACACCCTGTCGGCTTCTGTGCTCCGCTTCCATGTAGAAGACTGGGATGCCCGGGCAACTGAAACCACCGAATCCGATCTGAGCCTGGATCCATCCTTCACCAATATCGCCCCCGGCGAGAGTGGTGCCCCGTCCCTGGCTGTCAGCATCCCTGGAGTCCTGGGCGATGCCACGGCAGTCGTGACGATGGCCGGCGGGCCGGTGGATGACGACTCCGCTTTCGGCGGCGATGCAGATCAGGACAGCGGTCTCCCTGGCGATCCGCTCTTCTTCAGCGAGTCCGTGACGAAGGCCGCCGGAAGTGGCCAGACTCCGGGCACCTATCAGGGCCTGGTCCGGGTGACCGATGTCGAGGCCGCGATCGCCGATCCGTTCTTTGTGATCGAGCTTGATGGCAGCCTGTCGCTGGTCACTTCCAACGTCCCGGAACCAGTCACGTTCTTCCCCTTCGAAGTCGAGCTGGCGCCCAACAATCTGCCGCCGAGCGCGACCGTGGTCCTGGTCAGCAGCAATCCGCTCTTGTCGGGGACACAGCCAGAGATCCTGATCACGGGTATCGGCGACCCCGACAGCGATCCGCTGGACATCTCCATTGACTGGGGCGATGGCGGCGGCCTGCAGCCGCTGGCCACGGGCTACACCAGCCCCTACGCCCCGCTGAATCCCATTGGCGTGCAGCGGAACAACGCGACGCTCACCAATCAGGCGATCAACGCCCTGGTCCGGGTCGCGGATGCCCAGCACGAAGTGGACTATCCCGTTAACTTCCAGCTCGGTCCGAACCGGGCACCCGTGCTTACCGGGAGTCCGGTCCTGGCGAGCGCCAGCCTGCCGGTGATTCCGGCCGCCCTCTTCACCATGAATGCCGGTACCGCCGGGTTTACGGATCCCGAGGGTGACACGATGACCCTGCGGATTCGCAATACCGCCAACGGCGACAACATCTCGGGTACGGCCTTCCCGCTGGCCGGGAACACGACCGGCATCAGCACCCTGGGGAACACGACCTTCACGGTCTATGTCGAGGATCCGCTCCATACGAACACGGCGATTGGTCAGCCCAACAGTGCCGCCCGCTGGCCCGGGATCGTCGGGACCACCACCCGGGTGCCGGGCTGGTTTTACAAAGGTGTGGGGCAGTCGACCAGCACCGAGCAGGCGTATGTGATCCAGCGGGACAGCCAGAACAACGTGCTGATCGCCGGCTTGTATAACGGCAGCACCAACAATTTTGGTTCGGGGAATCAGCCGCAGGTCGGCCCTCAGCCATCGTTGTTCCTTGTCAAGCTGAATCCGCTGGGCCAGTTCCAGTGGGTCAACCTCCTGGGATCGTCCACCTCCCTTGCTACTGGAATCGAAAACCTGGGTGGTATGGCGGTCGACAGCAACGACAACATCCTGCTTTATGGCTCCTGGCGTGGGCTCATGACGCTCGCGACCGGAATCACCGAAGAAAGTAACAACAACGTGCTCAACGCCAGCACCGACCTTTTCCTGGTCAAGTTCGCTCCCGATGGCTCCTACATTTCGCACTTCCGGACCAACTCACCGGGCGATGCCAACGTGACTGAGGCCTTCGGCTTCAATGCCCTAGTCCTGGATGACAGCAACAACGCGTACATCACCGGTCGCGCTAATCGGACCGAGGACTTCCCAACCAGCGGTGCCCCGATCACGCTGACCACCGCCCATGGGGCAGCCTCAGCGAGCTACGACCCCTTCGTGGCTCGTATCAATACGTCCTCAATGACCACGGACTGGGCGACCAATTTCGCCATGAGCACCAGCACCAGCACCGTCGCGACCGGTACGGAATCCGGGCAGTCTCTGGCCATGACTCCCTTCGGCCAGCTGGTGGTCGGTGGCTACTTCCGGAGTCTGGCTTCCGGTACCCCGCTCTCCAGCTTTGGTGGGGCAGGACACTTTTTGCGTGTGAGCAGCACTTCCCATGCAAACTCTTTCATCACGCTGCGCAATGCTTCCACTGGCGCATGGATCTGGGATCGCGTGTTTTCCGCAAGCATTGCAACAGTCGGCCATGTCAACGGACTGGCTGCAGATAGCAGCCGGGTCTATGCGACTGGCCGGTATGCGAACAACACGAACTTCAACGGAACCACCGATGTGGCGGCTTCTACCACTTCGACTTCTAACTACGATCCCTATCTGGCAGCCTTCTCGATTGCTGATGGGAGCAATCTCTGGGTGAACGGCATGACACGCGGGGCAGTCACTGCCATTAACTCCGGGTACTCGGTGGCGGTCTCTGGCGGTTCGGTCTACGCTGTCGGGGACTACAACCCGAATCAGGACCTGGGGAATGGCCCAACCTTCGGCAACGGCGCCTCGGCGTACCTGATCAAGCGGGTGGCCTCGACCGGCGCGAATGCACTGGTTGGAGGAGATCCCTACATCCTGACCTGGAACGGCGCTGGCAACGACCGGATGCGCAGTCTGACGCTTGACAGCTATGGCGACCTCTACCTCTGTGGTGAGTTCGCTGGCAACGGCTTCGATGCGGATCCAGGGGTTGCCGTCAACTCCCACAACTCCCTGAGCGGCTCAGTAGACTACTTCGGCATGAAGGTGATCGAGAACACCGCCTCGTTCTAGGTCGCCGTTGTCTGAAAGCATTCTGCCCCCCGGAGCCAGGCTCCGGGGGGCTTTTGCTTTCGCGAGCCATGAGTGTTAGCAGTCTCTGATCATCGCTGCTTGCTCGCCTATAATGGACTCAGATCCTGGCAGCGACCAGCGCAGCCGTCGACGTGCATTCAGCGTCCGCGCGCCCACCTGCCGGCATGTTTTTCTCGCAACTCTGGAGGTCTCGCTCATGCGCCATCTGCTCTGGTCCGCGGCGGCATTGTCCGCAGCGGCCCTGCTGGGGTGTGCCGGTGGGTCATCGTCCCCGGTCAGCCCCCCGTCTGCATCCTCATCATCCACTCCATCAGGTGCCCTGCCGACCAGTGTGCTGAACACGCCGGCCGCGTTGGGGACGCCGAGTCAGGCGGGGCTGGTGCAGACCGCCGCCCTGGCGCTCTACACCGTGACGGTGGACCCGTCGACCCTGACGGCCACCAGCGCCCTGAAAGCGACCCGGGCGGGGCAGGCGAATGACGACCTGTATCTGCTCTCCATTGATAGCTTCCTCAACGCCAAGTCCTTCCAGGTGACCGGGGTCAGCGCGACCGGGACCACGATCGACGTGGAGTATGTGGTGAAGCATCCCTTCCCCGCGCCGAACAACATCACGGGCACCCCGAATGGCTCCACGAACCGGGCGGACCTGGGGATCAGCGGTATGGCGCTCTTCCTGGTGGACGTCCCGACCGCGACCGGTCATACGTACTTCACCGACCGGGTGCTAAACCATGACCTGGTGGCGAACGCGGATGCCTATTTCAGCCCAGGTGGGCTGCTGACCACCAGCGGGACGGCGAACACCTTCCCATATCGGCAGCTGGTCGATGAACTGGCGGATGCCCGCCTTGGCGTCTCCAACGGCGGGGACGTCACCGGGAACTTCGGAAGCGACGGCTGGACCCGGAGTGAGTTTGGTCCGGCGAACGATGGCTGGACCGGGTATGGGGTCCTGCATCAGGGACAGGCGGCGGCGAACACCGTCAGCTTCAACAAAGGCGCGATCGGGGGGGGCTTCAGCCTCGACGTTGCCATGATCGCGGTCTACAACGATCCCCGCGGCGGAGCGACCCCGGCGCAGAAGAAAGCGAACCGCCTCCCACCGGCGAGTCCGGATGCGAGTCTGTTTGCCTACCGGATGCCGCACGGTGCCCTCGATGTGCACCGGGTTCGGCTGGAAAGCCAGGATGGGCTCTTCTATGCCGACACCATTTCGGCGGTGGACTTCAGCTTCTATGTCGAGGACTGGGATGCCCGGGCGACCGAGACCACCGAAGCGGACCTGGCCACTGATCCCAGCTTCACCAACGTGGCGCAGGGCGAGAGTGGCGTCCCGACTCTTGATATCTGCATCCCGGGGATCCTGGGCGATGCCACTGTGACCGCTCCCATCGGGACGGTCATCGATGACGACACATCATCGGGCGGCGATCCGGGCGAGGACTCCGGACGACCGGGCGATGCGATTTTCATGACCGGGCTGGTGACCAAGCCGGCGGGGTCCGGCCAGGTCCCGAACAACTATGTGGGGGTGGTCCGGGCTGCGGATGCCGCCAGTGGGCTGCTGATTGGCCTGGACGAAAATCTCGCGCCGCTGGCGGTGACGCCGGCGTCGGTGACCTATCAGGCCTTCACGGTCCCGCTCTTCGCATTCAATGCGCCACCGAGCGCGACGGTCGCGCTGACCAGTGGGGCGACCTTGCTCTCCGGGACCCAGGCGGGGGTCAGCATCACGGGGATCGCCGATGCGGACAGTGATCCGCTGGACATCAGTGTCGACTGGGGCGATGGGCTCGGCTTTGTGACCGTCGTGAGCGGCCTCAACAGCCCCTATCCGGCGCAGACCCCCTCGTCGCCGAACATGAACAATCTCGACCTGACGCCGGATCCCATTGATGTCATCGTCCGCCTGGATGATGGCACCGACCAGGTGGACTATCCCCTGAGCTACACCCTCGGACCGAACCGCCCCCCGCAAGTGACGGGCACCCGGGCGCTGGCCTCAGCCTCGCTGCCGACCCCGGCGACCTTCACCATGAACGCCGGGACCGGGACCGCAACGGACCCCGAAGGGGACACCATCTCCTACACCATCGTCAACAATCGCAACAGCGACACCCTGACGTTCAGCGCGTTCCCCAACGCCGCTAACACCACCCCCATCGCTAATCCCCCGCATGCCACCGTGACCTTTACGGTCTATGCCAACGACGCCCTGCATCCCACCACCAGCGGGACCGCGTATCCGACGGTCAATGGCACCATCACCGGCGGCGGGCCTTCCGGCTGGGTCTGGTCGCCAAACACGCAAACCACCAGCGCGGAATCTGCGCGTGGTGTGGCGGTCTCTTCTGCTGGCAACATTTACCTCATTGGTGCGTTTGCCGCTAACACCAACTGGGGTGGGGGACCACTTAACTCCGCTGCGACTCCACGAAACAGCATAGTGGCTCTGGACTCCAGCGGCACCTACCTGTGGGATCGCAATCTGGGGTCCCTATCTGGTACCTGGGTAGATACACAGGGGATCGGAGCTGACAGCGCTGGCAATGTGATCGTCTACGGCTACTGGCGCCAGACTATGGACTTCGGCTTCGGACCGGAGACAAACAACACCTCTGTCCTGAGTTCGAACTACGACACCTTCGTCTGCAAGTACAGCGCCACAGGCACCCCCATCTGGAATGCCAGGAGCAGCGGTCCGGGGACCAGCTCCGGAATCACCGATTTCCAGGAGTTTAACGGCCTGGCGGTCGATCAGGCCACGGGGGATGTCGTTATTACAGGCAAGTTCAATCGCACCGAAGATTGGGGTTCCGTGACTCTCACATCAGCTGGCGGCCCAACCTCAACTAGCCAGGATCCGTACGTGGTCCGCATTAGCTCGGCTGGTGTAGCCCTGTGGGGACAGTCCTTTAATGGACCGGCCACGGGGAATGAGAGCGCGATGGCAGCCGCCTTCACCCCCTCGGGCAATGTCGCAGTGGGTGGCTACTATCGCAACCTCATGGATTTCGGCGGCGGTGTTCGCAATGCCGACACATCCGGCGACGGTTTCGTGGTCATGCTGAACGGCACGACTGGCGCACATGTCTGGGACTATGTCTTCGATGGCACAGGTGCTGCGAACCTGGAGTATGTGAACGCGGTGGCTGCCGATGGCAGCCGGGTCTATGCCACCGGTCGCTTCTTCAACACGACTGACTTCGGTGGTGGCGTCCGGACCGCCGGTGGCAGCACCACGGTGTCTGATCCGTTCGTAGTCGCCCTGAACTCTACGACCGGAGCGTATGTCTGGGACCGCACGTTCACGGGCAGTACCTCTTCTGAGCAGGGACGCGGTGTCGCAGTTACTGCTTCTGGTGTGGTAGCTACAGGCGACTGGTTCACCGGCGCAGATTTTGGTGGTGGTGCACAGACCCCCGTGGGGGGGAGCGACCTCTATGTCATCAAGATGAACCCGTCCACTGGCGCCACAATCTGGCTGTCGCTACTAGGTAGCACCGGCACTGACAGCGGGCGCTCTATCGGCCTGACTGCCGGCGAGGACCCGATCATCGTGGGCTCTTACAGCACCACCATGGACTTCGACGCCGGTCCGGGCACGACGAACTTCACGTCTGTTGGCAGCTCGGACGCGTTCGCGACGAAATTCCTGGGATCGTCGGGCACCATCTTCTAAGTCGGCTTTGTCCGAAACTTAACTTTCTGCCCCCTGGAGCCCGGCTCCGGGGGGCTTTGGGTTGCGGTTGATCCGTGGCTCATTGAGGCGACATAACAGATCGATTGGGGATCAAATCGAACAATGGTGGAAACGTATCCAAAGAGGGAAGTGATCTGTACCTGTGGGCTGGCAGTGCCAGTCTGCGTGGTAGAATCACATGGATTGGCCTCCTGCTACGGAAAGGGGCCAGCCAGACCGTCTCCCGCTGATTGTGACCCGACTTTCCCCGGATCTGCCGGGTATCGGGAACGTGTGCAGACCACACGCAGGCGCAGCCCGCTGGTTCGACCCCCGGATCAACGCGGCGTACGATCGGACCCAGCGGTTAGTACTGGACGGTACCTTCCTGACATCCTTTAGTCCACTCGCGTTCGCCGCGCTCAAAGGAGAAGTGGTATGACCCGAATACAGGTGGCCCTGCCCGCGACCCTGCTCGTTGCGCTGGCCCTCACCGCCTGCTCCGGGGGCTCGAACACTTCCGTGTCCGCCCCTCCCCCGTCCACGCAGTCGACGGTCCTTCCTGAAGCTCAGATGGGCACCATTCAGGCGGGAGCTGCCCTGCTCGGAGCGATGCAGGTCGAGATCAACATGGAAGATCTCTCCTTTCGTACGACCCCGCTCATTCACCGCTCCGCTCAGGACCGTGGTGATGTTGTTGACGGGATTGACCTGACCTACTACTTCAGCAGCGCGGTCTTCTGCACCGCCGGTGACTGCATCTCGCTGAAGAGCATCGGTCTGGACAACGAGGGCGGCACCCTGTCGATTCCCCTGGTGACCGCGACTTTCGCGATCAAGCACCCCTTCAATGTGGCGACTCCGCCAGTGACCGGGACTGGTCGCAGCCGGAATGACCTCTCGGTCCACAACGTCCGGGGCTACATCGTCAATGGCGGTCCGAATCCGGCCAGCGACATCGTGGACACCGGGATTCCTCTCGTCCCCGCTGGCATCGCGACCGGCACCGATGCGGATACCGGGACCATCAAGGGCTACTTCGGTCCCCGGACCGGCGGACCCTATCCCGGTCTGGCTGGCTATGTCATCAACGCCGAAGGCATGAACAATGGCGCTGATGGCGTGCTCACCACGTCCGCCGGAGCACCGGTGGCGGAGGCGAGCCTCCCGCTCTTCGACTACACCAGCCCGGATGGCTTCGGTGGCGTCTTCGCCTCGCCCTACGTCGAGTTCATCCCGTCTGGAGATACCGGTGACCGTGTTCTGGCCCAGGGTCAAAGCGCTGAAACCACGTTCAAGCTCAATGCCGCTGCCGGTGCCAGCACCGTCAGCTTCATCTTCGCGCTGGCAGGGAACTACGGTAACTCGGCAGGTCCGATCGCGTCGGATCCTCCTTCTGAAAAAGTGGTACGAACTCGGGAACGCCGTGGCAACCCCATTTACTACCGCCCTGGCTTCAACAAACCCGAAGCGCTGACGATGGTGAAAGACACCACCAATTCCGCCAATGGTGCCGCTGGCACCAACACGCCGGTGAATCTGTATGTCGACATTACCGACATGCAGGCGGGTGCGGCCCTGCCGCCCTCGTGGTCGGCCTGGTACAACCCCGCCTCCGAAGCCGCAGTCCGCAATGTGCTGCCGCCTGATCTGAGTGTCGTGACCGAGCGGGCGGGCTTCAGCACGGTCTTCGTGCTCGGTACGCCCACCCCGTCCGGCGGCGGTCTCACTGGTATCCTGCGCGGCGAGTCGCCGAGCCTGAAGTTCTACAACGCCCCCACTGCTGGTGGCGTGCAGCACATCAGCTGGGTCGTGTTTGACGACGCCACTGGCAATCAGGTCATCGGCTATGACCCAGGCAACGACATCGCCGGCAATAAGATTCTGCCGACTGGTGTCGGACTCCCACCGGCTGGCTTTGCCCACGGTATCGGCTCCGATCCGGACGGTGCCACTCCCGCCTCACCGCTGAAGGTCCACATCCAGATCCCGACTGGAGCAGGTGCCGGGGAACTTCCCGCCGGCTCGTACACCGTGGTGATGGTGGCCTACGACGACCTGATCGATGACGGCGACACGGTGACGAACTCCCTCTTCGAGGAGTCGGCCTGGAACATGCAGCGGTTCTCCATCACCGTCGATCCGTAAGGATCCCGTCGAGCCTCAGCTAATTCACGCCCCCCGGAGCCAGGCTCCGGGGGGCTTTTGCTTTCGCGAGCCATGAGTGTTAGCAGTCTCTGATCATCGCTGCTTGCTCGCCTATAATGGACTCAGATCCTGGCAGCGACCAGCGCAGCCGTCGACGTGCATTCAGCGTCCGCGCGCCCACCTGCCGGCATGTTTTTCTCGCAACTCTGGAGGTCTCGCTCATGCGCCATCTGCTCTGGTCCGCGGCGGCATTGTCCGCAGCGGCCCTGCTGGGGTGTGCCGGTGGGTCATCGTCCCCGGTCAGCCCCCCGTCTGCATCCTCATCATCCACTCCATCAGGTGCCCTGCCGACCAGTGTGCTGAACACGCCGGCCGCGTTGGGGACGCCGAGTCAGGCGGGGCTGGTGCAGACCGCCGCCCTGGCGCTCTACACCGTGACGGTGGACCCGTCGACCCTGACGGCCACCAGCGCCCTGAAAGCGACCCGGGCGGGGCAGGCGAATGACGACCTGTATCTGCTCTCCATTGATAGCTTCCTCAACGCCAAGTCCTTCCAGGTGACCGGGGTCAGCGCGACCGGGACCACGATCGACGTGGAGTATGTGGTGAAGCATCCCTTCCCCGCGCCGAACAACATCACGGGCACCCCGAATGGCTCCACGAACCGGGCGGACCTGGGGATCAGCGGTATGGCGCTCTTCCTGGTGGACGTCCCGACCGCGACCGGTCATACGTACTTCACCGACCGGGTGCTAAACCATGACCTGGTGGCGAACGCGGATGCCTATTTCAGCCCAGGTGGGCTGCTGACCACCAGCGGGACGGCGAACACCTTCCCATATCGGCAGCTGGTCGATGAACTGGCGGATGCCCGCCTTGGCGTCTCCAACGGCGGGGACGTCACCGGGAACTTCGGAAGCGACGGCTGGACCCGGAGTGAGTTTGGTCCGGCGAACGATGGCTGGACCGGGTATGGGGTCCTGCATCAGGGACAGGCGGCGGCGAACACCGTCAGCTTCAACAAAGGCGCGATCGGGGGGGGCTTCAGCCTCGACGTTGCCATGATCGCGGTCTACAACGATCCCCGCGGCGGAGCGACCCCGGCGCAGAAGAAAGCGAACCGCCTCCCACCGGCGAGTCCGGATGCGAGTCTGTTTGCCTACCGGATGCCGCACGGTGCCCTCGATGTGCACCGGGTTCGGCTGGAAAGCCAGGATGGGCTCTTCTATGCCGACACCATTTCGGCGGTGGACTTCAGCTTCTATGTCGAGGACTGGGATGCCCGGGCGACCGAGACCACCGAAGCGGACCTGGCCACTGATCCCAGCTTCACCAACGTGGCGCAGGGCGAGAGTGGCGTCCCGACTCTTGATATCTGCATCCCGGGGATCCTGGGCGATGCCACTGTGACCGCTCCCATCGGGACGGTCATCGATGACGACACATCATCGGGCGGCGATCCGGGCGAGGACTCCGGACGACCGGGCGATGCGATTTTCATGACCGGGCTGGTGACCAAGCCGGCGGGGTCCGGCCAGGTCCCGAACAACTATGTGGGGGTGGTCCGGGCTGCGGATGCCGCCAGTGGGCTGCTGATTGGCCTGGACGAAAATCTCGCGCCGCTGGCGGTGACGCCGGCGTCGGTGACCTATCAGGCCTTCACGGTCCCGCTCTTCGCATTCAATGCGCCACCGAGCGCGACGGTCGCGCTGACCAGTGGGGCGACCTTGCTCTCCGGGACCCAGGCGGGGGTCAGCATCACGGGGATCGCCGATGCGGACAGTGATCCGCTGGACATCAGTGTCGACTGGGGCGATGGGCTCGGCTTTGTGACCGTCGTGAGCGGCCTCAACAGCCCCTATCCGGCGCAGACCCCCTCGTCGCCGAACATGAACAATCTCGACCTGACGCCGGATCCCATTGATGTCATCGTCCGCCTGGATGATGGCACCGACCAGGTGGACTATCCCCTGAGCTACACCCTCGGACCGAACCGCCCCCCGCAAGTGACGGGCACCCGGGCGCTGGCCTCAGCCTCGCTGCCGACCCCGGCGACCTTCACCATGAACGCCGGGACCGGGACCGCAACGGACCCCGAAGGGGACACCATCTCCTACACCATCGTCAACAATCGCAACAGCGACACCCTGACGTTCAGCGCGTTCCCCAACGCCGCTAACACCACCCCCATCGCTAATCCCCCGCATGCCACCGTGACCTTTACGGTCTATGCCAACGACGCCCTGCATCCCACCACCAGCGGGACCGCGTATCCGACGGTCAATGGCACCATCACCAGTGGCGGGCCGCTGGTGGGATGGGCTTACACGATGACCGCGACTACCAGTGGAATTGACCGGGCGTATTCGATGGTTGTCGACCACGCCAACAATGTCTGGGTGGCAGGAGACTGGGCCACCAACGCCCCTGGAGCGGACTTCGGAGGCGGACTACGACCGAATCTGACAGGCGACCCGTTCTTCCTGCTCAAGCTCAACGGTACTGATGGCAGCTGGATTCTGGATCGCACCTGGAACGCGACGTCCACCAGCGGACGGGTCTTCTCGGTCGCCGTCGATGGCGCGAACAACGCATATGTGTACCAAAGCTGGAACGGGACGCTCAACCTCGCCGGGCTCGGCGGTGGTGCCATCGATCAGACCTCCAATGGCACGCTGGAGGACTGCATCATTCTGAAGTTCGACTCCTCCGGGAATTTTCTCGGGATGGCTCGCTCAAACGACACGGTCTCCACATCGCAGGAGTCACCAACCGGACTGAACTCCACGACTTTGTACTATGGCCCCAGTTCGCGGAGCATGATCGTCGATGGAGTAAGCGGCCGGGTGTACATCGGAACCTCGCCCTCTGGCGCAGGCACGCTGGACTTCGGAGGGACCACAGTGGCGACCAACGGATTGCGTGATGCCGTCCTGGTGCAGTACAACACGGGCGCGTTTACACCTGCTGGAGCTGCAGCAAACTGGGCGGTCAATCTGGTGCCGTCAGCGGCTGGCGGTGCGGCCAATAATCAGCGCATTCAGAGTCTGGCCCTCGGCCCGTCAGACATCATCGTCGCCGGAGTCTTTGATGGCACGGCGACCGCGAACGATTTTGGCGACAGCGCTGTCCTGTCGAACGGCGGCCAGGACGTCTTCATCGTCCGATACTCCTCCAGCGGTTCCTTCATCGCCGGATCTCAGCGAACTTTTGGGACCATCGCATCGACTGCCAACGACACCATCTCCAGCCTGGACTCCAATGGATTCGGTTACTACGTCGGTGGTTCCTGGGCCAGTGGAGTCGGGCAGAATCTGAGTCTCGGTGCTCCCCTCGGCAACCTGACCTCCGCTGGCTCGACCGATGGCTACCTGGGGATGATCGACCATACGAATACGCCTGTGTGGCAGCGCCTCATTTCCGGAACGACCGCAGAACATGTCAGTGGTGGCATAGCCGTGACCAACTCCGACCTGTTCGCCTGTGGGCACCACAACTCCACAAACTCCGACTGGGGATATGGGGCGCTGCCTTTCGTCAACTCCACCGAAGCCGTGATGGCCAAGTACGACCGGGCGACGGGCAATGCCTCATACTGGGCACAGACTTGGGCCTCGTCTAACTTCCAGTACATCTTTGCGGTTGACCTGGACTCCTCTGCCAACCCCATCTTCCTGTACAAAACCACAGCCACGACCACTATCGATTTCGATCCCGGACCAGGCGTTGATTCCCGGACGCTGCAGGGGAACGACTTCGCCATTGTCAAGCTCTCCGGAGCTACCGGACAGTACAACTAGCCTGCAGTTTCAGGACTTCAACTCGACCCCCGGGAGCCCGGCTCCGGGGGGCTTTTTTAATGGCCGCAACCAGCTGAGGCAGAGCCTGCCGATGGCGCAAATTGTGCTGTTATGTCGCACCACCCACAGGAGCCGCCAATGTCCGCCCTTCCGCCCCACACCGCGACAATGCCCCAGCGGGCTGGCACCTGGGAGCGACTCTGGTGGAGCTGTGTCCTCCCCCTCATCGGATTTGGCTGGCTGGCCCAGACTATCATCAGTGCCCGACCGATGCCTGGCGCTCCCTGGTGGCAGCTGTTCACCTCCGCTGGGCTGGAACTGGGACTCTTCGTCTTCGGGATAGTGGTGGGTAGTATCGGCCGACTGCTCTCACCCGAGGCCTGGCGCAAAGTGGCGGGCAGTACGCTGGTCGCTGCCGTGATTTTGCTCGGCTGGGCCAAGCTTCAGGGGGCCTCGGTCAATGGGGCGGATCGCTGGATCTTCATCTTTGGCATGTCCTTTCAGCCACTGGAGTTCGCCAAGCTCGCCGTTATCCTCAGTGGAGCCTGGGCCTTCGCTGCGGTCGGCGACTGCACGCAAGAGGAACAAAGTGTGCGGGTCGGCGGTTGGCTCTTCTACTGCGGCCTGATCCTGCTCCTCGTCTTCGTGCAGCCGAATCTCTCGGGCACTGCGCTCCTCGGGGTCCTGATGTTCGTCCTGGCTTGGGTGGGGGGGATCTCACAACGAATTCTCTTCGGACTCTTATTGATCGCGGTGCTTCTGCTCGGTTTATATGTCGGCAACGATGGCGAACGGGGACGTCGATGGCAGTCCTTCAGCGGCAACGCCGCTGCCCATGATCTGGATACCCGGGCGGAGTCGTATCAGGCGGACCAGGCAGCTTTTGCCATGGCCCGTGGAGGGTGGTTCGGGGTCGGACCGGGTCGCTCAGAACTTCGTTACGCCTTGCCGCAGCACGACAGCGACTTCATCTTTGCCATCCTGGTAGAGGAGTACGGCTTTCTCGGAGGCGTCTGCATCATTCTTGCCCTGGGCGGCATCATTGCTTATGTCCTCTGGCTGGGTGGAGCGATCGAGAATCGCGTCCTGCAGCTGGTAGCTCTCGGGATCGCCGTCCACTGGGGACTCCAGGTCCTGATCCACCTGCAGGTCAACCTTGGCGGCTATACCACCGGAGTCCCGTTGCCGTTCTTCTCCAAGGGGGGCAGCGCGGCGCTGGTGGTCGGTATGGAGGTCGCGCTGGTGGCCATGGTGGCCCAGGCAGCGGACCGGGTGATCCGGATCGCTCAGCAGCCAGCTACGACGACACCGGGGTCGAAGTCGGGACGTGCGATGCAACCAGGTTCCTGAGGGACTCGCCCCGCTCCTCGAAATTGCGAAACTCGTTGAAGCTTGGTGCCCCCGGTGAGAAAAGGACGATAGCCTCCGGAGCCGCGTTTAGTCGAGTCGCCTCTACGGCCTCCTTCAGATTCACCACGGCCGACACCGGACAGGTGCATCCTGACGCCGCCAGTTCCTCCGCCATGCGGATTCCCGCTGGACCCATCCCGATAACCGACTGGACCGGTGCCGCTTGCAACGCTGCATAGAGGGCCGTGTAATCCAGCTGCTTTTCTGCGCCGCCCAGAATCAGGTGATACGGTGACTGGAAGCTCGCGATTGCGGCGAGGGTTGACTCCGCGTTGGTGGACTTCGAGTCGTTGATCCAGTGCAGGCCATCAGCGCTGGGGATCCGCTCGAGCCGATGGGGGAGCCCGCGAAACGTCACGAGGTGGGTTCGAATGTCGTCGATGCTCAGGTTTGCCGCCAGAGCTGCCAGGGCGACCGCCAGAGCGTTGCTGGCGTTGTGCTTTCCAGGTACCGGCAGGTCGCTCAGACGACAAAGGGGCGTGCGGGTATCGTCGATTTTGATCCATAGTTCGTCGCCCGTGCATCCCGCCTGGCCAGCATCACTGTCGAGGCCATAGCCCCAGCAGCGGGTCTCAGGATGCAGGGGATGTGCGGCCAGCGCATCCATGATTCCGCGATCATCGAGATTGACGATCGCCACATCGTTGGGTCCCTGCCGAGCAAACTGTCGCATCTTGGCTGCCATATACGCCGCGACTGTGCCATGGCGATGGAGATGGTCCGGGGTGATGTTGCACAGCACCCCGATAGCCGGATGGAAGCGATGCGTCCCTTCCAGCTGATAGCTGGAAACCTCCCAGACATACCAGGACTGCGGTGTGCCTCCCTGCAGCGTATCGACCGTGGGGATACCGTAGTTGCCCCCAAGCCGGGAATCCTGTCCAGCTTCCCGCAGGAGCCAGTGAATCCAGGCTGAAATCGTGGACTTGCCATTGGTGCCGGTGACAGACACGACCTGGCCCTGGGCGTAGTCCCCCGCCAGGTCCAGTTCGGCCAGCACTTCCACTTTGTTTTGCGTGGTCATGTCGAGGATAAGTCGGGAGACCGCGATACCCGGAGAAGGGATCAGCGCGCCGACTCGCGGCAGCAATCTCATCCAGTCATGGGCTGTCGGTTGAAAAATCAGTTCCACACCCGCTTCTTCCAGTGCATCCCGCTCCAACTGACTTATCTGATCGGCAGGTGCATCGTCGAGGGCAATCACCTGGCCGCCGTGCTGCAGCAGGAACCGGCACATGGCCCGACCAGTCACCCCCAGTCCATAAATCGCGAATCGCTTCCCTGCGATGGCTTTGGGACTGGGAGCCGTGGACGGGCGTTCTGCAGGTGTGGTCATAGGACTTCCTCTGGTGACGCAAGGATGTGGGAGTGGCGTAAGAGCATGGTAGCAAAGGGACCCGGACTGTTGGTCAGAGTGTCCGGACGATCCACCAGCCAAGGAGGCCAGCCCCCAGGCTAATGCCCCAGAACAGGCTCACCACATCCTGCTCTTTCCAGCCCTTCACTTCGAGGGCGTGATGCAGAGGGGCCATCGGAAAGAGCCGACGTTGGCCCTTTGTCAGCCGGAACACACTGACCTGCAGGATGACGCTCAGGAGTTCGAGATAAAAGACCGCTCCGATGACCAGAAAACAGAAGGAAGTCCCCTGCAGGGCCGTAATGCTCGCCAGCAGCCCCCCGATGAAGTAGGCCCCCCCATCGCCCATGAAGAGTTTCGCGGGATGACGATTGTGCGGATAAAACCCCAGTAGCACGCCTGCCCCGGCGAAAGCAGCATGCCCCAACAGTGGGTCCATCGGAACCCATCGGGCGACCCAGCCATAAGACAGGATCCCCACAATCAGTAGCGCGATGGTGCCCGTACCCGCCAGCAGCGTGTCGAGGCCATCGGTGAAGTTCACAGCGTTCAGCGTGCCGGCAAAGTAAAGCGTCAACCAGCCCACCAGCGCCATCGATGGCAGCAAGGCCCACTGCAGTCCGGGGATAGGGAGGAAGTGCCGTACAGCATCGCCGGCCAGCATCGAGGCCACCCAACCGAGGAGCAATCCCGCCAAAAGCTGAAGCGGAAGCCGGAACCGGGCCTTCAGTCCCGTCGAACTCTTCTGCGCGACCTTGAGCCAGTCATCGGCGAATCCGATGCCGAACGCGGCCGTGTTGACCAGTAGCAGCAGGGCCAGGGTGATGCGATGCGGAGTGGCGGAGAAGTACGTCCGGTCTTCGGCCAGGAGGAATCCGACTCCCACCAGGAGTCCGGCCAGCCAACCCAGGGGAAAGACCGCGCCGCCGAGGGCAGGTGTCTTCGCCTTCGCCTGATGCGTCGCAGGTCCATCGGTCCGTATCTGTGCCCGCACCTGTTGCCGTGTGAGCCATTGCAGCAGCCAGCCATCGGTCAGCCAGGTGACGATGGCCGCTGCGAGCAGAATCAATAGGGGATGCCAAAGGGGAGTCAGCGACCCGGTTCCTTTCTGCGGGAGCTACCAGGAATGCTCCAGCAACGACTCCAGAGCGTATGCCCGGGATCCTTTGAGCAGGACGACTGCATCGGCCGGGACTTGTGTCTGCAGCCAGCCCACGGCGTCGTGTGCGGTCGCGGCGGTAAAGACCGTAGTGCTGCCACCAGCCGCAGCATCGGCGATCCAGGTCGATTCCTCTCCGATCGCCAACAACCAGGGGATGCCGAGCAGGCGGACCCGGGTCCCCAGTTCCCGATGGTAGCGCTCGCTCTCCGCACCGAGTTCCTTCATGCCGCCGAGAATCGCGATGGCAGGGCGAGACCCGGCGACCCGTACCAGTGTTTCAAGCGCTTCTGCTGCCGAGACAGGATTCGAGTTGTAACAGTCGAACAGGAGTATGCGCTGCGGGAAGCGACGACGCAGCTCCATGCGCCCTGTGATAGGTGGAACCTGTGGCAACTGTGCGCCGATCTGCTCAAGCGACATCCCCAGCGCCAGCGCGCCAGCAATCGCCGCCAGGGCACTCCAGATTTGCGCCTGCGCGATGGTCCGCAGCGCTGTCGGGACCCGTTGATGCTGCCAGTCGAGGTTGAAGGCCCAGGACTCCACAGCTTCCTGCCAGACAAGGGAGTCAGCGCGGAGAATCGCCGGATCGCCCGGACCCAGCAGCTCCTGCCCCGGCATAAAGAGGAGAGTCTGATGAGCGATGGTCGGGAGGTTCGCCAGTCCCGCCTGCAGGAAGGTGTCGGAGGCGGGGTAGACCCAGGTCCCCTCTGGTGCCATCTCCCGGAAGAGCTCCAGCTTTGCCTCCAGAATCCCCCAGAGCGAACCGAGTAACTCCAGATGGACCGGAGCAATGGCCGTCAGGATGCCAACTTGTGGACGGGTAATGCGTGTGAGTTGACTTATCTGCCCCGCCCCCCGCATCGCCAGTTCCAGCACACAGACATCCGCCCCTTCCTGAAGCAGATGCGTCAGAGTGAGCGGGACCCCAATCTCCGTATTCCAGTTCCAGGGGGTCGACAGGACCGTCCGGTCCGCGCTCAGCAGATGGCTGAGGATGTGACGACAGGATGTTTTGCCGACACTACCAGTGATGCCGACGACCGGTCCGGTAAAGCGCGACCGGATGGCCATTCCCAATCGTTCCAGAAACTCCTGATGTGACTCGACCACCAGGGTGGGGAGGCCCCAGCCTGCAGGGAGGCGCGAGCGATCCGTGACGATAGCTCCCCCGATTTGTTGTAGTGCCGCATCGGCGAGATAGCCATGCCCATCGACCTGCGAACCGACATGTGCGAGGAACCAGTCACCTGGCTGCAGTCGACGGGAGTCGATATCCACCGCTCCCAGCAACGACTCCGGGTCTCCCTGCAACAGGGTCGCGCCTGTTTCGACCACGACCTCCGCCAGGGTGAGTCGCAGAGGCGGAGGGGCCGGATGGGTGCTGATGGGTGAGTCTGGCGAGAGGGGAGTCGCGGTCATACAGTGGCTCCCAGTCGTGCTTCACGACGAGCCGCCAGTGCGGTCCGGGCATGTTCCCGATCATCAAAGGCAATCGTGCGGTCTTTCAGAATCTGATAAGGCTCGTGGCCTTTGCCGAGGATAAAGAGCCGCGCCCCGGCGGGGGCTTCCTGGATCATCGAGGCGATGGCGGTCCCCCGGTCAACCTCCACACGGACGCTCTGCCCGACCGCTTCTGTGGGAATCCCGGTGAGGATGTCGGCGATGATGGCTTCCGGGTCTTCACTGCGTGGATTGTCGGAGGTCACAAAGACCTGGTCGGCCCCATCCAGCGCGAGGCGTCCCATTTGAGGACGCTTGCTCCGATCCCGGTCGCCGCCGCACCCCACCAGCGCGATCACCGGACGGGCGGAGTCCCGTTCGACCGTCGCCAGGATGGCGGCCACGCTCATCGGCGTATGGGCGTAGTCCACGACCACTGAGATGTCATCGTCGGGAGTCGAGACGACTTCATGACGTCCGGGGACCGCGGGCATCGTGGCCAGGCCTGCGGTGATCGCGGTCAGGCTGACGCCCAGACTGGCAGCAGTGGCGGCGGCCAGCAGCAGATTGGTCAGGAAGAACGCTCCCCCTAAAGGCACCAGCGCTTCAATCTCGCCCTGCTCCCGGAACTGGATCCGGAGTCGGAGCTGGCCCGGACGCGCTTCCATGAGCGTGCCCCGTACCTGCGCCTGTGCCTGGGTACCCACGGTCATGAGCTGCTCAGCCGGGAGCAGCGATGCCAGCTGCTGCCCGAAGGGATCATCGATGTTGATGAGTCCAAGTGCTTCCGGATGCTCTGGCAACTGCTCCGTAAAGAGCCGGGCTTTCGCAGCACCGTATGCTTCCATGCTGCCGAAGAAATCGAGGTGATCCTGCGCCAGATTCGTAAAGAGGAGCCGGGAGAAGGTGACATCACGGGTCCGCTGAAAGTGGACCCCGTGCGCCGAGGCTTCCATCGCGACATGGGAGCACCCCGCCTGCCGCAAAGCTGCCAGCAGTTGATGCAACTCCAGCGACTCTGGTGTGGTCAGCGGGAGTGGGACTGTTTCACCACCCACATGCCAGCCCAGGGTGCCGATCACACCTGTTTGATGTCCGCCCTGCTCCAGCAGATGTCGAACGAAGTAGGTCGTGGATGTTTTGCCCTTGGTCCCGGTGATGCCGATGGTCGAGAGATGCCGTGAAGATGCACGGTAGGCGAGATCGCTCAGCAGGCTTAAGGCGCGACGGCTGTCCGTCACAGTGAGTTGAGGCATGGCCAGAGCAGCATCAGGATGCTCGACCACCGCGCCCCGCGCCCCCCGCTCCCAGGCATCGCGGAGATATGCGTGCCCATCCACCTTTTCGCCGCAAAGGGCGACAAAGAGCGATCCTGGCGTCACCCGGCGTGAGTCATAGGCCAGCCCATGACAGAGGCCATCCCCGGACAACGGGGTGTCAAAGGTGCCTTCCAGACACTGTTCGATCGTGGACGCGGGGAGGGGATCAGGCTGGAGGGTAGCGAGGAGAGCTTCAAGCCGGTTCACACAGGGGAGCGTAGCAGAATTCGTTCCAGCGACCGGGCAGATGCTGCCGGCGGCTTCAGCACCCCTTCGACCCAGCAAAAGGCCGGGCGCTATGCGCCTACGACCTGACAAAAGGCCGGGCGCTATGCGCCCGGCTTGTCACAACACGGAACGTGGACAGCTTTTAGCGGCGAGCCAGGAGGATGTCGGGAGGTGCCACATCCCCGGAGGGGTCGTTGCCTGATGGGCGTCGCTTATCCCGTAGCAAGAGCCATTCCATGATGGAACTAAAGACCGGTGCGGCGGCAAGTCCGCCGTACTTGTCGACGATGGGTTCGTCATACATCACCAGAACCGTGTAGCGTGGAGCTTCCACCGGGCCATAGCCCAGGAAGGAGGAGTAGTACTGCTTTGAGTAAGCGCCCCCCACGATCTTCTTCGCTGTACCCGTCTTGCCAGCGACCCGGAAGCCATCAACCCGTGCCCGATGGCCGGTCCCTTCCTGCGTGACGACAGCCTCCAGCTGCGCCTGGACTGCCTGGATCGCAGCCGGATCGAAGGTGACTTCCCGGGGAGCGGGCGCGACTTCCCGCCATTGGCCATTGCCCGCCTGGGTGGCCCGGATCAGCCGCGGACGCACATAACTGCCCGTGGCGATGGCATTCATCGCGGCAGTCATCTGCAGGGGCGTGACTGTGATCATGCCGTGGCCATACCCCAGGGTGCCCCGCTCTGCCTCCCCCCAGCGCTGCCCGGGGAGCCCAATTTTTCCGGACCCTTCATCAGCGAAGCCGAGGAGTTGCTCCCCGAGGTGAAGCTTGTGCAGGGTGTTCAGCATGGCAGGGAGCGGCGTCTGCAACGCGATTTTCGCCATCCCCTTATTGGAGGACTTCACCATGATTCGGGTGGTGTCCCAGACTTCATTGGTCGCAGGTGAGACATGGTCGTTGATGTAATGCGCCCCGATTTTGAGCGGCGCTGGCCCGATGATGTAGGTATCGGATGGTTTCACCGCACCAGATTCCAGGGCGGCCAGCATCGTGAAGGGCTTGAAAATGGACCCGGGCTCTACCTGCCAGGCCAGGGCGTGATTGCGGATGTGTTCCTCGGTGACCCCAGGACGCAAGCCTGGTAAGAGCGGGTCCTGCCAGCTATCGAGCGTGTCGGCACTCAGGGGCCATTGGGTCTGACAGGGTGGAGTCCGCCCTGCCAGTTTCAGCGTGCTCGCAGAGGCATCCCCTGAGGCGTCTTGTTCCGGAGCTCCTTCATCGGGAGGCTGCAGCAATGAGTCAGGCTGATTTTTGAATCGTCGGTAGACCTCAGGATCAAACACCGGGGCATTCGCGATAGCGAGCAGGTCGCCTGACTCTGCGTCCATCACAATAGCGACACCAGCCCGGGCGCGGGTCCGGTGCAACCCGACTGCCAGCGCCTGTTCAGCGATGAACTGGACATCGGCATCGATGGTGAGCTCCACGCTCTCCGCCGGTTTGCCTAAGGGGGCCGCGACGAATCCCGACCGTGTCAGGAGGGATGGGAGGTCACCCACCAACTGCTGATTTAGCGCGAGTTCGATGCCTCCCCCCGGATGAATGCCCTCTTTGCGCTCTGTGACATACCCCAGGACCTGCCCTGCGAGAGATCCCAGGGGGTAACGACGGCGGTCGACCTGCTCAATTTTGACGTCGCCGACTGCATGAGAGACGGCGTGGTACCACTCCGTTTTGTTCCCCTGAAACGCCGTGGCAATCAGTTCCTGCCCTGCTGCGGTCTCCGCGAAGGCCAGCGCCTGTTTGCGCCAGAGCGAACGCTTCCAGCGCTCCATCCGGTCCCGCTGTTCGGGCGTCATGTCGCGGAAGAGTTCCGCTCGCCAACCACCGTGGTACACCAGTGCTTCGACTTCTTCGGCAGGGCGTCCCGTCGCCTCTGTCAGCATCGTGGTCATCAGATCCCGGATCCGCACATCCACCCGGGGCTGCTGCAGCCAGCAGTCGTACCCCGCGACGGTCTCTCCCAGGAGAGCGCCATTGCGATCGAAAATTTGTCCCCGGGGAGGCAGGCGATTTTCGGTCCGGACCTGGGACTGCTCCCAGGCCACCCGCTGCGCTGGACCCTCGATAAGAGCCCTCTGGCCCAGCCAGCCGAGGCAGAGAGTCAGGCAGCTCCAGATCAGTACCTGAGCATTACGAAACGTTGTGCGAGCAAGTGGCCGCTTCCACCGCACCAGCCCGCCATCATCAGAGCCGGACGGAATCTCGCCCTGAACCAGGCGTAGCTGCGGTGGTGACTGACGCTCGGAGTAACGCATTGCTACTGACCTTGGCGATGGGCTGAGGCGAGTCCGTGGGGGAGGGGATCCGCAGAAATTTCCAGCGGGAGCCCCGCCGGAATGCGTGATGCTGCGCCCGCTGACAGCAACGCCTGATCGTTCCGGGTCCGCAGCAGATTGCGATACTCACGCTCCAGCCGGAGCGTCTCCGCCCGGGTTTCGGCGAGCGTCTTCTCCAGCTGCCGCAATTCCATGACCCTGGTGCGCTCCAGTGCCCGGGCCGTCCCGGCGACACTGAGGGCCAGCAGGAAAAAGAGTACCGAGCCTGCCCACCAGATCTGGGTGGACCGGGGAAAGTTCCAGATGGCAGGCAGGCTCGTATGCCACTGCACCGTTGCCGGCGTGGCGAGATGTTCGGGGGAGCGATACCCCCCGGCAGTTTTTGACGGGTAGGGACTCCGCAGCGGTTGTGCTGACATCCGTGTCTCCTCAAGACCGGCCCTGCTTCCCAACACGGGATAGCAGCAGGGCGATGACTGGTGTGCTCTGACTCTGACCGCCGGGGGTGCTCAGTCCCCGGCGCTACTGAATCCGCTCAATGACCCGGAGCAGTGCGGACCGGGCGGCGGTATTGGTCCTGATTTCAGCCAGCGATGGGCGCTCCGGGCTGGGAGTCAGGACGCGCAACCGGGGCCCCTCCGGGGCGTCGGCGCGACGGTGCTTGTACGTTTTCAGGAATTCCCTGGCGATCTTCGATTCCTCACCCTGGTAGGTCAGGATGGCCGCTTTGCCGCCCACCATGAGGGCATCCAGTAACTGCGGCAACAGACTTTCAAAGGCTTCCAGCTCGCCAGTCACAGCAGTACGGATGGCCTGGAAGTAGCGGGTCGCGACATGCCGCTTCCCCTCCCGTGTCCGGCCCAGGGTCGCGATGATCAGCTCCCGCAATTCGCCGGTCGTCTCCAGCGGAGCTGACTGGCTCCGTGTCACGATCGCCTGTGCCACCCGCTGGGCATCCTTGGGCGCAATGCCATTGGCGACGAAGCGTGCAGCGAGTTCCTCAGCGGAAACACTCTTCAGATAGTCCGCCGCCGTGTACTTTGCCGAGGGGTCAAAGGTCATACGCAGGGGGCCGTCGGCTGAGAAGGAAAAACCGGCGGCGGGATCAGTCGCCTGTCCCAGGCGGAGGCCCGGGTCGACCACCGCGCCGGCTATGGTCCCCAGCAATTGCTGGGAGGCCAGAGTCTCGCGGAGTGTGGCGAAGGATCGCTGATACACGGTGACCTGCTTTGCCTGTTCCGGACCGAGCCGCTCCAGCGCCGGTCCTATGACAGTGGAATCGAGTTCAAAGGCGAGGATCCTGGCGGTCGGATCCCGGGAGAGGATGGCCTGCGTGAAACCACCGTCTCCGAGGTTGCAGTCGATGTAACAGAGGCCTGGACGCGGTCCGATGATGTGTGCAGCACAGGACTCGACAAGCACCGGGCGGTGGACAGTGGGTTTAGGACTGTCGGGTCGAGCCATCGGCCGCGTCCGGGGCCTCAGGGTGAGCAAAACTCTGTTGTGCCAGGGTGACCCCGGCGGGTGGAACGGCGCTGCGGGCGATCTGCTTCTCGAACTCATCGGGATGCCAGAGCTCGAGCCGACGACCCATCGCTACCAGAACAGCGGTGGTGGATTTCGCATCGCGATCCTTTTCAGTGATGCTCCGGGCATCAAGCCGTGCCCAGCGCAACACCGACTCATCGAACGCGATACGCTTCTCGGAGAGCCGGACCTCTTCCCAGGACGAGTTACACAGCCGGGCGTACTGGCTGGCCGGCCCTTCATCCAGGACATGGAAGTCCATCGCCTGCTGGAGCGCTGCTTCCGCTTCCGGCCATTCCGCGGTGGGGATCAACCAGATGCAGCGAAGCTGCGCCGGCGTGCCCACCATGAAGGAGGAGATGCCCAGCGATTCCAGACGGCGCGTGGCTTCCACCGGAAGCGTGATCCGGCGGGAGGTATCGACCGAGATGTACCAGCGTCCGAAAAGCCTGGTCATGGTCGTGGTTGGCGCGTTCCGTGATAGGAACTTCGTGGCAGTTGCTGATTCCAGAATCTCTCCAGCTTCTCCCGCTTTTGCGGTTGAGCTGAGGCGAGAAATTCCGTAGCTACGCCAGGAAGTTCCGAAGTGCAGCCTACTGTATCAAGGGATTTTGGTTGACGCAACGGGGTCACAAATGTCACCTTATGGTCTCCTCATCGTGCCCCATCGCATCGCACCTCAGGCACCGGAAATAGCAGTGTTTATGCGCCTTTGCGCTGCCTCAACTCCGGACACTCCCCGCCAGTCCCGGTGCTATACTCCGGCTCCCTGCCGACCGGGCAGGACACGAACTTCGCCGCACTCCACCCCCCCCACGCCTCAAGGGAGCCATGACCGACACCGATAAGTGGATGAACCAGCGCCTCAATTCGTTCGGCGTTAAATACCGTCTGGGTCAGGGGGCGTTCGCAACGGTCTATGCCGCCGAAGATCTCAGCGCCAAAGGCGACACGAAAAAGCTCGTCGCGCTGAAGGTTCCCCTCAACGAACGCGCGAACATCCGGAAGTCCCTGGCAGAAGCGGAACTCCTGTACGAACTCGATCATCCGGGCATCGTAAAAGTCCACGCTATCGAGTTCGAGCGTTCGTCAAACATCCCCTTCTTCGTCATGGAACTCATCGAGGGGAAGCCGATGGAAGAGATCCTGGATCTCAACCAGGCCCCCCTGTCGCCACGTCTGGCGAAGCATCTGATGATTCAGTTGCTTGAAGCGCTGGTCTATCTGGAAAAGCAGGGCATCCTGCACAGAGACGTCAAGCCAGCGAACATACTTATGACCCAGGACTTCACCATCAAGCTCACCGACTTCGGCTTCGCGATTCGGAAGGACGAACTCACGGCGCGCAACGCCCATGCAGGCACGCTCTATTACATGGCACCGGAGCAACTCGATGGGCAGCCAGACTTTGCGTCGGATCGCTGGGCTGCCGGAGTGATGGCGTACTTCATGTGCACCGCGAAGCTGCCGTTCCTCGCCACGACCGAAGACGAACTGCGACGGAAGATCAAAGAGGACGAGCCGACCCCCATCACCGATCTGAATCCCAACGCGGATCCGGAACTGGTGACCCTGGTGAACTCCCTGCTCCAGAAGGATCCTGTGCAACGGGTCATCACCCCGCTGACACCTGTCAAGTAATCTCCGGCATCCACCTGCTGGAACTGTGACGCCCCCCGGCTTCCGGGGGGCGTCCTGCAATTCTTTCCACCGAGCTGATGGATCCAGGCGACTGCCACCACGGCAGGGAGATTAAGAAAATCCCCGGGCGAACCCGGGGAAAGGAACGTCTGCACCCAGAAGCCGGGCTTATGGCAGGAGCTTGATTGACACCTGGGCCGGGGCGAACACATCGGTCCCGACGTTATAGGCGTTGGACATCGGGTAGCGATTCCCGGCCCCCGTGCCTGCGCCTTTGCCGATCCGCTGATAAAGCAGCACCTGGAAGGGCGTAGAGGGAGAGGGGTCGTTCACCGGCTCGATGGAGATGACCGCGTAGAACCGACCGTTGGTCAGATCTTCGCCCTGTCCGGCAGGACCCTGGACCACGAAGTCGCTGCCGACCCAGCCCTTGGCGAGAGCCGCGAGGGGCAGGGGATCCGATCCCGCTGCCAGGCCGATGCCATCGCTGTCGAAGGTGTTGCCGCTCGGATCGGTAAAGCGACCAACACTCAAGAATCGCGCCTGCGAGCGGTCAGTGCCGCGAGTTGCGGCCAGGCGATCATTGACATCCTCCACCACCCACGCTTCGTAAACGAAGGTGTCGGGGAGCCGGGTCAGTTCCATGTTCGGAGCGTTCGGGACCGGCGCAAAGAGGGCAGCCAGTCCTTCCTTCAGTCCGGCACTGATGAAGTGCAGGCCCTGGTTGTCATTGTTCGGCTTAGTGGAGTTGTCCGAGGGGCTCAGGAGAATAAAGAACGCACCGGACTGGTCCAGGGAGAGATTCGGAGTGCCCGCAAACTGCGTCGGAATCTCCCCGGACACCGCCAGGAAGCCGGCGTCGCTGAAGATGCCACCCGACATGAGGATCGGGCCGTTCCGCTGAGGATCACCGTCGTTGAACGTTTCCATGCTCAGATACGCGCGGGTGACGTCCTTCAGTTCAGGACCGGGGCTGAAGGTCGCGCTGCCGGCGGTCAGTTTGAACGGGGTGCCATCAATGGAGGTGGGGCGTCCCTGTGCATTGATGCGGAACACGCCCGCGGAGACTGGGACCTGCCCTGGGGCTTCCAGCCAGAGCTCATACTGCCCGGAAGTGCCGAGATCGGGGAGATTGTTGAAGCTCGCGGCGACAGTCGCCCGGAACGGTCGTTCCCCCGACTCTTTCAGGATATTGCTGGCGGGACTCGAGTCAGAACATCCACCCAGCACTGCCATCGCGGCAGCACCAGCAAGCATGGAACGAAGTGCGCGAACCTGCACGGGTCAAGCCTCCTGCGGACAAGCACGATGTGACGGAAGGAAGTCCGTCAGCGTGGCGCAGGAGTATACACGTCAGCTACACCGGGTGACTGCCAGCATCTGGTCTGGTGAGTGGCCCCGTAATCAGGAATTTCCCCTTTGCTTCGGCCCGGACCAACCCGTCCAGATCCAGCACCGCTCCTTCGCACTCCAGCAGTTTCCCGACCCGGCGTGTCTGCCAGGCCCGTACGACAACCACTTCTCCCACGAGCACCGGCCGTCGGAACCGGACTGTCAACTCGCCGGTGACGGCCGCTTCCCCCTGCAGGCAGGCGATGTTGGCCATGGCGTCATCCAGGGCTGTGGTGAGTAGCCCACCGTGAATCACCCCGTGAAAGCCCTGAAAGCGACGATCCAGCTGCATCGGGGCCTCGATGGTCTTCTCATCCAGGAACCGATACGTGAGTCGCAAGCCGTGTGGTTCGTGTGGTCCGCAGGCAAAGCATTCCGACCAGGACTGATCGACCTGGGGCGGAACCGGCATCGGGGTGTCTGTGGCCATACGCCCGAGTGTACCGGCACCTTCCTATAATCCTGCCACCATGCTGTCACGGCGGTCAGGAGTCGGTGCCGACACAGCGCATCAGCAGCCCCCCGAGGAGTCGCAGCCCTATGGAAGGCATTTTTGACTGGATGGACCGCTACGATGCCGAAGAAGTCCGGTTTGTCAGAGACAAACTCACTGGCATGAAAGCGATCATCGCGATCCACGACTCCAGCCTGGGCCCCACCCTGGGAGGGGTCAGGATGCGGAATTACGACGCCGAATCCGATGCCCTGTTTGATGTGATGCGCCTCAGCCAGGCCATGACCTACAAGTGTGGGGTCATTGGAGAAGACTACGGTGGTGCGAAGGCGGTCATCTGGGGAGATCCCGCGACGCAGAAGAGCGAAGCCTACCTACGGGCTTTCGGAAGGTTCATCGAAATGACCGGCGATCGCTTCGGGACCGGCGTCGATCTCAACCTCGATCTGCAGGATGCCGCCTGGATCTCCCGTGAAACGGACCGCATTCTGTGTCACGAAGCCTCCGCCCATTCCACCGGGTCCAGCGGGATTTCAGCGGCACTCGGAGTCTTTTGCGGCATACAGGCTCTTGCCGAAGTCGCCTTCGGGACCTCCGATCTCCAGGGCCGGCATGTGGCGTTGCAGGGCGCAGGAGCTCTTGGCTGGCCGCTGGCGGAGCATCTGCACCGGGCTGGGTGTCAGCTCACCGTCGCCGATCCTGACCCAGCGATCTGCCAGCGGGCGCAGGCAGAACTCCAGGCGACGATTGTTGATCCCGCTTCGATCTTTGATGTCCCCTGCGACATCTTCGTCCCGGCAGCCATCGGAGGGGTGCTCCATGAAGGGACTATCGAGCGGCTGCAGTGCCGGGTCCTGGCGCTGGCTGCCAACAATCCGTTGCTCGATGAAGTCGCCGACGAAGCCCGGCTCCTTGCCAAAGGGATCCACTTTGTTCCGGACTGGGTCATCAATGCTGGGGGAGTCCTCCAGGCGATCGGTGAACTCGAAGGCTGGAGGATGGAGCTGATCACCCGCAAAAGTGTCCGGATTGGTGATCTCTGCCGGAAGGTGCTCTTTCTCGCGAACGCCGAAGGGATCACCCCTTATCAGGCCGCGCGACTGCTGGTGGATCGACGGCGGCAAGTGCTGCCGCTGGTGCGACGGACGTATCTCCCGGGAAGTCGGGACTAGGCTGGGATCGTGCTAGCATCCTATTAAGACTTGTACACGACCCAGGAGCTCACACCATGGCGACTCAGCCCCCCACGATCGGCGCCCCTCCGCCCAGCTACGGCCCTCCCGGAGGCGTGCCTCCCGCACCGCCGCCACCCCCAACTTTCTCTGCACCGCCCGGCAGCGTGCCACCTTCGAGCGTGCCGCCGCCTCAGGGGGGTAAAAAGTTCAACTGGTGGATGGCCTGCCTCGTGATCCTGCTCCTGAGCTGCTGCTGCTGTGGCGGCTGCAGCTGGTGGGCCGTTGCGAGTGGCGCGAAGTGGATGGACGAAGTCGCCAAGGGCATGGGGCCTGAATTCGAGCAGGCCTTCGGTGAATTCACCCGCGAACTGGAAAAGGAATTGGGGGATAGCAGTGGGGGGTCCTCCTGGGACGATTCTTCGTCCGACTCCTGGGATGGCTCTTCTTCTGACTCTTCGGGAGATACGTCCTCAGGTGGTTCCTGGGACACCAGCGACAGTGACGGCACAACTTCCAGCACGATGGAAGGACTTGCCGGGGCGATGGATGATTTCTCCAAGCTCGGCACCTGGATGTACGAGCGTCAGAGCGCTGGCGACACCGTCGATCAGGAAAGCGGCTTCAAGTCCTCCACCAACACGGTCACGATTACCTATGTCGTGACATCGGGCGGTGGCCGGAGCACTCGCTACGAGTTTGAAATCACCACGGATGGCATTCCGGTGCCGATCAATGACGACGCCAAGCAACTGGCGCGGGAACTGGGTCTCAGTAGGGCAGGCCGGTAGCGATGCCTCGCGAACACCTGTCATTCCTCGGCATCGTCTGCGGCAGCCTGCTGCTGAGCGGGGGGCTCGCGGTCGCTGATCCCCAGGATGCGACTCTGGCCCCGGCACCGAAGCTGACTGTGCGCCAGTTGTCACTGGAGCATCCGGACGTGGAACTGACGCCCGTGCTGCTGGAAGACTGGCGTCTGGAAGTCGGTTTGCCCGCAGGCTGGGTCGTGGAGGAGAGTGGCGATGTCCTCCGCTTTGTGGCTCCGGACCATCTGCCGAACTGCGGCATTACGCTGATGGAAGAGCCAGAGCTCGCCCGGGAAGACTTCTTCGCCGCGATCTGGGAGAGTCTGGAGGCCGAGCCTGGGATGTCGCCACAGCAGGCAGGCTTGGCACCCGTAGGCGACATCACAGTCCCGCTGGTATGGGCGGTCGTGGAACTGCAGGCTGATGAGAAGGCCGTGTTCCATCAGATTCTGGGGTTCTACGAGTTTGCTGCGGACGAGATCCCCTTTATCGCCACTGCTTCTGCGCCGGCCAGTCTGTGGGCCGAGGCTGCTCCTGAGCTGGAGAGCATCCTCGGACATCTGAAAGCGATGCGCTCGGAAGAGGACGCCTTCAGCCAACTGGAGATGCGAGCGCTCCCCTAATGCGGGAGGAAGATTGCCAGCCTGAGGGCATTGACTCCCATACGGCAGGCGATACAATGCCACTTCCGCCCGCAGCGTCCGCCACGGTCGCTGCCCGAAGGGCTGAAGGTTGAGGAACGTGGGGCCATAGCTCAACGGTAGAGCACTTGCATGGCATGCAAGGGGTTAGGGGTTCAAATCCCCTTGGCTCCACCACCGCCTTTCTGTGCGGTGGTTTTTCTATTTTTGGGGGAGATGTCAGGGCTGTTTCCAGGATTTCCTTACTCAGCGGGGCCCCAAAACCTTCTTCCCTTTGAAGTCATCCCTCTTTATTGGGTATCATCCCGCCCTACGGCTCCCTGCCGGGGGTCGGGTCAGACGTTGCGTCGAGGCGTCGCGATCTTGTGCGACGCACCAGTCTCAGGAGGACTCCCGCCCATGCGGATGCCAGGACTGCTGGCGTTGGGGTTGATCACCAGCTACGTGCTGCTGCCGACCAAGCCCAGTGAGAGTAAGCTCTACTTCGATGCGGAGCTGAAGTTCAATCCGCCGACCAACGTGCGGCTGCACTATGCCCAGTTCGCGCGACTGTCGGGCACGGAGATCCAGTTCGCCACCTACACGCAGGTGCAGGGCGCGATCCAGAGCATCTTCGATGAGGTTGTGGCCAACAACGGCTCCGGGGTCATCGAGTTCGATGTGGAGTTCCAGACCTACGACCCCCAGACCAACATCATCTTCGATACGCCGCCGGATCCCACGAACCCCTTTGCGGGTGGTGGTGGCGCTCCGGGTGGCTTCGACCAACCGCCCGCGGACGCCGGACAGGGGCAGTCGATGCCCGCCCCCCGGCTGATGTCCCTCCCTGCCCCCACGATGGGGATTCAGCCCAAGGCGGCCCCGGGCGTGGAAGCAGGGTTCCCGGACCTGATCCAGGCACAGGAACTAGCGCATCAGGTCTGGCGCAACTCGAAGCAACGGACCTTTGCATCCTTCGGCAACGGTTACCGACCCTCCAACTATCAGATGGGGCCGATGGCCATGGGAAATACCCCCTGGTCCCCCATGCAGCGTGGCGGCGGCGGTGAAGGTGGCGAAGGGGGCGGCGGCGGGGTCCCGGGTGGACCGACTGCCGGCGCGCAGAACGAAGACGAGTTCGTCGTCAGCCCGATTCTCGAGACCCAGCTGAATTACTCCATCGCCCAGAATGGGCGACTCCTGAACTTCTCCGGGCTCGACATCATCGGCGACATCATCAATCCCCGCCGCAACATTACGGTGCGCCAGTTCTGGCAGACCAGCCATTTCCTGACACTCCCCGATGGTCCGATCCATGTCGGGGAAAGCTGGAAGGGTCCCTGGTTCTGGGATGTCCCCTATGTGGGGCAGACGGTCGAGATTCCACTCACCTTTACCCTTGAGGGTATCGAGACCATGGAGCGCTTCCGCGTGGCGGTGATCAGCTTCACCGGTCTGCGGCAGTTCGAGATGTCGACCCTCGATGAAAATCTCGAGCGTCGGCTGGAGAGCGACATCATGGGCGACATCGTCGTCCAGGGGAATGTCCTCTTTGACATCGACCGTGGCGTGGTGGTCGCCCTCGCGCCAGACCTCAACGCCAAGCAGCCGAGCATCCGCCAGGGAGGGTTCCCGGTGCCGAGCCAGGCTGGCTGGGGCCTCGCGGCCACCATCAGCCTCGACCGCATCGACACCACGACTCCACTGGGGAACGTGCTCGACACCACTCCCACCGAGGTCCACAAGCTGCAGGAGATGGGCTGGGGCACCCAGATGGTGCTCGAGTAATCCCTCTTTGCCGAGCCGCCTCAACAGTTCGCATGGCCTCCGGGTGACCGGAGGCCATTTTTTTGCCAGATCGCCCGAGGAGCGCTGTCCAGTTGGCGAAGTGCCGGCGATACTAAAGACGTCTTAAAACGAACCAATCGGGTCCTGGCTGAACCGGGATTCGTCGGTTCCTGTCATTTCCTGTATCCTTCCGGCACTTGACCGGATTCCGCAGGAAGCACGCGAGGTGCGGCACATGCATCGACTGATCCGCCTGGGAGCCCTGACTTTCGTGGTCGCCGGGCTCTTGTGGGGCGTTTTTGCAGAGGCTCCCGGAGGGCCAACCCCAGCGACAGCGGATCCGGGCGTACCCGCACGCAGCATGTCAGCGCTGGACTTGGGGTACTTCCCAGGCCAGGTGCTGGTTTGCTATCGCGACCCGGATGCCATTCCCACGCTCCGATCAGCGCAGGCCTTTTCTAAGGCAGCGCCGGTAGACCTGGGAGTCCATAGCATGGAAATCCACCGGACTGTCCCAGGGCTGGTGACGGTGAAGATCAGCGGTGATGTCCAGGCAGCAGTGGCGCATTTCCAGCAGGACCCAGCGGTGCTCTATGCCGAGCCGAGCTACGTCCGGTACCTCCAGCGTGTTCCCAACGATCCGCTCTTCCCGCAGCAGCGAAACATGGAGATGTCCCGTGGGCCGCTAGGCTGGGACCTGCGGACCGCGGCGTTGGGCGCAAAAATCGCAGTCATTGATACCGGCGTGGACTTCAATCACCCCGATTTGCAGGGTGTCACAGTTGGTGGCACGACCTTCAATACCCGTGGCGACCAGGGGGGATCAGCCCAGGATGACTCCGGGCACGGCACGGCGGTCGCCGGGGTCATCGGTGCGCTGGGGAACAACGGGCAGTTTGTCGCGGGCTCCATGTGGCAGTCCGAAATCATCGGGATTCGCTCCTGCGGCACCCAGTCGCTGATTTGCACGATTCCAGATGAAGTCGAAGCCATCGACATCGCCATCGCCCAGCAGGCGAAGGTGATCAATCTCTCGCTGGGGGGCTTCAGCTCTTCGATCACGGAAGAGAACGGGATCAAGCGCGCACAGGCCGCCGGGCTCCTGGTGGTCGCCGCGACCGGCAACGGTGTTGGGGGCGAAGGCCAGCTCGGGAAGTTTGATGATCCCACCCTGTCCAGCAACATCTTCTATCCCGCTGGCTATGCCGGTGTCATCGGTGTAGGGAGCGTCGATCCCCTCCCGAATCCGGAGAATCTGACGGGCATCAAAAAGAGCAAGTTCTCGAACTATGGCGACATGGTGGATGTCGTGGCGGTCGGCTCGAGTGTCGTGACCCTGGCGCCTTCCGCGCCGGTCTCCGCGCCGATCTTCCGCTGCGATCCTGGCGCCTGTTACCACGAGCAGAAAGTCGGACAGATTTCAGGAACGTCGTTTGCGACCCCGCTGGTCTCCGGGCTGGCCGCGGCGATCTTTGCACAGTTCCCGGACCTCACCGCATCAGAGGTCTCCGATATCATCACGTCCACCGCCCGTGACATCGGGACTCAAAATGCGGACGGCCGCAACGATGAATTCGGCTTTGGGCTTGTCGACTTCTTCACGGCGCTCTCCGGCCGGGGCGGCGCGGTGAACGATGCCTTCGTGGTCGGGGTCGCTGCGAATCCCATCTACACGAACCAGGTCTACATCACTATTAAAAAGCGCAAGCCCCTGGTCGGTACCAGCCAGCCGCGCGTCGTAGTGGAGATCACCCAGCAGGATGGTGTCAGGAGCCTGGAGCCCGCAGCGCAGACGCTGGCTTCCGACCCCAACATCCTCTTCTACCGCTTCCTCGTCAACGGCAACGCTGACATCAAAGTGACGGTCGATGGCACCCTCGCCGAGGGTGGCACCCGCTCCCTGGCCATTAACTACAAGAAGGACGCGTAACGCCCATGACCCGGCAACTCTCACAGGCCCCCTTGGCAGAACTCGTCCTGTTGCTCGCGCTGAGCCTGGTCCTCCTGACCGGATGCGGCGGTGGTGGTGGCGGCACCGCCAGCACTATCCTGGCCTTCACCGATGACTTCGGTGCACCCATCACCAACGCTGGATCCGCCCTCACCGCCCAGGTGAGCGGCGGCGCACTGACAAGCGCGCTCACCGTCACGGCGGGGAACGATGGACGGGTCAGTGTGAATCTGGACCCCGGTACTTACACCGTCAGTGCGACCTACCGCCGCAAGGCCGCGGCGATCCTGATTTCTGCCACACAGAGCATCACGGTGGCTGAAACTGACAAAGGCAAGGTCCAGCAAATTCGTCTGAAAGACAACGATCTGTCGCTTGGCTGGCAGCGATTCCGGGCTGGGGACTATCCGGGGGCCATCGCGGCATTTGTCCTCTACGAAGCCCGGGCGGCGGCGGCGAATATCGGGGCCAACAATGCCAACAACGCCCTCGGCTGGGCTCGGGTTCGAAACGGGGAACTGAGCGCTGGTGATGCCGCGTTCAATCTGGCACTCGCCGCTGATCCGAACAACTTCGATGCCTTTGTCGGAAAGTCCGGACTCCTCCTGCTCCGGAATACCTCTTCGGCGGACCTGACCGAAGCCATTACCCGGCTTTCGACCGTCATCGATGCCCCTGGCGATTACACCTCAGCCCCGACCCACGACAACATCACGGAACCCGACCTCTTCGTCTGTCGGGCGTTCGCACATTTCATGCAGGGCGACCTGGCCAATGTGCAGGCGAATCTGGATGCCATCCGGCCACAAATCGCAGGTGGCTCCGATGCGGGCATCGATCTCTTCAACACCCTGGACCTGTTGCTCCGCAACTAGTTCAACGGAGTCCGCATGACCGCTGTCCGGCATCCTGGCTTCTGCTGGCTGCTGCTCCCCCTACTTTTGGGGAGCAGCGCTTGCGATCAGCAGCGGTCCACTCCCGGCTCGCTGCCAATGTCGCTGGGCCGGACAGTCCTGTTGATCGAAGACGACTGTGGTGCGCCACTTTCTGGCGCCAGTGGTCTCAGGGGCCTGATATTGGGGCGGGAACAAGCGCAGGCCTGGCCTGTCAGAACCGGAGCGGATGGCCGCATCCAGATCGACCTGGTGCCAGGTGAGTACCGCCTGCAGGCGACGTTGCAGACGGCGGCTGGTCCGAGCGAACTGCTGCAGCCGTTTGAAGTCCCCGAAGCGCGGGATCAGCGGACGATCACCATCAGCCTGAGTCCGGAAGAACTCGACATCGCCTGGGAACTCTTTCGTGCGGGTCGCTTTACGGATGCCGAAACCTTTTTGCTGGAGCTTAAGGCGACCCCGCAGTTTGCGACCAACCCGGCGATCGACAATGTCCTGGGCTGGGTCGCGGCACGTCGAAACCAGCTGGGCACCGCGACCAGCTACTTTGCGGCGGCACAAGGGGCCGGGTGTACCGGGACTGATGCGCTGGTGGGCCTGGCAGGCGTCCGGTTGTTGCAGGGGATGAATCTGGCCGATGCCGCTGATGCCGAGCGACTCCTCACCGAAGCGCTGGAGCGGCCGGGCGAGTACCGGTCAGCTCCGCGCCACGACCAGCTCGGTCCGGTGGACTTGCAGGTCGCCCGGGCCTTCGCCCGATGGCTCCAGGGGAATGCGGTAGGTGCCAGAACCGACCTCGAGAGCGCCCGGCCGACCATCGCCACCGATGCCACAGACGCCACGCAGGACCTGTTTAACCTGCTTCAGTTGTTCCTGGACAACTAGCCTGGAGACCTGGCTTCCGGGATAAATCTTTTCTGATGAGCCATTGACACGACTTTCTGTCGAACAGTACGTTACCCCTGTCTTATCGAGAGCAGGCAGAGGGACTGGCCCGAGGAAGCCCGGCAACCAGCACCAGCAGCCAGCGCTGCCCGGTGCGAGGTGCCAAATCCTGCCAGCGACGCACGACTGGTCGCTGGACAGATAAGACGCCGGCCATCAGGCCGGCACCTCCCCTGCCATGCCCGCTTACGCATTCCGTTTCCGCCCTGGTGCGGACCGCTGGGGAGTCGCCTGTGCCGAAGCACGACTTTCACTTCACTTCTGAGTCGGTCACTGAGGGCCATCCCGACAAAATGGCCGATCAGATTTCTGACGCTGTCCTGGATGCCCTGCTCGAAAAGGACCCGATGAGCCGGGTGGCGTGCGAGACCGCGCTCACCACAGGCCTCGTACTGGTGATGGGAGAAATCACCACCAACGCCTATGTGGACATTCCGACTGTCGTACGGCGGACCGTCCTCGAGATCGGTTACACCAAGGCCGAATTTGGGATCATGGGCGACACCTGCGGGGTGCTGGTCTCCCTCGATCCGCAATCGCACGACATCGCGCAGGGAGTCGATGCGGCACTGGAGCACCGGGAGTCGGGGAGTGATCCCCTCGACCAGATCGGAGCGGGCGACCAGGGCCTGATGTTCGGCTACGCCACGAACGAGACGCCGGAGTACATGCCCGCGCCAATCGCCTACGCCCACCGGTTGACCCGTCGCCTGGCGGAAGTCCGGAAGAATGGCACCCTCCCATGGGTGCGTCCCGATGGTAAGTCGCAGGTCACCATCCGCTATCGGGATGGCAAACCTTCCGAGATCACGACCGTGCTGATCTCCACGCAGCACGACCCCCATGTGAGCCATGATGAAATCTCCGCCGGCATCAGGGAGCACGTTGTTAATGCCGTCGTTCCGGCCGAGATGACCAGTGCCGAAACGCGCTATCTGACCAATCCCACCGGACGGTTTGTGACGGGTGGCCCGCACGGCGACTCCGGGCTGACCGGGCGCAAGATCATCGTGGACACCTATGGTGGCTGGGCGCGGCATGGAGGCGGCGCGTTCTCGGGCAAGGACCCGACAAAGGTCGACCGCAGCGCTTCTTATGCGGCGCGCTACATCGCCAAGAATGTCGTGGCAGCAGGGCTGGCTCAGCGCTGCGAGATCCAGGTCGCCTATGCCATCGGGGTCGCCAAGCCGCTGTCGGTGCTGGTGGAGACCTTCGGCACCAATGCCCCCGGGATTTCCGAAGAACTGATCGAAAGTCTGGTCGCGGCGCACTTCGACCTGCGGCCGGCCTCTATCGTCTCGACCCTCGACCTCCGACGTCCGATTTATCGTCCGACCGCCGCCTACGGACACTTTGGCCGGACCGATGTCGATCTCCCCTGGGAACGCCTCGACAAAGTCGAACTCCTCCGGTCCGAAGCGGGTCTCAAGGAGCCGGCCGCGGTCGCCTGAAGCTTTCTGCCAGCGACCACCGTCTGAAGACCGCGTCCCGGACACCCGGGGCGCGGTTTCGTTTTCGGGCATACTGAGCGGCGTTGCGCACGATGAACAGGCAGGGGATACTCCCCAGCTAACTCAAAGGCAACGTGCGAGGAGGGATCTCATGCAGCAACTGTGGCGCTGGAGCCTGCTCCTGCTGGCCCTGACGGTAGTGACGGGCTGTGGCAGTGGTGACTCGGGGCAGCAGGCAGAGAAATCTGCTGACGGGGGATCGGGCAGCGAAGCCGATACCACCAATCTGCCGGAGTGGACCAAGGACGGAAACACCTACTTTTTTCCGACAACTTCCAATCCGCCAACACTGGATCCGGCGCAGATTTCGGATACGACATCCGACAGTGTCTGCAACCAGATCTTCGACACGCTGGTGACGCTGGATGATGACCTCAATGTCGCGCCAGAAATCGCGACCGCCTGGTCCATCGATGCCGATAACGTCACTTACCGCTTCACCCTGACCGATAAGGCAACGTTTCACAACGGTCGCCGGGTCGAAGCGAAAGACGTGGAGTACACCATCAAGCGCATTCTTGATCCGAAGGTCGCGTCCAAGCGGTCGAACTGGGCCACGCCGATTCTGGGAGGCAAAGAGTTCAATGCTGGCACAGCGGCAGACCTGCCCGGAGTCATCGTGGAGAGCCCCACGCAGATCACTATCAAGCTCGCCGAGCCGTATGCGCCGTTCATCTATCACCTGGCGCAGAACACCTTCGCCATCGTGCCCGAAGAGGAAGTGAAGAAGGTCGGCGATGACCAGTTCACCCTTCATCCGGTCGGGTCCGGACCCTTCAAGTTCGTCGACTGGAAGCAGAACCAGCACATCGTCCTGGAGGCCAATAAGGACTACTGGAAGGGACCAGCCAAGCTCTCCGGCGTGGTCTACAAGGTCATCAAAGAGAACCGGCAACAGTTCGAGGAGTACAAGCGCGGGAATCTGCATCACTGCTGGGTCGAGCCGACCGCCGTCTGGCCGCTGGTGAAAGATGATGCCTCGATGCAGGAAGAGCTCCACCGATACCCGCTGGCGTCGCTCATGTACTACGGCTTCAACATGATCAAGGAGCCGTTTGGGGTTCCGCCGGAAAAGGCGAATGACGCCGCAGCGCAGCGCAAAGCGCTCCTCCTGCGCCAGGCAGTCAACTACGCCATTGATCGCGACTACATCGTGACGGACATCATGAAGAGTCAGGGGATTCCCTACTGGAAAGTCATCCCGCCAGGCCTCGGGGATTACAAGAACCCCACCGATGTCCCGAACTATGAGTTCAATCCGGCAAAGGCTGGCGAACTCCTGAAAGAAGCCGGCTACCCCAACGGCGAAGGGCTGCCGCCGATCACCCTCTGGTTCAACAAAGAGGGATCCCATCCCGACATCGCAGCAGCGATCCAGAATGACCTCAAGAAGGTTGGCATCTCCACCGATACCCGGACCATGGAATGGGCGGCCTACATCAAAGCCGTCGATGAAGGCGAGCCGCAGATCTTCCGGATGGGCTGGATCCAGGACTATCCCGATCCGGACAACTGGCTCTATGTCATGTTCCATTCGGCGAACGCTGGTCCTCTGGGGAATCACAGCTTCTACAGCAACCCGCAGGTCGACAAGTTGCTGGAAGAAGCCCAGCGGAACACCGACCACGCCACCCGCATGAAGCTCTACACCCAGGCGGAACGGCTGATCCTCAATGATGCCCCCTGGGCTATCATCGAGCACGGTATCAATGAAATCCTCGTGAAAAAGAGCGTCAAAGGGATGAAATTCACCGCGGTGGACTCCGCCGACACCATCCAGCATGTCCGCCTGGAGAACGTCTGGTTCGAGAAGTAAGCGACGCTCACCGGCAGACTTGTCACACGCCGGGGGAGACCCCGGCGTGGTTGCTTTTCGCATCTTCGCAAAATGTTGATACTGCTAGCTGCCAGACGGCTCGCGAAATACCCGCTTCCGGTACGCCCGGTAGTTCTCCTCGACATCCACGAGGGCCGAGCCGCCACATTGCTCCATGAGCGCATCGGCCAGTACCAGAGCAACCATCGCCTCGGCGACCACGGCGGCTGCCTCCACCACCGCGACATCTGTCCGCTCGACTAATGCGGAGGCCGGCGCACCGGTCGCCAGGTCGATGCTGGGGAGCGCGGTGGTCTGTGTCGAGAGCGGCTTGAGGGTGAGGGTCGCGGTGAGCGGCTCTCCGTTCGTCAGCCCGCCTTCCAGGCCCCCCATATAGTTTTTCGTTCGCTTCCACCAGGGACCGCCCGGTCGTCGCTCTGCTGGATCTCGAACGAAGAGAGCGTCATTGCTCTCCGACCCGACCATCCCGGCAAGGGAATCGCCTGCGCCAAAGCCCACGGCCTTGACGGCGTGGATGCTCATCAGTGCCTGGGCGAGACGTCCATCCAGACGGCGATCCCATTGGATGTAGTGCCCGAGTCCGGGAGGGAGCCCGTAAGCCAACACCTGAAAACTGCCCCCGAGGGAGGTCCCTGCTGCCCGTGCCTCCTCTGCGGCTGATTGCAGTTCCGAAGTCGCTGCAGTGAGCGCTGATGCCCCCTGAGTCAGGCAGGCCTCCCGGTGTTCCTCCCAGTCGCGGGAGGTCGGGAAAGCAGGTTCATACGGCGGAAACGAGTACGTGCCGTACTGCAACAGGCGACTGGTGATGTGGATGTCGCAGGCTTCCAGCAGGATGCGGGCGCAGGTGCCGAGGGCGACCCGCATCGCGGTCTCCCGGGCACTGGCCCGCTCCAGGGTGTTGCGGACATCGAAATGCGCCAGCTTCAGACTCCCGGCGAGATCAATGTGCCCCGGCCTGACCAGCGTCACTGGCGCTGGTGGAGTAGCTCCTCCAGGCAGGGGACCTGGCTGCATCCGCTCCTGCCAGTTCTCGAAGTCGCGATTGGGGAGCCACAGGCACACGGGACTCCCCAGCGTGATCCCATGACGCACGCCACCGGTGCAGGTAATCCGGTCCTGCTCAATCTGCATTCGTGCGCCCCGACCGACCCCCTGCTGTCGACGGGTAAGTTCTGCATCTATCCGGTCAAGCGGCAGGGCAAGCCCGGCGGGCAGGCCTTCCAGAATGCCGGTCAGCCCCGGTCCGTGCGATTCCCCGGCAGTCAGCAGGCGTAGCGTCATACGCCGCATTGTGCAACGGGTCGCTGTGCTACCGTAACCCGTCAAGGACACCATCTCTTCGGAGGCTTCTCTGCACATGCGCGCGCTCTCACTGGCCGGTACTCTCCTTGCCCTCACGACCCTGGCGATCCCAGCGACTGTCGATGCCCGTCCTGCCGATCCCCTGATCCGCCTGGAATCGGACATGGTCTATGACGGGGCCTATGTCATGCAAGGGATGGAACAGCTGCTGGCAAAGCTGGAAGCGGAGTTTGCCGAGGATCCGGAGGCCCTGGAGTCGTTTCGAACGATGATGGTGGTGCTGCATGGGCTGGGGCTGGCGGACATCCGCGAGTTTCGGCAAAAGACCCGCCTTGATGACTCCGGCTTTGAGGAAGAATTCACCATCAGCTTTGATCCCGCTGGGGAGGGGACGCCGGTCGGACGCTGGCTGACTCATGCCGGGACCCGGTCCACGTTTGGTCGGGAACTGGCACCCGCTGACTTTATGATGGCCACGACTCTTTCGCGTCCAGGCGACTACCTCACCATGTGCGCCGAAAGTATGGAGACGAAGGCTGAACTGATGACCAGCCCAGAGGCCCCCTTTGGGATGCGGGAAGTTCATGGCGCGCTGAGCATCTTTCACGAGTACCTCCCCAAATTGCAGGCGGTACTGAGCGGTGCCGACGCCATCCACTTTGTCCTCTGGAACGCGGAACCGATGGCGCTTAAGGCCGACGTTTCGATGCTGGTGGAGTATGACGAGTCGGCGGCTGGCTTCGCTGAACACCTGCTGGCCTACACCGGGATGCGGAAGCTCACCTGGAGCAACTCGACCCACAACGAACGGACCTATCAGGTCCTGCAAAAAAGTGATCGCTTCCCGATCCCGCTGGTCATGTTCACGGAGGGGCGGCTGGCGGTCCTGGCAACTGATATCCCTACCGCCGAAAAGACCCTGCAGGAAGCCCTGGTCTCGACCAAAATCCTGCTGCCGGAGTATGTCTATCAGACTCGGCTGAATGTGGAAAAGATCCGCCAGCAGGTCCCGGCCTGGGCAGTCGATCTGGCGCTTTCTGCGGCGGGTCCGGAAGCGACTCCCAGCGGGATGCCAGATCCGGCTGCTGTGCTGAATCTCCAGATGGGCGAAGTGACCGTGCTCCGCTCCGCCACCCCCCATGCCTTCACCATGACCGTGAAGGCGGACCGCCAGTTGGTGCATGCGCTCTATAAGGCCTATGAACTCGGCATGGTGTCGGCAGCCAGCGACATGATCCGGAGCGAGCAGGCGAGCAGGAAGCGGCAGGCGCTGATGAAAGCCGCCGGTGACATTGAGTTGGCGCTGGATGATTACTACCTTGACCGTGGGCAATACCCCACCAGCATCGCTGAACTGGTACGCACCGGGTTCCTGGCCGAGATGCCTGTCAATCCGTTCACCAGGGACGCCATGGCAGCGGTCGAGTTTGATGCCCGCAGCCCCGGCAATTTCACCTATGTCACGCAGCGGCAAAAGGGGAAGAACATCGGCTGTCAGCTCCTGGTCTACGGACACTCCGATGACTACGCCGATGCGGTCGACAACTACACCCTGACCGAAGATGGTCTGTTCATCACCGAGGGCGACGGCTATGAGGACATGGTGACCTACCTCGTTGTCCGGCCTGATGATCTGTCGGCGGACATGGGGTGGTAAGCCCCTTGTGATAAACTTCACAAGCTCGCCGGAGGCGTCGGCCCCGGCGTTTTGCTTCCAGAAAATCGTGCGCGAAGCCGCATCATGACTGGAAAATCGGGCCTGGCTCGACACCAGCGCCCCACTGCAGGCTCTGTTCCCCCCGGAGGGTCCTGTCGTGTCCGCCACTCCCCCTGTCACTGCCACACCCGCCGCCTGGGAAACTGTTGTAGGCATGGAAACCCATGTCCAGTTGCAGACCCGTACCAAGATGTACTGCGGCTGCGAAAACGCCTTTGGCGATGCTCCCAATAGCCATGTCTGTCCGGTCTGTCTGGGCTGGCCGGGGAGCTTGCCTGTGGTGAACGCTGAAGCGGTGCGGCTCGGACTTAAGATCGCGCTAGCCCTGGGGTGTCAGGTCAATCCGGTGAGCCAGTTCGCCCGCAAGAACTACTTCTACCCCGACCTCCCCAAGGGCTACCAGATCAGCCAGTTTGAGTATCCATTAGGAGAGCACGGTGCGCTGTCGGTTCGTTTGAGTGATGGCTCCATCCGCAGCATCCGAATCCGGCGTGTTCATCTTGAAGAAGACACCGCGAAACTCCTGCATTTGGAGACCGGCGAGACCCTCCTGGATCACAACCGGGCGGGAGTCCCGCTCATGGAGATCGTGACCGAGCCTGACATCCGTTCCGCCGAAGAGGCAGAACTCTATCTGCGTGAATTGCAGGGAATCCTGCGAAACGTTGGCGCATCGCAGGCCAACATGGAAGAGGGACATCTGCGGTGCGAGCCGAACATTTCGGTGCGACCTGCCGGGACCGACCTGCTGAATCCCAAAACTGAAGTGAAAAACATCAACTCCTTCAGCCAGGTCGGTAAGGCGATCCTGTTCGAGGCGGTCCGCCAGCAGGAGTTGCTGGAAACGGGAGCGCTGCATGGATTGCGACCGGAGACCCGGGGATTCGATGAAAAGAAGCAGGCGACGTTCGTCATGCGGGTCAAGGAGACTGCAGCGGATTATCGCTACTTCCCTGAGCCCGACCTGCCACCGCTGGTCATCGATTCGGGGCAGGTCGACTCGCTGCGTGCCACGCTGGAAGCCGCGCCGCTGGCTATCAAGACTGCCCTGATGGACGAGTACGGCCTCGATTACTACACCGCTGACCTCCTGGTAGAACGCAACGCGGCGACCTTTTATCGGGAAGCCCTTAACCTGGGGGCAGACTCCCGGGAGGCCGCGGTCTGGCTCACGGGCGAGACCTACCGGTTGATGAATGTCCTGGGACGCGAGTTATCGGAGCTGGATATCACCCCCCGGCACCTCGCTGACCTGGTCGGTGCAATCGCTGCTGGTCGCATTTCCAAGCCCCAGGGCAAAGAAGTCTGGGAGGCTGTCATCCGGGATGGCGGAACAATCGCCGAGGTCATCTCTGCCCGGGGGCTGGAGCAGATTTCGGACACAGGAGCCCTTGAAGCATTGATTGAAGAGGTGCTCAATGACTCCGCTCCCCTGGTCGGGCAATTTTTGGGTGGCAAGGAAGCCCTGCTCGGCGCGTTCGTGGGGAAAGTGATGAAAGCCAGTGGTGGCAAGGCGAACCCCACGCTGTTGCCAGTCATGATTCGCCAGCGACTGGAAGCGCGCCGGGAGTCCGGTGGGGCATGACAGCTGCCAATCCTCGCAAATTGCCCCAGGGACGTCGGGATGCAGTGGAGCATCACCTGCCGGGCATTCCGCTGGTCACCATTCGTCGACTTTATCGATACATCCGGGTGTTGCAACACTTTAGCCAGGAGGGCCAGGAGTCGATTTCCTCCGAGTTGCTGGCCACCACAGTCGGTGTGAAGGCATCGCAGTTGCGCAAAGATCTGGCGTATGTCGGGGAGTTTGGGGTTCGGGGCAAGGGGTACAGCGTCTCGATGCTGCTGGAGCGCCTTTCGGCCGTGCTTGGCCTGCATCGCGAGTGGCCCATGGCCATTGTCGGGGTCGGCCACATCGGGACCGCCCTTTCGCGCTATACCGGCATGGTGGAGCGGGGCTTTGTCCTGCGGGCCCTCTTTGATGTGGACCCGAACCTCATCGGGACGACCCTCGAGGGCGTCCGTATCGATCCGATCAGCTCCCTGGACTCGGTTTGCCGCAAAGAGGGAATCCAGCTCGCGATTCTGACGGTCCCGGCCCGTGTAGCCCAGGAGATGGCGGATCGCCTGGTCGCGGCCGGTGTCAGGGCGCTGCTGAACATCGCTCCGGTGACCCTAAATGTCCCGGACGGTATCAGTGTGCGACATGTGGACATCACGGTGGAACTGCGCTTGCTAAGCTATATGCTCATCGCGGAAGGTGGCGTAGGACCGGCGCCAGCAACCGCCTGGAAGGACGACGACTAAGACATGGCAACGACCGTTCAGCCGGCGGGCGCACGACCGGCCACCAGCGATCAGGGCCTGGGACTCTTTGACCTCCTCTGGATGGCGTGGCTGGATTTCCTCCACATCATCCAGCAGCTCAAATTCGGCATTTTCCTCCTGCTGGTCATCGCCGTCATGAACATCATCGGAGCCGCGGTCCCCCAGGCGGCCTTCGGTGACACCCCGGCGGACTATCTTCAGTGGTACACGCCGGAGCAGTACAAGTGGATTGTCATCCTGGGGTTTGACCGCATCTTCAAGACCGGCTACTTCATCGCCACGGTCGCCCTGCTGGTGGTCAGTGTCACGCTCTGCGCTTTTGGTCGACTCACCGCTGCCCGAAGGCTGGCAGCAAACGTGAAACCCCATACGTCGCTCTCTGAAATCGAAGGCGCTCGCTTCAACGGTTATCTGGAGCTACCGGAGCTATCCATCGAAGCCCTCATGGCCTCCTTCAAGGCGCGTCACTACACCCTGTTCACCCGGGAAGGGACGAAAGGGGAGACGCAGATTCTGTTGCGGCGTGGGCTCACGGCGAAGTGGGCCAATGTCGCGATGCACTTCGCGTTCATCGTGATGGCAGTTGGGGCGATTGTCGGTGTTTTGTCCTCCCTCAAAGAAACGACAGCCATCATTGGCGAGGGCGAAGTGCATGTGCAGACCGACACCGGCCAGCGGATCCGGCTTGCGGAGTACTACCAGGAATACGAACCCAAAGACTTCCCCAACGACATGACCTTCTTTGCGAAGGTCTTCCCGACCGATTTCAAGAGCCGGTTGCAGGTGTTGAGCGAGACCGGCGAGGTCCTGAAAGAAGAGACCATCGAGGTCAACATCCCGCTGGTCTACGACCATGTGAAGTACTACCAGTCCTCCTTCGCGCAGTTGCCGGAAATCCGCTTCCAGGGGAACGGTGTTGACACGGTCATCCAGTTTCAGCCGGACCAGCTACTGCCCCTGCCGTTCCTGCCCAAACCGGTCATGATCAAGCCTTCCGGGAGTGTCGCCGGCGGGTACTGGCTGAACCCCGATGGGTCCCGGGGGGAATTGCTCCCCTTCCGGGTCATGCTCTGGGAAGGGCGACCGCTCAATGATCCTGAGAACCGCTTCAGCGTCTTCCCCTATCAGGAGTTAGGCGAGGGGACCGGGATTTTGGTGCAGGATGTCCCGCAGACTGTGCCGGGTGCTGATGGCACCCCGGTGACGATCACCCTGAAGGGCGTGCGGGAAGCCACGATCCTCCAGGTAAAGCGGGACCGTGGGGTTCCCATCATGTACAGCGCATTTGCGGTCTGCGTCTTCGGGATTCTCTATCCGCTCTTTTTCCCGTACCACGATGCGCGGCTGATTTTCCAGCCCCTGGAGGGTGGCGGCACCCGCGTCTGGTGGGGAACGAAGTACCGCGCCGGGCGGACCGCCCTGCGGCTCTTCACCCGTCGCTGGCTCGGGCAGAAGGCGATCGACCCCGAAGAAGACCTGAAGGGCGATTTGGCGTTCTAAGGGGGACTGGTTGCGGCTATCCTGTCGCGCCATGCGGACCCCTTACCCGGCCACCGAGCCCTTCGCCACCCATCAGCTGCCGGTCTCTGACCTCCACACGCTCTATGTCGAAGAGTGTGGGACGGCCAGCGGACCGCCCATGCTCTTCCTGCACGGCGGACCCGGCGGCGGCTCAGCCCCCCAGCATCGTGGCTTCTTTCATCCGGACTGGCATGCCGTGCTGTTCGACCAGCGGGGCTGTGGTCGCTCGACCCCCATAGCCGAGCTGACCGACAACACCACCTGGGATCTGGTCCGGGACATCGAACGGATCCGGGAGCATCTGGGCATCGACAAGTGGACAGTCTTCGGGGGCTCCTGGGGGAGTACCCTCGCTCTGTGCTACGCCATCACGCATCCCGATCGGGTTGAGAGCCTGCTGCTGCGCGGCATCTTTCTCTGTCGGCCGAGCGAGCTCGACTTCTTCTATCAGGAAGGGACCAGCTGGCTCTTTCCCGACTACTACGAACAGTACATCGCCGTGATCCCGGAAGCAGAGCGACACGATCTGCGCACCGCCTTCCGCAAGCAGCTAACCTCTGAGGACGCATCGGTGCAACTGGCGGCGGCCCGGGCCTGGAGTCAGTTCGAGGCTGCGACCTCCCGGTTGCTGATCGATATCGTCAGTGTCGGGCTTTTTGAGGAGCCGGATCGAGCGCTGGCCCTGGCGCGGATCGAAAATCACTTCTTTATGCACAACTGCTGGTTCCCCACCGACAACTATCTGCTGGAACAGGTCCCGGTCATCCGGCATCTCCCCTGCACCATTGTGCAGGGACGTTATGACGTCGTCTGCCCCATGAAAAGTGCCTGGGAACTGCATCAGGCGTGGCCCGGGAGCCAGTTGATTGTGGTCCCGGATGCGGGCCATGCGGTTTTCGAGCCGGGCATCCTGCACCACTTGCTGGAAGCCACCGACGCCACCCTCGCGCGACTGCGGAGCTGACTACCGGGACGGCGGTGGGCGAATGTGATCTGCATGGATGCGAGCCACCCCGGTCGTGGCTATGATGCCCGGGCACATTGATTTCACTCGTCGGAGGCCCCGCATGGCCGGCAAACGCACTCCCGCTGCAACTGGGCAGTATCGCATCACTCACGACACCCTCGGCGAGGTCCGGGTCCCCGTCGATGCCCTGTATGGCGCGCAGACCCAGCGGGCAGTGGAAAACTTCCCCGTTTCCGGATACCGGTTGCCCCGACGATTCATCCGGGCGCAGGGGATCATCAAGAAGGCTGCGGCCCTCGCGAATCGCGACCTCGGAACGCTGACTGCTCGTATGAAGGCGAAGGACATTACAGCGCTGCTCAAAGCCTGCGATGAAGTCATCGCTGGATCACTGGATGCCCACTTCGTGGTCGATGCCTATCAGGCCGGGGCCGGTACGAGCCAGAACATGAATGCCAATGAAGTGATCGCGAACCGGGCGCTGCAGATTCTGGGAGCCACGGGCGATGGGCTTTCCCGGGTCCATCCCAATGACCACGTCAACATGGGGCAGTCCACCAACGACACCATTCATGTCGCGATGCACATCGCCACTGCGGAGGCGATCATGCACGACCTCCTCCCCAGCATTCAGCGACTGGAAGATGAGTTCAGGGCGAAGGCGAAGGCCTGGGATCATGTGCTGAAGGCCGGACGGACCCACCTCCAGGATGCGGTCCCCATGCGGCTGAGCCAGGAGATGCTTGGCTATGCCGCCAATCTCGCGATTCATCGCCGGAACCTGCAGGATGCCGTGAAGTATCTGCTCGAGATTGGCATCGGTGGCAACGCCATCGGTTCCGGGATCAACACACCTGCCGGTTTCGCCGAGACAGCCTGCGACTACATCGCGAAAGAAACGGGGATGAAGTTCGTCCTCCCCGAGTCTCTCTTCGCCTTCGTGCAGAACACCGAAGCCGCCAACATCGCAGCCGGAGCCCTGAACGCCCTCGCCTGCTGCCTGCAGAAAATCGCCGGCGACATCCGGCTGCTTGCCTCCGGTCCCCGGACAGGATTCAATGAACTGGCGCTGCCAGCGGTGCAGCCGGGCTCCAGCATCATGCCCGGCAAAGTGAATCCCGTGATGGCCGAGATGCTCAGTCAGGTCTGCTATCAGGTCAACGGATGCTGCACCACCGTCTGGGCCGCGACTTCCGGCGGGCAACTGGAACTCAACGTCATGATGCCTGTCATGGCGTTCAACCTGCTCCATGCCTGCCAGATTCTCACGACATCGGTGGATGCCTTCCGCGAGCGCTGCATTGTCGGGATGCAGGCGAACGAGAAGGATTGCCGGTCGTGGCTCCTGCGGACTCCACAGATCGCCACCGCGCTGAACCCGATCATTGGTTACGAGGCTGCCGCGGCGGTGGTGAAACTCGCCGTGAAAGAGGATCGCAACATCCTCGACATGGTGGTCGAGCAGGGGATCATGAGCCAGCGCGATCTCGATCGGCAGCTCAATCTCCGGCAGCTCACCGGCACGCTGACCGGTAAAGGGAGCAAGGCAGGCCAGAAGAAAAAGGAGTCCTGAGCTGGGCTAGCTCCCGGACTCCTCGTCTTCTTCTGCTTCACCCTCATCCTCAGCGCCGGCTTCCGCCTCGAGGTCTGCGGCCCGGTTCGCGCAGTACTCCGCCCAGGGGAGAGCGCCGAGCTGCTCATAGCAGGCAGACAAATGGTGCGCGACATCGGGATCAGGACCTGTAAGGTCCCAGACCTGACGCCAGGCGCGGACTGCTTCCCCCGGCTGATCGGTGGATTCCAGTAACGTGGCCAGTTCCATCCAGGGGAGGGGATCGAGGGGATTGCGTTCGATGCCCAGTCGCAGCGCAGCATTGGCGCGGTCGATATCGCCGACCCGGGCCCAGCAGTCCGCCAGCGTGAGGAAGTACGACTCCGGCTCGCCCCGACCTGAACGCTCCATATCCTTGTGTGCTTCCAGCTTTGGTAGCGCTTCCTCTTTGGGGTAGTCCGCCTGGAGGAGGATCGAGAGCATCAGGAGATCCAGGCGTCCATCCGAGGGGTCTTCCACACCGTGGGTGTCGTAGGTCCGGCGCTTCTTGCTTTTTGCAAGGACGAGAAAGTTCAGCGGATCATCCAACAGCCCCATGGCGTGATGAGCTTCCGCCATCTTCATGTGGAACTCCCGGGTGTCGACCCCGGCCTGCTGCACGAGACTCAGATGGCTGATGGCGCGCAAGCCGTCGCCGACGTTCAACGCCCTGTCCGCCAGCAGGTATTGCAACCGGACATTGCCATCGTGCCAGAGCCCCATATTGCGCAGGGCGTCTTCCGCCTCCGCGACATCCTCCTCATCCTCCAGGTCTGCCGCGAGGGCCCGTACGAAAGCGGTTCCGGCGAGGTCATGCTGTTCCAGGGCCATAGCGATCTGCCCCAGCAACAAGCAGTAATCGGGATCGCCAGTGTTCTCTTCCGCGCCTTCTTTCAGGAGCTTCAGGGCGGTCTTCAAGTCGCCCACCTCGGCATGGACCCGGGCCAGATGCATCCGGGCTTTGCCGTGATATGGGTCTGCAGCCAAAAGATGCTCGAAGTCTTCCTGGGCGTTGGCGAGGTCCCCCATTTCGGCGCGGAGGCTGCCGAGGAGCAGGCGGAGATCAGCGGAGTCTGGAATCGCTGCGACCCCCCGCTCCAGGAGTCGCTGGGCGTCCTCCAGCTGATCCAGCGCAAGCAGCAACTCCGCACAGGCTTGCGTGACTGCGGCATCCTCAGGATGCTGGGAGAGATGCTGGGTCCAGACCGAGAGAGCAGCGTCAGGATAGAGATAGCGCAGATCCCCCTGTAAGAAGAGGAGGGCGTCCTCGTACGGCGGTAACTCCTCACACCGGGCGCTGGCAGCGGCGTGGATCGCCTTGCCCTCTTCCAGCGCGCCCCGCAGAGCCAGGATCCGCTTCAGGAGGCCATGTGCCTGTTCCGAACAGGGGGCGTATTGCACGACAAATCGCGCTTCCGCCTCCGCTTCGGGCAGCGATTGCTGATGCAGATGCAAGTTCGCCCGCAACATCCGGTTGTGCAGGAATCCGGGATGCGCAGTGAAAAGCTGATCGGAGAGTTGCCAGACCTGCTGGTGCATCGACGGCATCGGCGCACCTGGGATGACGCGCTCCTGGTTGAACTCCCGCTGGCTGGTCAGGTCGATGAGCGAGGCCCAGTGATGACGGGCATCTTCCGGGAGGCTGGTGGGGTCGGCGAAGAGGGTAGGAGCAGTGGTGTCGGCCATGGGCAGGATGCTACCAGAGGCGCTGCTGCACTTTCGTGACTGCGGATTAGCGGAGGGTCGTGGCGATTTCCTCAATTCGATCCACCATCGCCGACCAGTCAAAGCGCTTCCGATACTCCCGGATTGACGGAATCATCCGGGCTCGCCCCCCTTCGCGGAAGAACTTTACGATGGCGGAGGCCAGCGCTTCCGGGTCCTCTTTCTCCACCACATACCCAGTTTCGCCTTCGGCGACCACTTCTGGGAGGCCCCCCACCCGGGTCACGATCACCGGCAGATCGAAACCATACGCGATCTGCACGATGCCGCTTTGTGTCGCGCTCCGATAGGGGAGGACCGTGACATCTGCTTGGGCGAACCAGTCCCCGACCTGCTCGTTGGGAATGTACTCCGCCGTGATCTCGACACTGTCGCCGACCCCCAACGACCGCGCCTGCTCCCGGTAGGTGTTGGGGTCATCCCAAAACGATCCGGCGATGAGGAGGCGAGCATCGGGGAGTTCCCGCACCACCAGCGGCCAGGCAGCGATGAGGTACTTAAGCCCCTTGTAGTCCCGGTTGACGCCAAAAAAGAGGCATGTCGGACGTTTGGGCGGTGGCGGAAGTGCCCCCTGCATCCGCTCCTGATACAGCGTCGCGAAGTGATCGTAGGTCGGATGCACATGCACCCAGACCCGGGGATTCGGGAAGAGCTTTGTCAGATTGGCGGCATCTTCCTGGCTATGGACGATGTACCCCTGCGCGCCACCAAGGCCGAGGCGTACCAGCGCTTTATCGATTGCCCGATCCTCGTGCATCTTCACGTTGTGGCAGAGCCAGCAAACCGGCGGCCCCCCTGCTCGGCGGATGTGATGGGTCAGATGTCCGGAAGCCAGGGCAAAAAAGACTGTCCACCAGGTGGGGATAAAGAGGTCGTAGTTCCCATGAGCAACTCGCCCGACGATCTGTTGCCAGGTCCAGGGCTGGAGTGAATGAAACAGTGGCTCGTGGTCTTCACGGATGGCTTCCGGATCGTCCAGTGACGCGTACTGCGCCTCGCCCGGATAGAGCAGTGGTGGGTACTGATATCGGATGCTGAAGAAATCCACTTCGTGACGCTGTCGCAGCGCCCGGACCAGGAGCGTGGTGTAGT